>NZ_LUKQ02000050.1 GCF_001647025.1 Endozoicomonas atrinae
GAAAATCAACATCATTAAAACCTTCGGGTAGCTGTGGTCGACGAGACATCTGTTCTAGATAATGCATGGTAATGATGCCTAAGCATAGTTGGCGGCAGCTTAAGGATTTAGAAAATGCGATTGGTATTACAACGCTTTGAGCGTCATGTGACCGCACTGGAAACGGAGTGGATGTTGAAAACGGCCTGATTTGGTATCGTTTGGTTTGTCCAGGAATAACTTCGTCATTTTACCAGGGATTGTAAAAAAGCCGCTGCCCGCAAAAGCACAGTCGGCTTCGGCTTTTTCGGGGAGCGGGCAGCGGGTAGCGTTTGTTGAAATGTGGAGGTTATTTAAGGACAGTTACTTAGTATTGAAAAGGGAAGCACCTGGCTTCCCTTTTTTATTGCAGAAGAGATTTTATTGGTAAAGCGCTTTTGCTGCTTTGTGATGATTAGCCATCAGCTCCTGTAAATCTCCACCCAGCCACTCCCGATCTTTTACCAGCCACTCACCATTTACCATAACGCTATTGGCGCTATTAGCACCACAAACGACCAGTGCTGCTAATGGGTCATGAGCACCACTGAATCGAGGCTCGTCCAGTTTATAGAGCCCGATGTCTGCCTTTTTACCCACTGCCAGTTCACCGATATCCTCACGCCCCAGCACTTCGGCACTGCCTTTGGTGGCCAGGTATAGAGCATCGTAATGGGTGAATTCATCCGCCTGATATCGAAGGCGCTGGATCAGTAGGGCCTGACGAACTTCCTGCATCAGGTTGCTGTGATCATTGGACGCACTGCCATCCACTCCCAGCCCTACGCGACAACCGGCCTCCTTGAGCTCTTTGACCCGACAGATACCGGAAGCAAGAATCATATTGGACGAAGGGCAGTGACAGATGCCGGTTCCTGCTTTGCCCAGTCGCTGGACTTCTTCATCATTGAAATGGATCCCGTGAGCCAGCCAGGTGCGGTTATGCAACCAGCCAACTTCCTCGAGATAGTCCAGCGGTCTCAAGCCAAACATTTTCAGGCAGAAGTTATTCTCATCCTCGGTTTCTGCCAGATGGGTGTGCAGATGAACATTGTATTGGGTGGCCAGTTTTGCACTCTCTTTCATAATCTCAGTGGTGACAGAGAAGGGTGAGCAGGGGGCAAGTGCAATTTCAACCAGCTGGCGATTATCGTTCTGATGGTATTTCCGGATAAGACGTTCGGAGTCGTCCATAATGGCCTGTTCACTCTGAACCACTGATTCCGGTGGTAAGCCACCTTCTTTCTGGCTCAGTGTCATTGAACCTCGGGTTAATGTCGCCCGAACCCCCAGTGAGAGAG
This sequence comes from Endozoicomonas atrinae, assembly GCF_001647025.1. Taxonomy (GTDB): domain Bacteria; phylum Pseudomonadota; class Gammaproteobacteria; order Pseudomonadales; family Endozoicomonadaceae; genus Endozoicomonas; species Endozoicomonas atrinae. The sequence continues at coordinate 1,320 of NZ_LUKQ02000050.1, forward strand.
CCGTTTCTGCCTGAATATCAATGGCACTTTCCAAACCCCGGGGGAAAAGGTAGTGGTGATCAGCCATCGTCGTACAGCCAGAAAGCAGAAGTTCAATCATGGCAAGTCTGCTGGATTGCTGATGCATTTGAGACGTTAAACCAGCCCAGATGGGGTAAAGGGTCTGCAGCCAGGGAAACAGCTTCTTATTCAGGGCGGGTGGGCAGCAGCGTGTCAGGGTCTGGTAGAAATGGTGGTGGGTATTAATCAGGCCGGGCAACAGGACCTGGTCCCGGGCATCAACGATTGTTCTGCAGGGAGTACCGGGCTCCTGACCTGCTCCCAGTACTTCAACAATTCGTTCACCTTCGATCACAATACCGTTACTGGCGTCCAGGTCATTGGCAGTGAAGACAGCCAGTGGCTGCTTGATCCAGATTCTTTCCATTAAGGCACCTCAAGTGCTTTTTATACATTGTTGGCACTGTGCAGGAACCGGTTGAAATGATTGCCACAGTCACCCTGCACACCTGATGTTTCTTAGGGCCTGTTGACGTTTCGTTGTGTGCTCAGCGGATCAGGGCGCTCCTATGACGAGGCATGGCATTGCAGTAAGGCTGGTTGCCTTTCAAAATGCCGCAACGAAGTCATAGGGGCGCCCTGATCCGCCCGCAGGGTGGCCCAGAAAAGCGCCATCTGTTTTGTCAGACTTGTTTGATGTAGAACACTACACGCTGCACAAGTCTTTCGCGCATATGACGCTTTTCTGGGTCACTGAGCACGCAACGAAATGTCAACAGGCCCTAGAACATCCGATTGAGCGCATAACAGTGACTTGCGTGTTAATCTGTCAGGCAGGGCCCACCTTAGCAGTTGATTATTGTTTTTGCACGATGCTTGATCCTGTGTCAGTTGCCTTGCGTCAATACTCATTCATTGTTAAGGGCTGATCAAGATTGACTTACTGCCGATGATAATGGTTATATTCGTCCCAATAACCAGTTAAGTCATCAGTCCAGATAGTCAAATGCTTCAGACTTTGCATCATCGTCATCGCCGCTCATTGAGCATGGCCTTTATGGTCATGATGCTGCTGTCTGTTCTGCAATTTTGTCTGATGACAGTTGCAGAAGCGCAGGCTGCGCATCATCAGGGAGAAAGCTTTTCAGTTGATGTTGTCACAGCAGAATTAAGCCATGCTGAATCGGCGGCAGATGTCGAAATCCTCCATGACTGCTGTGCCATGGACACGGAACCTATGGCGGTAATGGAATCCGCCTGTCCTGACTGTGAAAATGATGGTGAGGTGCTACAAACCTCTGCAGGCCCTGACCTGAAACCTCTGTTCTCTCTACTCTATATTGTTGTTCAGGAAACGCTGAACCAAACGACGAATGTTCGTTTCTGGCAGCAGTTTACTGAGCCTGATATTCTTTCATCTCTTCCCGAGATCTACCTCGCAAAAGCTTCATTCCTTGAATAGTTGTTCCTGAAAACTCCAGTTGAACGATTTCCGGTTATCCCGGCAATCGCTGTGGCCGGCTGAGCTCTTAATATCGCTATTGCGCCGGTCTTCAAAGGTTGTTTTTTAGGAATATTGTCATGTTACTTAATAGGAGTATCGGGGTTGTCCGATATGGTCAGCAGCTTGCTGCAGGGCTGGGCGTTTGTCTGCTGATGATAAGCAGTGCCGCAGTCAAAGCCAGCGAAGGGCTGACACTGGCAAAAGCCGAGCAGCTTGCTCTGGCGATGGACAATGGTGTAAAGCAGTTCACCGCCCAGTCGAGCATGATTGAACAGGAGTCAATCGCCGCCGGAGGGTGGATGGACCCAAAGCTATCCATTGGCACCATGAACCTTCCGGGGAGTGACCTGGATCCCCTGAACCAGGGAATGCTTGAGTTTAAAGTGGAGCAAATGCTGCCCAGAGGCAGCAGTAACCGGATTCAGCAGAATCAGCTGCAGCTGAAAAAAGAGGCCATGGATGCCGCCGCTGAAAATCGTCTATTGCTGGTTCGGCGGGATGTGCGGCTTGCCTGGTACGATGTCTGGTACTGGCAGCGGGCCGTGGGAGCGTTAACATCTGACCGTGATCTTTATGAGTCGCTGATTGCGGTAACGGCGTCGATGTACAGCCAGGGAAAGAAAAAGCAGCAGGAGGTTTATAACGCCCGGGTGGCACTTGCCCGTCTGGATGACCAGATTTTGTCATTTTCTACAAGCCATGCAGAGAGCCTTGCCAGACTGAACCGATGGCTGGGTGAAAGCACTGTTTCTCTTGTCAGTACGGAGTTACCGGAGCTTCTCGAGTTACCAGTTGGTGCTTTAGCAGATACGGTTGAAGCCATTACTTTCCAACACCCTCTGGTGCGTGAGTCTGAACGGGTAATTGAACAGACTGAGCAGGGCGTGGCTCTGGCCAGAGAGCGCTTTAAGCCCCAGTTTGGTATCGAGTTAGCCTATGGTCGGGAGCAGGGGGATATGGCGATGATGGGAAGCGGAGACGATCGCAATAAATACTCCCTGATGGTCATGATGGATCTTCCACTGTTCACCGCAAACCGACAGAACCGCCAGCTACAGGCCAGTGAATACCGCAAGGAAGCAGCCCTGTCAGTAAGGCAGGAACTTGTACGACAGCTGGTAGGTCAATTCAATGCTGAGGTTGCCCGTTATCAAGGTCTCAGCAAGCGCCTCGACCACTATACCAGCAGTTTGCTGCCTGACGTTGAACGACAGGCCCGGGCGGCATTGACTGCCTATCAGTCAGATACCCAGGACTTTAACAGCGTGATCCAGGTGTACCGTACTCTTCTGGATAGCCGTCTTTCATATATACGACTTCAAGCTGATATTGGGCAGAGCCTTGCCCGTATTAACTATCTGATGCCAGGGAGCGACAACCAATGAGTAGGAAGATAACGGGTTTACCCCTGGCTATTGTGGCCTTTATCGCTGGAGCGGGTGGTTATCACCTCTGGCTGAATCACTCTGACCCCATCGTATCTGAAGTTCAGGAACGAGAACCTCTTTATTGGGTTGCTCCGATGGATCCTAACTACCGCAGAGATAAACCCGGCAAGTCACCCATGGGAATGGATCTGGTTCCTGTGTATGAGGAAGCGGCTGATAAGCCGCAGTTCCCCGGAACCGTATCGGTTTCTCCTGCAGTTGAAAATAACCTGGGTGTCAGGAGTGTTGCAGCAAGACGGCAGCTGCTTACACCCCAGGTGCAGACCGTTGGCAGGGTGTTGTACGACGAAGATAGTCTTATGCAGATGAACAGTCGCGTGGACGGTTGGGTGGAAAACCTTGCAGTGGCTTCCAGTGGTGAGTTTGTTGAGAAGGGCAGTCGTCTGTTTGACCTCTATTCACCGACACTGGTCAATGCCCAGGAAGAGCTGCTGGCGGCAATGGCTTCCGGAAGTCCGGCCCTGATCCGGGCATCCCGGGAGCGTCTTATGTCTCTGGATGTTCCACAAAAGACCATAGACCGGATTGTCCGGCAAAAAAAGATACAGCGAACGCTTCCCTTTTATGCGGCCCGGGCAGGTTATATCTCGCAACTTACTATTCGTGATGGCTCTTACGTCACACCGGCAAAAACATTGATTGAGCTGGCCAGCCTTGATGATGTCTGGGTGATGGCCGATGTCTTTGAGCGCCAGTCTCATCTTGTAAAAAAAGGACAGGCAGCCTTTATGTCCGTTGACTATCTGCCGGGCAAACTCTGGCAGGGTACTGTGGACTATGTCTATCCAGAGCTGGATCCACGGACTCGCAGCCTGAGAGTCCGGCTTAAGTTTCCTAACCCTGACTCTGACCTGAAGCCCAATATGTACTCTCAGGTTCGTATCGACCTGGAAAGCTTTTTCACATTAACAGTGCCGGCTGAAGCGGTGATTGAGACAGAAGAGTTGCAGCGGGTTGTCAGAGCGCTGGGCGGTGGCAGGTATCGTTCAGTAAAAGTATCAACCGGGCGTCAGGTCGGTGATCAGGTAGAAGTTTTGAAAGGGTTGTCGGAAGGGGATCGGGTGGTCACTTCTGCCCAGTTTCTGCTGGATTCGGAGTCCAGTATTAATGCGGACCTGACCCGCTTTGATGCTGAGCAGGTTATGGACCACTCCGGCCATGATATGGGCTCCATGCCGATGGATCACAGCACCATGGATCATTCCGGTCATGATATGGGCTCCATGCCGATGGATCACAGCACCATGGATCATTCCGCTCATGATATGGGCTCAATGCCGATGGATCACAGCACCATGGATCATTCAGGGCATGATATGGGTTCCATGCCGATGGATCACAGCACCATGGATCATTCCGGTCATGATATGGGCTCCATGCCGATGGATCACAGCACTATGGATCATTCCGGCCATGATATGGGCTCCATGCCAGTGGATCACAGCACGATTGACCATAAGGCCATGGGGCATTAAGGAGGCAGGATATGATCAAAGCGATAATTCATGAGTCGCTGGGGAATCGTTTTCTGGTACTCCTGGCAGCGCTTGCACTGCTGGTGGGTGGTGTATGGGTGACGAACAATACGCCAGTGGATGCCTTGCCCGATCTGTCGGATGTTCAGGTCATTATCAAAACGGATTATCCGGGACAGGCGCCCCGGCTGGTGGAAGATCAGGTGACCTATCCGTTGACCACCGCCATGATGTCGGTTCCCGGAGCCGTGGATGTCCGCGGTTCCTCAATGTTTGGCACTTCTTACGTGTACATTCTGTTTGAAGATGGAACGGATCTTTACTGGGCTCGATCACGGGTGCTTGAGTACCTGAACCAGGTGCAGGGTAATTTGCCTGCAGAGGCAAGAACGGCGCTTGGGCCTGATGCCACAGGGGTAGGCTGGGTTTATAACTATGCCCTGGTTGATCGGACTGGCAGGCATGACCTGGCTCAATTACGCAGTCTGCAGGACTGGTATCTGAAGTACCCGTTGCAATCGGTGGCTGGCGTGAGCGAAGTGGCGACAGTGGGTGGCATGGTGCGCCAGTATCAGGTAATTGCGGATCCTTACAAGCTGAGAGCCTACGGTATTCCTCTTCAGAAGCTGAAGGAGGCGTTGGCAATGGGTAACCGTGAAGCGGGTGCTTCAGCTATTGAGCTGGCAGAGGCGGAATACATTGTTCGTATTACAGGCTATCTCCAGGGGGTAGAAGATATTCGTCGTGTGCCACTGATGGTGACGGCTGAAGGCACCCCCTTAACGGTGGGGGATGTCGCCACGGTACAGGAAGGGCCTCAGATGCGTCGGGGCATTGCTGAACTGAATGGCGAAGGTGAAGTCGTCGGCGGCATTATCGTGATGCGCTATGGCGAGAATGCCAGAGAAGTGATTAGCGCGGTCAGGACCAAACTCGGTGAACTGCAGAAAGGTCTTCCAGAAGGCGTAGAAATTATCACGACTTATGATCGCTCAGGCCTGGTGGATGATTCCATTGCTACCCTGACGGGAACACTGCTACTCCAGCTGGTGATTGTGGTGGCCATCTGTGCGCTGTTCCTGATGCACTTCCGTTCATCGCTGGTCATTGTCATCAGTCTGCCACTGGGGATTCTGGGCGCGTTTGTCATTATGTACCTCCAGGGGTTGAACGCCAATATCATGTCCCTTGGGGGTATTGCCGTTGCCATTGGCTCCATGGTGGATGGCTCTATCGTGATGATAGAGAACTTTCACAAGCATATGCAGCGGGTCAGGATTACAGCTGCCAACCGATGGGCAGTGGTCAGGCAGTCGTCACTGGAAGTCGGGCCACCGTTGTTTTTCTCCCTGTTGATTGAAGCGGTCAGCTTTATGCCGGTGTTCAGTCTGCAGGCGCAGGAAGGGCGAATGTTCTCTCCTCTGGCGTTTACCAAGTCCTATGCCATGGCCGTGGCAGCCGGATTGACCATTACACTGGTTCCGGTACTGATCGGTCTGCTGGTCAGAGGGCAGGTTCGTGATGAACAGCAGAATCCGGTGAACCGCTGGATGATGTGGGCTTATCGACCACTGGTGAAGCAGGCACTGGATCGTCCTAGAACTCTGCTCATCGGGATGCTGGTGATTCTGGTGCTTGGGCTGTTGCCAGCGGCCAATATTGGCAGCGAGTTTATGCCTCCACTGGATGAAGGTGACCTGATGTATATGCCAACCACTTATGCCGGCATATCAGTGGGTAAGGCCCGGCAGTTGCTGCAACAGACTGACCGATTGATTAAAACCGTACCGGAAGTGGAAACGGTGTTTGGCAAAGTGGGCAGGGCAGAAACCGCAACCGACCCTTCACCGTTGACCATGATCGAAACGGTGGTTCAGCTGAAACCACGCAGAGAATGGCGGGAAGGGGTGACGCCAGATACGCTGCGTGCGGATCTGGAGTCACTGGTCAAACTGCCGGGTGTCAGTAATGCCTGGGTTATGCCTATACGAACCCGTATCGATATGCTGTCGACGGGGATAAAAACGCCTGTTGGCATTCAGGTAACTGGTCCGGATCTTGAGGTGATAGAAGACATTGGCCGGGAACTGGAGAACATTCTGCAGTCTGTGCCGGGTACGTTGTCGGTCTATGCGGAGCGGGTGGCGGGTGGCCGTTACATCAATATTGATATCGATCGCACCCAGGCTGCCCGGTTTGGTTTGAATATCAGTGACCTTCAGGACGTTGCGGCCTCGGCCATTGGTGGAATGAATGTGACGACCACGGTTGAGGGGTTGGAGCGGTATCCGGTTAACCTGCGTTATCCTCAGTCTTTCCGTAACTCGGTAGAGCAGTTGAAATTACTGCCGGTGGTTACCCCGACCGGTCAGAGCATTGCACTGGGTGATGTAGCGACCGTCAGGGTCGAAGATGGTCCGGGAGCGATCCGCTCGGAAAATGCCCGGCCAGCGGGGCGTGTGCTGGTGGATATTGAGAATCGTGACCTGGGCTCTTATGTGGATGAGGCAAAAGCGTTGGTGTCTGCGGAACTTGAGTTGCCTGCAGGCTACTCTCTGGACTGGACCGGGCAGTACGAATACATGGAAAGAGCCAATGAACGGCTGTCCATTATTATTCCGGCCACCCTGTTCTTTATCACCATCATACTGTTCCTGACGTTCAGACAGGCTTTTGAGGTGATCACCATCATGGCTACGCTGCCTTTTGCCATGTTGGGAGGGGTCTGGTTGATGGCCATTCAGGGCTATAACTTCTCCGTTGCCGTGGGGGTTGGTTTTATTGCCCTGGCGGGTGTGACGGTAGGTAATGCCATCATGATGCTGGTGTATCTGAATCAGTCTCTGGCTTCACGTCGACAATCTGTTGATCAACTCACACCACAGGATATTCATGATGCCGTCATGGTTGGAGCGGTATTACGCCTTCGCCCCATTATGATGACGGTCATGACCATTCTGGTGGGATTGATTCCTGTCATGCTGAATGACGGGACGGGCGGAGAAGTCATGCAACGAATTGCCGGACCCATGATCGGGGGTATTGCCAGCTCTCTGCTGGTGACGCTGGTCATGGTTCCTGCGGTGTATTTTTTGTGGCACTGTCGCTTATTAAACAGACCGGAAAATACAGTTTTATAACCTAGTGTCTCGTTAGAGATTGTTATTATCAAAGAAAGAAAATGGAGTAAACCTAATGAAAAAGACCAAGGCAATGGTACTGGGCGCTACATTACTGCTGAACTCTCTGGCTGGTTACGCGGCCGAAAAATTTCCAATGATTATGACCTATAAGTCGCCCACCTGTGGCTGCTGCTCCGAATGGATCAAACATATGGAAGAGAACGGCTTTCAGGTGATGGCCCATGATGTTCAGGATATGGGTAAATATAAGGAGAAGGCGAACCTTCCTTACGGTACGGGCTCTTGTCACACTTCCTTTGTGGGTGGCTATGCCATTGAAGGACATGTGCCAGCATCGGATGTGGTTCGACTGTTGACGGAAAAACCGGATGTTCGTGGAATTACGGTTCCCGGTATGCCCATGGGCTCTCCAGGCATGGAGTATGGTGACCGCAAAGACCCATACCAGACCATCGCCTACAAAAAAGATGGCAGGATGAGTGTTTTTGCTTCGCACTGATCTCAGCTTATCTTTCAGCAATAAAAAAATGGGCGAATACGCCCATTTTTTTATTGGATGGAGTTTTTCGGGAATTTGAATGACAGGCATTGGGGTTTATCATTCACCGTTTTATTCGGTTGCCTGTTGCAACCGTTATCAACGGAATACAGTGCTTCATGCTCGATAAACTTGCCAGTTACGATGCCATTATTTTTGATATGGATGGCACACTCATTGACTCCATGCCAACTCATCTTGAGGCATGGCGTAGGGTGTCTGAGAAATATGGATTTCCTTTTGACCGGGCGTGGCACTACTCTCTGGGAGGTGTCTCTACTGCACGGACGGCTGAACTGGTCAAGCAGCGTTATAATCTGTCGCAGGATTCCAGTGTTCTTGCTGAAACCAAATGTCTCATCTGGGAAGACATATACAGTGGCCCAGTCCTGATTGATGAGACTTATGCTGTTTTTACCCACTGTGAAGGCAATAAGAAACTGGCGGTGGGTACTGGTGCTATCCGTCCTCATGCTGAGGAACTGCTGACTGGTGTTGGGCTGCTGGAACGCCTGGACGCTCTGGTTACGGTCACCGATGTTAAAAATGGCAAGCCACACCCGGAAACCTTTCTGAAGGCTGCTGCTCTGGTGGGGGTCGCGTCGGAGAGATGCCTGGTGTTTGAGGATACTGAACTTGGCCGGGAGGCCGCTACGGCTGCAGGTATGGATTGTGTTCTGGTCATCGATGGTCAGTTGCACTGGCCAAACTGATTACTCTGTTTTTTAGTTGTTGGATATCTATGTCACTACTGAAAAAAGCAATGGCGTCACTGTCTATAGGTGCCGCAAAAGTGGATGCTGTGCTTGAGCAGCCAGAACTGATTCCTGGTAAGCGGGTGGATTTCACCATTCGGGTGAAAGGGGGAGTAGCTGAGCAACAGATTGATAACATCTATCTGAATATCTGCTGCCAGTATTTTGAAGAACTTGAAAAGCGTAAAGGAGGTGACGAAGGGACCCTTACTGAAAAGGTAAAACAGACGTTCTCTTTGAGCCAGTGGTCATTGCCAGAAACCTTTATGATTGCTCCGGATGAAGAGCGAATATTCAATGCCAGTTTTATTTTGCCATATAACACACCCATTACCCTGGGAGAGGGGAAGGTATGGCTGGAAACGGGGCTTGATATCCAGTTTGCCATTGACCCGTCGGATACTGACCTGCTGGTGGTCAGGCCGGATGCATTGATGGCCGGTCTGTTTGATGGACTCACCCAGGCAGGTTTGCAGTTGCGTCAGGCTGAATGTGAAGCAGCCAGCGGCTTTGAACTGCCGTTTGTTCAGGAGTTTGAGTTCATTCCGGTATCAGGGCAGTTTCTCGGGCGCTGGCGGGAGCTGGAAATCGTCGCCTGGCGTGATGAGCAACAGCTTAAACTCTGGTTTGAAGTCGATCGTCAGCAACGTGGTTTGAAAGGTATGTTATCCGGATTGCTGGGTAGAGGTGAGTTGAAGCGGCATCTTGAAATTTCAGCCGACTCTTCACCTGAGTCAGTTGCTGAACAGGTGCTGAACTTTCTTGATCAAACCACATAAGGACTCGTTTGACACTACCCTGCCAGCTTTTCCAGAATTGGACAGGCTGGCTGGTCATCACCCTGACAGCAGCTGACCAGATCCTGCAGACTTTCTCTGATCGTTTGCAACTGAGTGATTTTGTTTTCGACATCAGCGATTTTCTGCTGAGCCAGTGCTTTGACATCGCTGCTTTTTCGTTCCTTGTTTCTATAGAGTTCAAGCAAACCAGCGCATTCTTCAAGCGTGAAGCCCAACTCGCGGGCGTGGTGAACAAACGACAACTCTCTTATATGGCTATCGTTATAGTCACGGTAGCCATTAGACAGTCGTGAAGCCGGTGATATGAGGTTTCGGCTTTCATAATAGCGAATGGTTTTGGCCGTTAAACCGGTCACCTTGGCAGCTTGAGAAATATTCAAAATCGAGTGGCTCTAAAGAGTTTGATATCTAAAACTAGATAAAACACTACTTGAATCGCTAACAAAATCCTACTTAAGTTCAGAAATGCCTGTTTACTAAGTATCGAAACGGACGGAGCAGACTACATTGCCTGTTTGCAATTTCCATACGGCGAGTTCAGATGTAATTTGATCAGAGCCTGTATTTCAATGTTTTCTGGGTGTTCGTTAAATAGCGCCATTATGTCTTTTGTGAAACCGACACATTGCTTTTGTGCAATGCTGGTTGCCTCAAGGCGGGATGAATAAATATACAGTGGTAGTAGGATGCCTCCGATAATACCAAAAAGGTATGAACTATTATGCATAGCGGCTACTGTTTGAAAGCTGCTACCTGATATTAAATACGTTAACCCTCCGGAAACCAAAGCTATTGCGAGGTTTGTACCCAGCATGGTTACGACTGGATAAACAAGATCATGCCAGCCCATTTTAGGTGCATCGGAGCTGATTCTGGCTGATAGAGCAGAAAGCCCTCCAATAGGCAGCCCAACCCACCATGTGGCAATAGTGCCCCAGAGCAGAGCATAGAGAACACGTGACTCCGAATTGTATACAAATGGGAAATACCTCAGGGTGTGTGCTCCATGGTGCGTAAGGTACAAGTCGGAGAAATAGGCAAAATTAATCTGGGTGGTGATTAAGTCATGGATTACCCCATATAAAATTGCAGCAACCACACCCATTCCTATTATTTTGCCGATCTCAATCAATTCATCACCCGTTGTCTGTTGTTCTTCACCCCCTTTTTTATCGGAGAATTCAATGAATGCATGGTATTTGTTTTGAATGCTGACAATGGCTTCGGGATCAACATACATTGCCTGATCGAGGCGGGATGAGAGCGGAGCAGAAGCTGGAACTCCGCTTTCATCAGACCATCCAGCGGAAAGGACAAGTGGAAATAAGCCACAAAGGATTCTTAAAATGCAGGGCAGAGTCTTTATCTTCACGAATATACATACTTAATAGTGAAACCTTGATATAGGACAGAACAAAACAGCATTAGTTCAGAAACACACTGTTATGAAACGGTAGAGGTCAGATAATTATTTCTTATCTTCGTATTTCATGGAGTCCAGAGCTAAGGCAAAGATAATAATTCTTCCCTTGATAATAAACGGCCAGTAGGGATTGATGCCGATAAGGTCATACCGTAGTTGATAATAGTGAAGATCAATACTCCCGTCACCACGCCCATGTTACTGCCAACACCACCGGCAAAAGAGACCCCGCCAACTACACAGGCGGCAATGGCATCCAGCTTGTACAAAAAAACTGGCTGTTGTTCTCAGGGATATCCCATGACCTGAAAACGCCGATTATCCGTCTGAGGCTTCGTACAGAAATGCTGGATGATGATGCCAAACGGGAGCCGTTTATCTGTGATCTGGAACCCCTGGGAATCATGATCAAGTCTGCTCTGCAGGTGGTTTATGGGGGGGGGAGGCCAATGCGGACTAGCGATCAGATCAACATTACAATCGATGCTAATGGTAGTGGCCTGGTGACCGGACGCTCTGGCAAGGAGTTATGATGGCAGCCTCAGGCTACATTACAATCCAGAAGGTGAGCTGGAGGTTATCCTGAAACTGCCTGTCTTCTTATTTTACGACATATGATGTTTATTTGCTGATGGTTTGAACCACCTTAACCGATTGGCATTGGAAACCACGGTAACCGACGACAGTGCCATGGCTCCACCGGCTATGACCGGATTGAGCAGCATACCGGTAAAGGGAAATAGAATACCCGCAGCGATTGGTATGCCCAGTGAGTTGTAGATAAAGGCACCAAACAGGTTCTGTTTGATGTTTCTCAGTGTTGCCCTTGAAAGCTCAATGGCATCGGCAACACCGTGAAGAGAAGCGCCCATCAGGGTCACATCCGCAGACTCAATGGCAACATCAGTGCCAGTGCCAATGGCAAAGCCAACATCGGACTGGGCCAGGGCGGGGGCATCGTTGATGCCGTCACCGGCCATTCCCACTTTATGTCCATCCTGTTGCAGCTGTTTTACATGGCCTGCTTTATCTTCCGGCAGAACTTCTGCATGGAACTCATTGATACCAGCCTGTCTGGCAATGGCCTGTGCGGTTAACCGGTTATCACCTGTGAGCATGACCACCTTGATACCGAGTTTATGCAGTCGCTTGATGGCTGCCTGTGAATCAGAACGGATAGGGTCAGAAACCGAGATGATGCCGGCCAGTTGATGATCAATCGCCATAAACATCGGGGTCTGTCCCTGTTCTGCCAGTTGCTCTGCTTTACTGAAAAGATTTTCAACGTTGAGGCCATTGTCCTTCATCAGCTTTTCATTACCTAACAGCAATACATGACCATCGACTTTGCCGGATACGCCATGACCGGGTATGGCCTGAAAACCCTCAACGGATTTAAGTGCTATTTGCTTAGATTGAGCGGACTCAACAATCGCTTCAGCAAGGGGGTGTTCTGAACCCTGCTCCAGGCTGGCAGCCAGCACTAAGAGTTCCGCTTCTGTATATAGCTCAAGGCTGACAATCCCGGTAACAGTAGGGCGGCCTTCAGTGATGGTTCCTGTTTTATCCAGAACCAGTGTCGTCAGCTTGCTGGCCTGCTGCAATGCATCCCCCTTGCGGATCAAAATACCCAGTTCTGCCGCTTTCCCCACACCCACCATGACTGACATAGGGGTAGCAAGACCCAGAGCACAGGGGCAGGCTATGATCAGCACCGTGGTGGTGACCACCAGCATATGGGCAACCTTAGGCTCAGGCCCAACAAAAAACCAGACAGCGGCAGCCAGTATGGCAATCAGAATAACTGCCGGAACAAAGATGCTGGAAATTTTATCGGCCAGCCGGGCAATCGGCATCTTGGAACTTTGGGCTTTTTTAACCAGGGCGATAATCTGTGCAAGAGCGGTTTCGCTGCCCACTTTTTCCGCGATAAACAGCAGCGAGCCATTTTTATTCAGAGTACCGGCGGTAATGGTATCGCCCACATTCTTTTCTACGGGAATAGGCTCACCCGTCAGCATGGACTCGTCTACAAAGCTGTTGCCATCAACAATCTTGCCATCCACCGGAATCTTCTCTCCGGGGCGTACCCTGAGCGTATCGCCTTTGCGTACTTGCTGCACAGGGATATCCAGCTCTTTCCCATCACGAATTACACGAGCTGTTTTGGCCTGGAGCCCAAGCAGACGTTTGACCGCTTCACTGGTTTTACCCCTGGCCCTCAACTCAAGCGCATGGCCCAGGTTAATCAGGCCGATAATCATGGCGGAAGCTTCAAAATAGACATGCCGGGCACTGGCTGGCAGCCACCCTGGAAAAAGTACAACGATCATGGAAAAGAGCCAGGCTGCACCGGTGCCTAGTGCCACCAGAGTGTCCATATTGGCATTACGATGTTTCAGGGACTGCCACATGCCAGTGAAAAAGTGCCCTCCGGAGAAATACAGAATCAGCCCGGTCAGTATGCCAACAACTCCCCAGGCAACCTGCTCCTGAGTGTTGTTGACGCTCATCTCTCCGGTAACCATTCCCCAGATCATCAGCGGGATCCCAAGACCCAGGGCGATGGCTGTATGTTTCAGTAGATAGCGATAACGTCGCCTGTCTTCTGCTTCCTGCTGCTCCTGTTGTTTCTCAAATGAGCCTTCTTCAAGATTGAGAACAGTGCCGGGAAAACCAGCCTTTTCGAGTGCTGCAAGCACGGTATCGATATTTTTATAAATATCCATATCGCTGATGCTTTCTACCAGAACGGTTTTATCAACGAGATTAACGGTTCCCTTGACACCATCTATACCTTGCAGTGACTTCTCAATTTTCCCAACGCAGGAGGCGCAGTTCATAGAGGGGACGGAAGTGATTACTGAGGTTTTTACCCCAGAAACAAGCTCAGCGCTAAAACCAACACCTTCTATGGCACTGACTAACTCTTCCGTAGCAGCAGTTCCGGCAACCCTTGCGGTACGGTCAGCAAGATTGACGCTGGCTTCAGTAACGCCGGCAACCGCAAGCAGGGCTTTTTCTACCTTGCCAACACAGCCGGCACAGCGAAGACCACTCACTCGCAGCTCAGTTTCTCGGGCGGTCATGGGTTATGCTCCTGTGGCTATTTTGCCACTGATTGATTCATCATTGGGTAAGCATAACCCTTCCCCTTACTGGAAGGTAAAGGGATAAGTTCAAAGTAATTTGCGAATTGCATCAGGGAGCCACGACGCGTATTCCTTGGGAGAATAATCAGTGGCCCATAAGGTCAGAAATTACTGGGAGTGGTGCAACTGATCAGGCGACACTCTTCGTCATCACTGGGGTTGCGGAAGCGGTGAGGGCGGTTACTGTCGAAGTAATAGCTGTCGCCAGGGTTCAGCAGGTAGATATCATTACCAACGGTAAGCTCGAGTTGACCTTCAATAATGATGCCCGCTTCTTCACCTTCATGGCAGAGCATTTCATCGCCGGTATCAGAATTGGGTGGATAGCACTCATCCATAAAAGCCATGCCACGGTTAGCCTTGTGCTGACCGATAACCTTGATTTGTATCTTGTCCATGATCATTGGGGAGAGTTCTTCCGAACGATAGACCACGGGCTCATAGCCCTGCTCATCCATCTCCAGAGAGAAAAAAGTTACCAGAGACATGGGAATGCCACTGAGTACTTTTTTCAGGGAGCTGACTGATGGGCTGACACTGTTTTTCTCAATCATTGAAATGGTGCTATTGGTAACACCAGCGCGTTTTGCCAGCTCTCGCTGGGAGAGGTTATGCATAATTCGAACGGCTTTTAACCGTGTTCCTACATCCAAAGCAGGTCCTCCTTGAAGTTTTCCATGAGCATCAGCTCCTGTTAACCGGGGAAAACAGGAGCTTAAGCCAGCTTGACTCTGTGGGGAGTTACACCGTTGCTGACTCTGGACTCTCGACTTTGTACGTCGATTTTATACGACGACCTTCCATATCTCCTGTTTTGGTTGATTCTTCATCACTTTCATCAAAGAAGTCATCACCCAATTGCATCATCTGCAGTCGCCGAGCTTCCTGACGGCGCATAAACCACCAGGTGATAAATGCAGCCAGGGAGACGGCCAGAATAATCAAGGTTGCCAACGCATTGATTTTTGGAGTGATCCCCAGGCGTACCGATGAGAATACAACCATGGGTAGTGTTGTTGCTCCCGGGCCGGAAACAAAGCTGGCGATAACCAGGTCGTCCAGTGACAGGGTAAAAGACAGCAGCCAGCCGCCAGGGCAGGGGCAATACCGGGCAGTGTGATCTGAAAGAAAGTTTTAAAAGGCGTCGCTCCTAGGTCCATAGCAGCTTCTTCAATAGAGCGATCCACTTCCCGCAGGCGGGATGAGATGACCACGGTCGCATAGGCTGCGCAGAAGGTGACATGGGCAATCCAGATGGTCAGCATACCCCGCTCCTCAGGCCAGCCTATCGAATTGGCCATGGCAACAAACAGCAGGAGCAGTGACAGACCGGTAATCACATCCGGCATGACCAGGGGCGCGGTGATCATACTGGAGAATGCCGTCTTACCGCGGAAGCGGTTATACCGGGTCATGACAAAGGCGGCCATGGTGCCCAGTACAACCGCCATGCAGGAACTCCAGAAGGCAATCTTGAGACTCATGCCAATCGCTGCAAGCAACTGCTGGTCTTCAAAAAGCTCACCGTACCATTTGGTGGAGAAACCAGCCCATACCGTCACCAGTCTGGATTCATTGAAAGAGTAAATCATCAGTATGAGCATGGGCAGGTACAAGAACACCAGACCCAGAATCAGAATCATATTGGAGAACGTGATTTTATTTTTCATTGGTGCTCTCCAGCTCTTTTGATTGATAGTGATGGAACAGAGCCATTGGAATAATTAACAGCAGCAGCATGACCATGGCCAATGCGGAAGCTACCGGCCAGTCTCGGTTGTTAAAAAACTCCTGCCACAGGACTTTTCCGATCATCAGGCTGTCCGGTCCACCCAGTAGCTCAGGGATAACAAATTCACCCACTGCCGGAATAAAGACCAGCATGGAGCCGGCAATAACTCCGGATTTTGATAATGGGAGGGTGACTGACAAAAAGGTTTTCCAGGGTCGTGCACCCAAGTCTGCTGAGGCCTCCAGCAGGGAGTGATCATGTTTGACCAGATTTGCATAAAGTGGAAGCACCATAAAGGGCAGGTAGGCATAGACAATCCCGATATAAACGGCAAAGTTTGTATTCATCATGATGATGGGATCATCAATAATGCCCAGAGCCATCAACAGGTTATTGATCAACCCGTTGTTCTTCAGGATCCCCATCCAGGCGTATATACGGATCAGAAAAGAGGTCCATGAAGGGAGCAGGATCAGCAGTAATAATGTGGTCTGCATATGCTGGGGCGCCCTTGCCATGGCATAGGCCATGGGATAACCGAGTAGCAGACATAGCAGGGTGGCGTTAAAGGCAATTTGGATGGAGCTGAAGTATGCCCTTATGTACATATCATCTTCAGCAAGGAAGAGGTAGTTGCCAAGGTTAATGCTGATATTCAGTGTTTCATCGGCAAATTCGACCAGGTCACTGTAGGGTGGAATGGCGATGACCATTTCTGAGAAACTGATCTTCAGGACGATGGCAAAAGGCACCAGGAAAAACAGCAGCAGCCATAGATAAGGCGTGGCAATCAGCAACTTTCTTCCCGGAAATATCTGCTTGATAACGCCGAAGACAGAATTTCCCTGTTGTACATTGGTTACTTCCATAGCATTGTCCCTCCCTTAATTGTTAAGAACTACAGGGCTGGACTCTTCCCAGCTGACGTAAACAGGGTCATTCCAGGTGGGGCGCTCTCCGTGTCGCTCGGTATTGGCCATGTTGGCCTGGATGATTTTTCCGGAATCGAGGCGAACGTAATAAACAGAGTGGGTGCCAAGATAGGCAATGTCATCAATGATGCCTGAAGACCAGTTAATATCAGTAGCTGGTTTGTCTCGCGTGATGCGTGTTTTTTCCGGGCGAATAGCGACCCAGACGTCAGGGTTTTCAAGTGCAGTGGCAATACCATGACCGATGCGGACAGGGGCATTCAACAGGTGTGATTCAATAACGACATGGTCTGCCTCATCCTGAGTGATCTTTCCTTCGAACATATTGATGGAACCAATAAATTCGGCGGCCATGCGGCTGTTGGGAGTTTCGTATATATCGGTAGGGGATCCAACCTGAACAATCCAGCCGGCATCCATGATGGCAATGCGGTGAGCCATGGTCATGGCTTCTTCCTGATCGTGGGTAACCATCAGACAGGTAACGCCAACTTGTTCAATGATTTCGACCAGTTCCAGCTGCATACGGGTTCTAAGCTTTTTATCCAGGGCACCCATAGGCTCATCAAGCAGAAGCAGCTGGGGTTCTTTTGCCAGGCTCCTTGCCAGTGCAACACGCTGCCGTTGTCCACCAGAGAGTTGATGAGGCTTACGTTTTGCGTACTGTGTCATATGGACAAGATTGAGCATCTCATCCACTTTCTTTTGAATTTTATCTTTCGGGAGCTTGTCCTGCTTTAAGCCATAGGCAATGTTCTGTTCAACCGTCATATGAGGAAACAGTGCATAAGACTGAAACATCATATTAATGGGGCGCTCGTAGGGGGGGAGGCTGGTTATGTCCTGCCCACCAAGGATGATCTGGCCAGAAGTCGGTTTGTCAAACCCTGCCAGCATTCTCAATAATGTTGACTTGCCTGAGCCGGATGCACCGAGCAGCGCAAAGATCTCCCCTTTGGGAATATCAAGGGAAACGTGGTCGACGGCCAGTACATCATCAAACTTTTTGGTAACGTTTTGAATCTGTAACATTGGCTTTTGTTCAATGCTACCTGGAGAGGCTACGTCAATATTGGACATGTGACTTACACCTTTCTTTTCTTTTCTTTTTATGATTTTCAGGTGGTATGAGCTGCCTGTGATGGCAGTTCACAATGAATAATTTGTAATGTTGTCAAATGAATCAAAGAGTCGATTGCAAAAAACAGCAGTCAGATGCTCTTTGCAACAAGCTCTCTGCTTTTCAAATCATATCGACAGTGAATTAATGGCTTCCTGACTCTTCAGGGTTAAAGAGCCAGGAAACGGGTCGTTAATTACTGTCCAGCAGTTACATTAGTGAATGAACGGTTAATTACCCGATTGATTTTTGGAGGCAGCACCTCAAAAACATAAAGGTTCTTTTTTGCACTCTCTGTTGGGTAGATTCCCGGATTCTCCCGGATTTCCTCATCGACAAGAGCCTCGGATGACTTGTTCGCACTGGCGTAAGCAACGTAGTTACTGATTTCAGCCATAACGTCAGGCTTCAGGAGGTAGTTCAGGAAAGCGTATGCTTCATCAACATTTTCAGCATCATTCGGGATGGCAAGCATATCAAACCACATGCCTGCACCTTCCTTTGGAATGGTGTATTCAACAACAACTCCGTTGTCAGCTTCATAAGCACGATCGCTGGCCTGCAGGACGTCACCGGACCAGCCAATAGCAACACAGATATCGCCGTTAGCAAGATCGGAAATAAAGCGGGAGGAATGGAAGTAAGTAATGTATGGCCTTACTTTCATTAACAGTTCTTCTGCTTTTGCATAATCCGCTTTATTCGTGGAGTTAGGATCAAGGCCCAGGTAGCTGAGAGCTGCTGGTACAACCTCGGTTGGGGCATTCAGGAAGGCAACACCACATTTGCTCAGTTTACTGATATTTTCTTCTTCAAAAACCAGAGACCAGCTGTCAACAGGCGCCTCTTCGCCGAGGTATTTCTCAACCAGGTCCGGGTTGTAACCAATACCTGTGGTACCCCAGAGATAAGGGAAGGAATGTTTGTTTTCCTGGTCGTAGGTTTCAACCAGGCCCATGATTTCATCATCCAGGTGCTTCCAGTCTGGAAGTTTGCTCTTATCGAGCTCTTTAAATACGCCTGCCTGAATCTGGCGGGCCATGAATGATGCCGATGGAACTACAATATCGTAGCCAGTTTTTCCTGACAGCAGCTTGGCTTCGAGTACTTCATTACTGTCAAAAACATCATAGCGAACCTTGATACCCGTTTCTTTCTCAAAGTTGGCAATGGTGTCTTCGGCAATGTAGTCAGACCAGTTATAGACATTCAATGTCTTTTCTTTGGCCATAGCCAGCGGAGAGGCCATCATTGTGCATGTGACGGCTGCTGTAATCAGAGATTTTCCCAGATTTCTGATCATTGGTAGTCCTTTGTTTATTCTTGTTATTTCACTATAAATCGATAGGCATTGATTCCAATGAATCAATGCCTACCAGCTCACAGCATTGATGTGAGGCACGGACGATAACAACACTGTGGAGTGATTTCCACTATCTCTGCTCCTTCACTTTAAGAGTTGAGATACTCCAAAGTTAAATCAAGACACTTCCGTGCTTTGGTCACCAGCTCATCAATTTCAGTGTGACTGATGATCAGCGGTGGAGAAATGATCATGGTATCGCCAACAGCACGCATCACCAGACCATTTTTGAAACAGAAGTCACGACAGACGGTGCCTGCAGTGCCTTCATCATCAAAACGGGTTCTTGCTTCCTTGTTATTGGTAAGTTCCAGTGCAGCAACCATGCCGACGCCACGGGTTTCACCGACCAGGGGGTGCTCTGTCAGTTCAGCCCAGCGCTTCTGCAGGTAGGGTCCGGTTTCTGCTTTCGCCTTTTCAATGATCTTTTCGTCCTGCAGGATTCTGATGTTTTCCAGTGCAACTGCAGCAGCCGTTGGATGACCTGAATAGGTGAAGCCATGGTTAAAGTCACCACCAGACTGAACAATCTCAGCCACCCTGTCGCTGACCATAACTCCACCAATAGGCAGATAGCCAGAGGACATGCCTTTGGCCATGGGCATCAGGTCTGGCCTGAGGTCGTAGTAATCACTGCCAAACCATTCACCGGTGCGACCAAAGCCACAGATGACTTCATCGACCACAAGGAGAATGTCGTATTTATTCAGGATACGTTTGATTTCCGGCCAGTAGGTGGTGGGTGGAACAATAACACCACCTGCACCCTGGATAGGTTCAGCAATGAATGCCGCTACCTTGTCTTCACCCAGCTCAAGAATTTTTTCTTCCAGTGCCTGTGCTGCTTTGAGCCCAAACTCTTCAGGGGTTAGATCACCTCCTTCACCATACCAGTAGGGTTGCTGAATATGGACAATGCCAGGAATCGGCAGGCCACCCTGTTTGTGCATGGGCTTCATGCCACCCAGGCTGGCTCCGGCTACGGTAGAACCGTGGTAGGCATTCTCCCGGCTGATGATCACCTGTTTCTCTGGCTGGCCTTTGGTGGCCCAGTAATGGCGGACCATACGCAGCACGGTATCGTTACACTCTGACCCCGAACCGGTGAAAAAGACGTGGTGCATATGTTCGGGGGTGATCTCAGCCAGCTTCTCAGCCAGCTGAATAGCCGGGTTATGGGTGGTTTTAAAGAAAGTATTGTAATAAGGCAGCTCTTTCATCTGATTGCAGGCTGCTTCAACCAGCTCATGACGACCATAACCAACGTTGACACACCAGAGCCCGGCCATACCATCAAGAATTTTATTCTGATCGCTGTCGTACAGATAAACCCCGTCGGCTTTTTCAATAATTCTCGCACCTTCTTCTTTCAGGGCGCCATTATCTGCAAATGGGTGCAGGTGATGTTTATGATTTTTTTCCTGCCTTTGGGTTGTGGTCTGTTCCGCTTTCTGAATCGTTACAGCGCTTTTTACTGGCTCAGCAATAGCATGACTCATATTATTATTCCTGCTCTTGTTATTATTGTTTGGGTAATCACACTGTCATTTGCAGATATTCACGCTCCCAGGAGCTGATAATCTCTTTAAAGTTCTGGTATTCGGCACGCTTCACCTCAACATAGGAGCGGACAAACTGCGTTCCCAGAGTCTCTTTAAGAATTTCACTCTGCTCCATCAGCTCAAGGGCTTCCTCAAGATTAAGTGGAAGTCTCTTGTCGTTAGAGTCATCAGAGGCATTTCCTGTTACTGCCTCTGTTGGCTCTGCTTCATTAATCATGCCCAGGTAGCCACAGAGCAGTGAGGCTGCAAAGGCGAGGTATGGGTTCGCATCGGCTCCTGCCAGCCTGTTTTCTACACGACGACCTGCTGCAGATGAGTCTGGGATTCTCAAGCTGACGGTACGATTGTCAATTCCCCAGGCCAGATTCACAGGTGCAGAGGTATCCCTGAGAAAACGACGATAGGAGTTTACGTTAGGAGCAAAAAGTGGCATGGCTTCAGAGACATACTTTTGAAGCCCACCAATATAGTGGTAAATCATTTTGCTGGGAGAGCCATCTTCGTTGCTGAAGATGTTATTCCCTTTGTTATCCAGAATGCTCTGGTGCAGATGCATTGAGCTGCCAGGTTCACCACTGATGGGCTTAGCCATAAACGTGGCATTAATATCGTGCTTTAAGGCTGCTTCACGGACGGTTCTTTTGAAGACAAATACCTGGTCTGCCAGAGACAGTGCATCACCATGGCGGAAATTGATTTCCATCTGGGCCGCACCTTCTTCATGAATCAGGGTGTCTACATCCAGCCCCTGCTCTTCACACCAGTCATAGACATCTTCAAACAGTGGGTCATATTCATTGGCAGCATCAATACTGTAGGATTGACGACCAGACTCTGGCCGGCCAGATCGGCCAACGGGGGGCTGAAGAGGGTGATCCGGGTTTGCTGTTCTTTTGGTCAGATAAAATTCAAGCTCTGGTGCAACAACCGGCGTCCAGCCTCTGGCTTCATAAAGTGCCAGAACATTTTTGAGGACAGCCCTGGGAGCCATGCTGATCAGGTTACCCTGCTTATCGTAGCAGTCATGGATAACCAGCGCCGTTGGCTCCAGAGCCCAGGGTACCATGTGGACAGCAGACTCATCAGGCTTGAGAATCATATCGATCTCAGCCGGGCTCATCAGTTCGTTATAGATTTCGTCGTCGACGTAATCCCCGGTTACGCCCTGAATCAGTACGCTTTCCGGAAGACGTATTCCCTTTTCTGCAATAAATTTATTGCTGGGCATGATTTTGCCCCGGGCAATACCGGTAAAGTCGGAGATTACAGCTTCGACTTCGGTGATTTTTTGCTCTTTTAACCAGCTAGCCAGTTTTTTCATAGTATCATTTTTGTTGTTATCGTTCTTATTGATGACGATGGAACCGTTGGTAATGCCTTGTGCGACAGGCTTCGGCAAATGCCTGATAGATCGTCATGGAAAACAGGTTCTCGGAAACCTTGTATTCAGGGTGCCACTGAACGGCGAGTGCAAAATTTTTGCTGTTTTGAACGGAAATGGCTTCGACCAGACCATCTGGTGCACAGGCTTCGATTTTCAAGCCTTCTCCCAGGCGATCAATACCCTGCATATGAACCGTATTGACCATTTGTTCACCGGTACCCGCAATAGCTGCAAGGATACCTCCGGGCTCAATCACGACGGGGTGAGCTGGTCCGTACTGCACATCTAAAGGGGCTTTTTTATCTTCACGATGTTCCTGGTATTGGCCGGTTTCATGCAGCTTCTGGTGCAATGTTCCACCAAAAGCCACGTTCATTTCCTGAAATCCACGACAAATGCCTAATAAAGGAATACCCAGTTCTATGGCATCAGGGATGAGTTGCAGTGTTGTATTGTCTCTCTGGGCATCTTCATGTGCATCCGGGCCAGCCGGTGCACCACCATAGCGCCAGGGCTCTATATTTGAGTAGCCGCCAGTAACCAGAAGGCCATCAAGCTGCTCTAGAATATCCTGACTATTCAGAGCTACCGGTAGAGAAGGGATAATGACGGGAATGGCATTGGCACCATGGACAATGGAGGCAAGGTACTTTTCTCCGGCCTGATGCACCCGGTGCAGGCCATCCATTGTGGTATCTGCAGTAACGCCGATTAGCGGGCGGATATCTGTTCCCATAGTTTGCCTTTTTATTATTTTTTACGGTTTGGTGCAGGTGTTTGTTTTATTGAACTCTCTTTTTCTAAAAAATGCAGCTCTTTTCTGTGAGAAATACGCTGCATTTTTTATTTTCGGTTATCTATTAGCAACTAATATGCCATCACGCAGTGCGGATACCAGCTGGTCAATATGTGTCGGTTCTATGATCAGAGGCGGTGACATGGCCAGTATGTCACCAGTCCAGCGTACCAGTACGCCATTTTCGTAGGCATGCTTGAACGCTTTGTAGCCTCGTTCTCCGGGCTTGCCCTGTTCCGGTGCAAGCTCAATGGCGGCAACCAATCCGGTGTTGCGAATATCGATCACATTGGGCAGGTCCTTCAGGCTCAGCAGGGATTCAGCAAAGTGGTCCTCCAGTTCGATAGCCCGCTCAAACAGACCCTCTTTCTCATAGAGATCAAGGGCGGCCAGACCTGCGGCACAGGCAACCGGGTGTCCTGAATAGGTATAGCCGTGGAACAGCTCGGTCATATTCTCAGGGCCAGTCATGTATGTGTCGTGTATTTCATCGCTGACGAATACGGCACCCATTGGTATTACACCATTGGTAAGGCCTTTGGCCGTGGTCATAATATCAGGCTCAACTCCCCAGCGCTCGGAGGCAAAGGCTTTACCAACCCGGCCAAACCCGGTGATTACTTCATCAAAAATCAGGAGAATACCGTGCTTTCGGGTGATCTCACGCAGGCGCTGCAGATAACCTTTAGGTGGCATGATAACGCCGCCGGAGCCGGACATGGGCTCAACAATAACCGCAGCAATATTGCTGGCATCGTGCAGGGCAATGATTTGTTCTAGGGCATCAGCCAGTTCAACACCGTGCTCAGGCAGACCTTTGGTAAAGGCGTTCAGGTTGATGTTAAGGGTGTGTGGCAAGTGATCGACGCCACTCAGGGCGTTACCGAACATTTTGCGATTGTTACCAATCCCCCCAACAGAGATGCCACCAAAATTCACACCATGGTAACCACGCTCACGACCAACCAGTCTTTGTCGTGTACCTTCTCCTTTGATGCGATGGTAGCCAAGGGCAATCTTCAGGGCAGTCTCTACAGACTCTGAGCCTGAGTTGGTAAAGAAAATGTGGTTCAGGTTGCCGGGAGCAATGTTTGCCAGACGTTCTGCAAACTCGAACGCTAAAGGGTGACCCATTTGAAAGGGAGGTGCGTAGTCCAGTTTGGCAACCTGACGGGCTACCGCATCGGAGATCTCTCTGCGACCATGACCGGCATTGACACACCATAGACCCGCACAGCCATCCAGAACCGGTCGACCTTTGTCGTCCTGATAGTACATACCTTCTGCACTGGTCAGCATGCGTGGCTGTTGCTTGAACTGGCGATTCGCTGTGAATGGCATCCAGAACGCGTCCAGTGAGCTGGCTTCGCTATTCGGGGTGTTGTGGCTTTTTTGGACAGTTGCTGTGGGCTTGCTCAGGGTCAGCTCAGTCATTTCCCTTACCTTTATTATTATTAAGCCAATGTTTTGCACATCCTGATTACTGAAGTCAGTGGTATCAGTGGCGCACATCATTTCAAACAGTGTGTACAATATTTCAAACAATCTGTATTGAATCAAGTACTGCATTTCGTTAATGTGCTTTTATTCATTACCTATAGTGCCCTCAAACAATAAGAACAGGAGCAGTTATGGCGACCAGAACTCGCGCACAATGGCAGGCTATGGCAGATGGGCTTGAAATCCGCAGTCAGGCCTGGATAAACGGTGAGTACACCGATGCTGCCAGCGGTGAAACCTTTGATTGTATTTCTCCTGTGGATGGCAAGCTTCTGACTCGCGTAGCCAGTTGTGATGAAGCGGATGTGAATCGTGCGGTTTCGGCTGCCCGTTCAACGTTTGAGTCCGGGGCCTGGGCCCGTAAGTCTCCAGCTGCCCGCAAGAAAATTCTTCAGGCCTTTGCCAGTAAAATAGATGATCACCTGGAAGAACTCGCTCTGCTGGAGTCCATTGATATGGGTAAGCCCATCAATGACGCTCTGGGCGATGACATCCCCAGCAGTGCCAACTGTATTCGCTGGTGTGCAGAGGCCATTGATAAGATTTACGATGAAGTGGCGCCGGTCGGTGAGGACAGCCTTGCCCTGGTTACCAGGGAAGCGGTTGGTGTGGTTGCCGCGATTGTTCCCTGGAACTTCCCCTTAAGTATGGCCTCCTGGAAGCTTGGACCAGCATTGGCAACCGGTAACAGTGTGATTCTCAAGCCTTCAGAAAAGTCACCACTGACCGCGATCAGAGTGGCAGAGCTGGCAGAAGAGGCTGGTTTACCCAAAGGCGTTTTACAGGTACTGCCGGGCTTTGGCCATACCGCCGGAAAAGCGCTGGCACTTCATCCGGATGTTGACTGTCTTGCCTTCACCGGTTCTACCAAAGTTGCACGGCAATTGATGATCTATGCCGGTGAGTCGAATATGAAGCGGGTATGGCTGGAAGCTGGTGGCAAAAGCCCTCATATTGTCTTTGCCGATGCACCAGATCTTGAAAAAGCAGCCAGCTATGCCGCCATGGCCATTGGCTATAACCAGGGAGAGGTATGCACTGCGGGTTCCCGACTCCTGGTTGAAGCCTCAATACACGACGAATTTATATCACTGTTGAAAAAGCACATGGAAACCTGGCGTCCTGGACACCCTCTGGACCCTGAAACCACGTCAGGCGCTATCGTGGATGATATTCAGACCCGTAATGTTCTCCGTTATATCGAGACCGGAAAGCAGGAAGGTGCAAAGCTGGTGATGGGAGGAAGCCGGGTTATGGAGGAAACCGGGGGGTATTATATTGAACCCACGGTGTTCGATCAGGTTGATAACCAGATGGCCATTGCCCAGGAAGAAATCTTTGGGCCGGTGCTGTCCGTGATTTCCTTCAATGATGAAGAAGAGGCAATCCGTATTGCCAATGATACCGACTATGGTCTGGCTGCAGCGTTGTGGACCAGTAACCTGAGCAGAGCGCACCAGGTATCCAGACGACTCAGAGCGGGTTCTGTGTTTATCAACAATTACCACGGTGGGGATATGACGGTTCCTTTTGGTGGGTTCAAGCAGTCGGGTAATGGCCGGGATAAGTCTCTCCATGCCTTTGATAAATACACGGAATTGAAATCCACCTGGATTGCACTGGATTAAACTGAACAGCCTCTGAATATGTTCAGAGGCTTTAATTGTGTATCTAAAATGGTGTAGACAGATACGTTACCCCTCCGACCTACCTCAAGAAAAATAACAATATGGTTACCTCATCACCTGTACACACTGAAGAGCATGCCTGTTCCTGGTATGCTGCGACTGCCAATCGACAGACAAATTACCCTGCACTCAAGGGGAAAGTGAAGGCTGATGTTTGTATTGTCGGTGGAGGCTTCAGTGGTGTGGGCACTGCGTTGGCTCTGGCTGAGAAAGGCTATCGTGTTGTTGTACTGGAGGCGAGGAAAATCGCCTGGGGTGCAACGGGA
Source organism: Endozoicomonas atrinae (assembly GCF_001647025.1). Taxonomy (GTDB): domain Bacteria; phylum Pseudomonadota; class Gammaproteobacteria; order Pseudomonadales; family Endozoicomonadaceae; genus Endozoicomonas; species Endozoicomonas atrinae. The sequence continues at coordinate 27,901 of NZ_LUKQ02000050.1, forward strand.
CGCAGTGGGGGACAGTTAATCCGGGGGCTTGGTGAGTCACCTGAACGCTATCAGCTCCTGATTGGAAGAGAAGGGGTTGAGGCCATTAATCGCATGGGCTTTGAGTCGGTAGAAAGGGTTCGCTCAATCATCAGCAGGTACCGTATTCAATGTGACCTGCAAATGGGGTACCTCGATGCAGCTCTGAAGCAACGACATATGACGTCTCTGGCTGGAGAGCTGGATTTGCTGAAGCAGCAGGGGTATCCACACAGGCTTCGATTATTGCAGTCTTCTGAGTTGTCAAAGGTCATTGGCAGCAGTCGCTATATCGGAGGCCTGGTTGATGAGGGGAGTGGGCACTTACACCCTATGAATCTCTGCCTGGGAGAAGTAGATGCAGCAGAGAAGCTTGGCGTTCTGTTTTATTGAACACTCCAGAGTTACTGCGATGAAATCACCGGGAGTTTCCGGTAAACATCAGGTGATAACAGGGGACGGTGTAGTTGAGTCTGACTTCGTTGTTCTGTGTGGTAATGCGTACCTTGGAAGCCTTGAGCCACGCTTGAATGGTAAAGTGCTGCCAGCAGGCAGTTATATCATAGCAACAGAACCGTTAAGCGAGGCTGTTCGGCACGAGATATTGCCAGAAAATTATGCCGTTTGTGATCACAATGCCCTGTTGCACTATTTCCGGCTATCAGCTGATGGTCGTTTGCTTTTTGGTGGACGATGTAACTATACGGGGCATGATCCTAAAAGTATTTCTGGCAGTTTATTACCCAGAATGAAAAAAATCTTTCCTCAACTGGATCAGGTGACCGTTGATTATGAATGGGGCGGCTGGATTGGTATTTCGGCTAATCGCATCCCGCAGATAGGCCGCCTGTCACCTACTACCTATTATGCCCAGGGTTATTCAGGCCACGGAGTTAATGCAACTCACATGGCCGCTCAGCTGATTGCAGAAGCTATTGATGGGCAAGCCGGTCGGTTTGATGTGTTTGACCGCATTCGTCACCACCGCTTTCCTGGAGGAGAGAACCTTCGCTCCCCCATGCTGGCCATCGGTATGCTGTGGTACCAGATGAAAGACCTTTTGCCTTAAAAATATAAAACAGGGAATGAATGATGAAACTCAAAGCACCAGTGCATACTGAAGCGCATGCGAACTCTTACTACGCCGCTTCACTGAACTTTGAAACAGAATACCCTGAACTGGAAGGTAGCCTGTCCGTAGATGTCTGTGTTGTTGGCGGTGGTTTCTCTGGCGTTGCCACAGCCCTGGAGCTGGCTGAGCGGGGCTATCGTGTTGTCGTTCTGGAAGCCCGTAAAATCGGTTGGGGGGCAACAGGACGAAATGGTGGTCAGCTGATTCGGGGGATTGGTGAAGAACCTGAACAGTTTAGAAACCAGATCGGCAGTGATGGGGTGGAGGCAATCCATCGGATGGGGTATGAGGCGGTTGAGCTGGTGCGTGAGCGTGTCCAGAAATACGATATTCAGTGTGACCTGAAAATGGGGTATGTGGATGCGGCGATCAAGCCAAAACAGATGGATGAGATTGCGGAAGATTATGAGTCTCTGAAAAAACGCCATTATGCTCATGAGCTTCGGCTGCTATCACAGGATGATATCAAACAGTATGTGAACACTGACCGGTATATTGGCGGAATGCTGGATTCGGGAAGTGGTCATCTCCATCCGCTGAATCTCTGCCTTGGTGAGGCTCGCGTTGCAGAAGGATTGGGCGTTCAGTTTTTTGAAAATTCGCCGGTTGTGAAAATCCATAAGGGTGACCTGCCCAGGGTTGAAACGGCAAAGGGTTCGGTAACCTGTCAGTTTCTGGTACTGGCAGGGAATGCCTATCTTGGGAACCTGGAACCCAAGATCGGCGGGAAAGTGTTACCGGCGGGCAGTTATATCATCGCCACAGAAAGGCTGGAGGAAAAGGTCTGGAAAAACCTGATACCAGAGGACTCGGCTATCTGCGATGTCAGCATTGCGCTTGATTATTTCCGCCTTTCTGATGATAAACGACTGTTGTTTGGTGGTATGTGCAACTACTCCGGGCGTGATCCTAAAGATATTGAGGCATCGCTTCGACCGAAGATGTTGAAGGTCTTTCCTCAGCTGGAAAATGCTTCCATCGAGTATCAGTGGGGAGGAATGATCGGGATTGGTGCCAACCGGATGCCGCAGATTGGTCGACTGGGGTCAAACATTTACTTTGCACAGGCTTATTCCGGCCATGGTGTAAATGCTACCCATATGGCCGGCAGGGTGCTGGCAGAAGCTATCTCTGGTCAGGCAGAACGGTTTGATGTATTTGCCAATATTCGCCATATGACCTTCCCCGGTGGACGGTATTTCCGCTCGCCGCTACTGGCACTGGGGATGCTGTGGTATCGAATCAAAGAGCTTGCATAAGATCCTTTGGGTATTAACTGTTTAAGAAGGTTTTAGGAAGCCTTGTTATCTTGATGTCATTGGGGGCGTTACCAACTGGTTGGATGGTAACGTCCCCTTGATTTTTTGCAGTAGGTACTTAAGAAATACTGCTTTGGAATGCAGTTTGGTGTGGTTTCTGAACTATTTGGATTGTGTAATACCAATCGCATTTTCTAAATCCTTAAGCTGCCGCCAACTATGCTTAGGCATCATTACCATGCATTATCTAGAACAGATGTCTCGTCGACCACAGCTACCCGAAGGTTTTAATGATGTTGATTTTC
>NZ_LUKQ02000500.1 GCF_001647025.1 Endozoicomonas atrinae
CGGCGATACCCGCCAGCCTTTTGAGCAGGCCAAAGCCCTGCTGGCCGAGGAAGCGGCACAGGCCGCCTTTGCCCCGGCTGCCGGGGTGGGGGCGCTTTCCATGGGGCTGGCGGGTCCGGCCATGGAGAACCTGATCCTGAAGAACGCCGGCACCCGTGGCCTGAATGCGGCCAAGGGGTTCCTGACCGAAGGGGTGCAGGAGTTTGGTGAAGGGGTTGGCCAGCAGATGGCGGCCAACTACGGACAGCAGCAGGTGGGCAGAGAGGTAGGACTGACTGATGGTGCGTTGGCGCAGGGACTGTCCGGTGCCATTGTTGGAGGTCCAGTGGGTGGACTGGTGGGCGCTGCCGGTCGAACCCGTAACCCGGAAACAGCCAGCATTCTCCAGAATAAACTAAACGACCTGATGAGCCAGCACCAGACCCTGCAAGACCAGATGCAGGAACCTCACGCCGACCAGACCATGCTGGCGGAGCAACTGCGCCAGAACTCGCTGGCCATTGCCGGACTGGAGAGCCAGCTCCATGAGTTGGGTGAAACCGTCCAGCAACCTGAACAACTGCAACCGGAAGCCCGGACACAGCCGCAGCAGGAAGAAGCACCACAATGGCGGAGCTGGGCAGACCGCAACGATCCGAATGATCCACCCGATGCACCCGGAGGCATGGGTGGTGTGTCCGATATTCCCAATGCCAGACCGCAGGACTTCAGTGGCTACGATCAGCCAGCCTGGCAGCGGAACCGACCCGGCAATCCGGCAGAAGCGACAAGGTTTGGCAAACGCTACGTAGAGACTGCCGACCCCGCTAACAATATGGAGCAACCCAGCCAGTGGCAGGGGCGCACCGTGGGGCAGGAAGGACAGTATCCGGTCAATACGCCAATGGATACCCGCAATGTGGGTATGCCTGAGCAGGAAGTGCAGCAGCCGGCACCAGAGAGCAACCGCTGGAAGAACCGAACGGTGACCAGGGAAAAGTCTCAGCCAGTCGAACCCCGGCAGCAGGCACTGCCTTACTACCCGCCTGCCGACTTTACCGGCAACCGCTATGGCACTGTGGATGCTGACCCGGAAGCCGCACAGCAGGACAGCCAGCAACGCCGACAGGATCAGATCGACAGGGCTACCCATCAGCATCCGGGTTCAACCGAGTACACCGGCAACCCTGACCGTGACCTGACCAGCTACACCGAACGGATGAACGGCCTGAACCGGTTGTTCCGTTCGTTCAACTGGAAGAAAGGCGACGACAGCAAGAAACGCCGTGTCCGTAAGCTGATTGAAGATCAGCGCAGGCTGGAAATGAACGCCCGGAAAAGTGGACGAGGCTTTACCCCGACCTCCATGAAAGAGGCACTGGCCAACCTGAAGGCGATGGTCGAAAGCGGGGACGGTATCCGCTTTGAACGGGAAGTGAAAGCCATCGAGGCGCGGCAGCAGCAGGAAGGGATGAGGCTGACCCCCATGGATGGGGGAAATCCCACCAAGCGCCTGGAGCGCGACTGGGGAACTGCACAGGAAAAGTCGGGGACCCCTTCTGGAAAAAAGCCGGTACTGGGCAAGGCCGACGAATCGGTGATGGCCGATGAACGTGAAGTCAGCACCCAGTATGCCCTCTATGAACAGGAAGACCTGATTGCCAGCCATAACGATACCGGCAAGGTAAACCCTCAATACCCGGCAGAGCTGCAACCACGGGATCGGGCAAGGCAGGCCAGTGAAGCCCAGATCAGGGGGATTGCCAGCAAGCTGAACCCGAAGAAGCTCGGTGCCAACCCATTGGCCAGCAGTGGTGCGCCGATCATTGGCAGTGACCGTGTGGTGGAAAGTGGTAATGGCCGTGTGTCAGC
>NZ_LUKQ02000501.1 GCF_001647025.1 Endozoicomonas atrinae
GGTACTGGGCAGGCTGCGGGTTCTGACCGTCCAGCATCTGGAACTGGGTATTGATGCCATTGACCACCACTTCGGTGGTGTAGCGATCCTGACCGCTGTTGTCCTGCCACTTACGGGTCTGTAGCTTGCCTTCGATAAAGACTTTGCTGCCCTTGTGCAGGTACTGCTGGGCACGCTCGGCAGATTTGCCGAAAAAGACGACACGGTGCCACTCGGTCTTTTCCTGCTTCTGGCCGGTCTGTTTGTCGTTCCAGACTTCACTGGTGGCGATGGACAGGTTGGCCACCGCAGCCCCTGCCGGGGTGTAGCGGACATCCGGGTCATTGCCCAGGTTACCGATCAGGATGACTTTATTAACGCCTCTGGCCATGATGGCCCTCCTTTAGTTCATGTAGCTGAAAAGCTGGGGCAGGAATTTGCGGAAGGTGCCGGTCATCAGGGCAAAGTCGGCGTCCAGTGCTTCCAGCTTGGTGTCGGTTTCTGTCTCGTCCCGTTCCGCCAGCAAGACATCGGTCATGGTCATGCCGGTGAGTCGCAGGTTTTCGTTCAGGGTAAAGGTGAGGGAGTCCTGCCAGGTGAGCAGCAGTGAACAGACCAGCATCCCGTCCTTCAGATGGGGTTCGATGGAGCCGTTGATCAGGTCAAACTGTTTGGCCTTCAGGTGCGCACCTTCCTCACCGGGTTCCCGCAGTTCGCACTGGTCACCGAGCAGCAGGGGTCTGGGGAGTTCCTGGGTTTTCAGCCAGTCGCTCATGCAGGTGGCGGGGAAGGTTTTGGTCTGAGGGGGGAGCACTGGCAGGCTGCCGAGGGCTTCCCGCAGTTTGCTGGTCAGTTCTTCAGCCTGTTTGGCCGAGCCATTGACGATGAGCAGGTTACGGACCAGATCAATGTAGGCATGGGTGTATTTACTGCGGGTGAATGCCTGGGGCAACAGCTCCATAACGATGTCTTCTTTGATGCACTTCTTTTCCTTGGCGAATACCTGCCGGTCTTCGTTCTGCTCAATCTGCTCGATCTTTTCTGCCAGCTTTTCGTTGATGACCTCATTGGGCAGAATCTTTTCTTCTTTACGGGCGCGGATCAGCATACAGGCGTTGTTCTGGTGAACCAGGGCCTCAGTGCGATGGCCGAGGGCAGAGACAAAGCCATAGCGGCTCATGTCCTGTGGACCGCAGGGGATGAATGCGCCGTTCTGCCGGAGCGCTTCTTCCAGTGCCTCGCCGGTCAGGGTGAAGTCTTCGGTGAACTGGTAGACGTTGAGGTTTTTGAACCACATGGCGGGTTACCTTTTTGTTGTTATGGTTTTTTAGAAACATTGGGTGGCCGTTTTCGGAGGACAGGTGGCCAGCCTGTGACTGATGGTCATGCTTCTTTCAGGGTGAGTTGGTCGGTGGAACTGATGATGCCGGTACGGCGGATCACCAGCTCAACACCGTATTCGTTGCCGTTCTTATCGAAGCGGTAACAGTCCAGTGAGCCTTTGCCGAGCCACTTTTCCATGGCGTGGATGTCATCGGTGAGGACTTCTTCCGTCACGGCGCCATCGGTGTAGAGCAAGTCCTGCTGGTCTTCCGTGATGTCCGGGTTTGCCGTGGGGACCGGTGCTGCCGGTTCATTGGCTGGCAGGGTCTGACGGGCTTCCTGATTCAGGCGCATGTCAATGATGGCCATCAGGTCCATCGGGTCCTTGTGCAGCAGGGTGTCCAGATCGGGAAAGAGGTAGTCCTTGTCGGCAGCCATCTTCTGGTACACGGCCAGATTGTTTCTCACCGCTTTGGCCTGCTGCTTCTGCTCGATACGGGCCTGCGCCAGCCGGTCATTGACGGCTGATTGCATACTGGAGATATT
>NZ_LUKQ02000502.1 GCF_001647025.1 Endozoicomonas atrinae
CCCGCCCTTAGATACTTTTCACATCGTCAATGCCAAACTGCTTGAGCACCTGAATGGCATTGGTTTTAACGACTGGGTCAGCAAAGCCAGCGTCTTTGAACACCACGCGCATGACTTCCGGTTGCAACTCCTTCTTGAGATCACCAATGGCATTGACGACATCGAGAGTGATTTCATCATCCAGGCAGATCATCAGAGCGCCATTGCCAATATTGTGCACGGTTTTACCGGCCAGAATGTGTTCTTCAATGGGCAGGGTGAGGTCGAGGCCGTATTTCAGCAGGATTTCGTAGAGTACATCGTCGGCAGAACGGCCTTCTTTCAGACTGTCGTCGGCACCAAGAATCATTTGTTCGAGATTCTCAAAATCGGCATCCCAGGGTTTTATATTGCTGGAGTCCAGTTTGAAAACTTTGAAGCCGGTATCTATGTTTTTAATATCTACCTTGTCATGGTTTTCTTTCAGTACTTTATCACCAGCCTTTTTAATCCTATCAATCCCAATTTCTGAAATTGTTTTGTAACCTGCTTTATATGCCTCACTTAATTCATCACATTCCTCAGGCAACTGAACTAGAATAAACTTCCTCTTTTTACCATCTAATGCATTTTGCTTAAGCACCGCGTGTGCGGTTGAAGCCGAACCTGAAAAAAAGTCTAGAACATAACCATCATCACAACTAAGTTGAATTGCTAAACGAATAAGGTCTACGGGCTTAGGGGTTTCGAAAACAGATATCCCTCCAAAGAGGTCTTTTAGTGCATTTTTTGCCCCCTCGTTTGTTGATGCATCCTCTGCAAAAATAATGCTCTCAGGTGTTAGGCCTCGTTCTTTTGAGTGAAGGTATGTTTTTATTCTAGGAACCCCATTTCCATCTTTGCCAAACCAAATTCTACCTTCACGTATTGCTCTTTCCATTTCAGGTTGTGTGTAAACCCAACAACGGCCACTCTGTAAATGGTGCTGTTTTCCATTTGGTGCAGTAAGTACGTAAAATTGACTCTTTGTTCCATGTCCAGCTTGTGCAGATGCTGGGTCAGATTTCCACTCACCCAAAGGGTCATTATCTGGGTTCTTATAGTTTGCTAGAGCTTTTTCACTCATTGGGAGTTGATTTATAGGTCTAATCAATGGGTCACGATTCTTGGTATAGCAAACAACATAGTCATGCCTGCCAGAAACGATTTTCCGATTTTCTCTATTTGTTCTTTTTTCCCATATGAAGTTGGCAATAAAGTTTTCAGACCCAAAAACGTTGTCGCAAATCTCGATAAGATTCTTCAACTCCGTGTCATCAATGGAAATAAAAATAACACCGTCATCTTTTAGAAGATTTCGTGCCAACCTTAAACGTGGATACATCATGTTTAACCAATGAGTATGATAACGACCTGACGTTTCTGGATTGGTTTTTAATGGGTTTCCTTCATCATCGATTTGTCCTGTTATTTTTTTATAATTGGCAATATTATCTTTGAAGTTATCTTTGTAGATAAAATCCTTCCCCGTGTTATAAGGCGGATCAATATAAATCATCTTCACCTTTTTGTGGTAGCTCTTTTGCAGCAGCTTCAGCACTTCCAGGTTATCGCCTTCAATAAACAGGTTTTGCGTGGTGTCCCAGTCTTTTGATTCTTTTTTGCAGGGTCTCAGGGTGCCGGTAGAGGGTGTCTGCGCCAGACGACGGGCGGCGGCTTTGCCATGCCAGGTGAAGTTATAGCGTTCCTTATCGCCATCAATCACCTGATGGCCCACCAGTTCGTTCAGCACATCCACATCAATTTTTGCGCCGCTGGCGTCTTCCGTGATCAATTCCGGAAAGAGCTGTTTCAGTTTGCTGATGT
>NZ_LUKQ02000503.1 GCF_001647025.1 Endozoicomonas atrinae
GATCATCCTGAGTTTTAATCTGACTGGCTATTTGATCTACCAGTTTTTCGTTGATTTCAACGCTCATTGTTATTCTCCATTTTGGAGTATTAACGACAAGCGTTTACACAATTTAAATTACATTCCCAGATAAAATCATAACAAAGCATTTAAGAGTGATTCGCAACGCTTGGCGTTTTCGCTTCGCTCAAGTTCAAGTATAGCCGGCGCTCACACTTTAATGCGGCGTTAACCGCCGAATCAAAATTTTATGTATTTATAAATATTATTTTTCTCTAAATCTTTAGTTGTTTATTTATTAAGTTGTTTTTTTCATTTGGATGTATAAAGAATGAGTGATGACTCTGTTTATATAACTCAATATAACTTTAACAGTTTCTTAAAGAAAATTGACTTGGAGAAAGTGAAGCTTACTGAGAAGTCAGCTCTGAATAGAAATCTTTCTGCTATTTTGAATTTTTATGAGTTGAGATGGTTGAAATTATACCAAACAGCAATGGAAGAGCCTGGTGAAATTTTAAAGGAAGCTTATATTAAGCAGGTTTCTGTGGATAATGACCGATATGTATACTATACGCCTCCTGCTTATCATAAAGACTCAGAATGTATAAATTTGAAGTCTCGGTTTGAAAATGTTTTTATTCCAGAGCCTGTTCGAGTAAAGGGGCATGATGCGGTTGTATTGTTTCGTGAATTATATAAAAAGAATGTTGCATTGTATGAAAATAATCGGCCTGCATTTATGGCGCTTGTTGAATTAAAGCTTAAGGTTAAAATATTTGACCTTGAACATGTGGAGGCTGATAATTCTGGTTCACAAAAATTAGATGGCCTTATATTGTTATCACCTCAAGAAATTGAATATGAAATTGATAAACTGCTTGAGGAAATGAATACTTTTCGCCATTCATCTACTGAAACTGAGAATGAGGTTAAGAAGTTTGGGTATGCTACATATAAAGCCAAAAAGCATGACAATAATGGAAATTTCTCTTTAATCATTGATGACAAGGAAAGTGATTTACATAAGTGGCACAATTATAAGAAAAGTTTAAATCGTTTAGTTCAAGAATATTGTAGAGCGACGCTAAATCCTGAGTTTGAATTTAGCGCACCGATTCTTGAAGAAATTGGTTTCAGAGCCTGTCAAAGTTGTTGTGGAGATGCAATCAAAATTGAAGCTATTAACAACTTTTTCTCAGCAGAATCAAATTCTCAAAAGATTATTGATTCTATTCCATTTTAGGTTTATGAGTCCGCGGCTAACAAAAAATTCCAGCGGACACTCGCTCCGCTAGTGACGCTGAATTTGGCGCTAACCTCATAGACAACTGAAACCAACTACCAAACCACTCCACAAAAAAAACAGAAATAGCCCCTAACGGAGGCCAGTCGGCCAGATCACCGGGGCGTGAAGTCTGATAAGAAGCGCTCCCGGCTCTGACTGCGGTTGTTATTATTCCCACTTTGCCGCTTGGGTCTGGAACATCTGTGCATAGAATTAAGCTACCGGAATTGGCAGCTCATTTCATCCCCTTCAGGGTTCAATGGTTTGAGCTCACCTAGGCCACCATGGCTTTTATCATCACCGAAGGTATGACCTGATAGCTTATCTCGCCCCGGCTGTTGCGGGGCACTTGTCCAAAGTGGATTCGATCCATAGTTTTTATCCTGAAACGCCCTCAGTTTTGAGGGCTTTCCTGCATGTTACCCCAAGGCAATCCACGTTGATTTGATCTGTGTGTATTTTTCAAACCCGGTAAATGCCTTATCACGGGTGTTGCCTGACTGCTTATAACCGCCAAACGGCATCGTCATATCTCCGCCAT
>NZ_LUKQ02000504.1 GCF_001647025.1 Endozoicomonas atrinae
AGAGTCAGCTTAGTAAAATATTTAACTTTCTGGAACTATCAGACTTGCAGACCACCCCAAAAAGCTATACTTAACGACAGGTCATTTTGGACTGGTGTTTTGAGGACTTTTTACGCCGGTGATGACAGCAGCTGGACAGTAATATCATGCTAGCTCAGAGGCTGGGTATTACCGGTACTCCTGCACTGGTATTTCCCGATGAAGTGATTGGTGGATTTACTGATAAAAATGTCCTGAAAGAGATGATTGATAAAAGACTCAAGCAAATCAAATAATGCCTGAGAAGGGCCGGACAGAAAGCAGAATAAAGGCCCTGCTAGTAAGCAGGGCCTTTATTAAGGAGATGTTTATAACAATCAGATTTCAGAAACGATACAGGCTTTGCGATCCTTACCTGTCCGCTCAAGATAGGCTGAGAAGTCCGCAGGAATACGTCCTGTTGTCGCCCCTTCCCAGTCTACTGATGAACCATCAACGGCTTCGTAGCGAAACAAATAGCGCTGGCGAGTTTTACCTTTACGACCACTGCTGCTCTTATCATCAGTCAGGTCTTTCATATCACCCAGTGAGAGCCCAAGCTCTTTCATCTGTTTAACAACAGCATCCAGTGCCTCTTTTTTGCGGGCGTGCTCCTCTTCAATCTCCATTTGAGCCATCAACTTTTCCTCGTAAATGGCTTCAATTCGACCGATAACGCGCTGAAGATCTTCAGCGTGCATATCATGAAAGAGTTTGCGTACCTGAACTTTAGACTTCAGAACACCGAGAGCTTCATCAAAAATATTCATTGTTTGAACCAATCTTATAAATCAAAGGATCAATTAAAAGTAAGGTTTGAAATCAGTAAAAAACTTAACATTGACACTTCTGTCTGTAAATAGACAAAACCCCGTGCATTGTTGATAAAAAATGAGCATATTTTCTCATCACCTCTCAAAAAATGCTTTTTTCAGACATCATTTTACATAGCGACCTATTGCATAACGACAAAGCCATAAACCATAAGGGGTAAAGCGAAGAATCAGGTTTCCTCATCACATGGTTTGGGAAATCAGTAATGATTAACAATTAAAGTAGAAATCAGCAGCATAAAACAGGAAAGATTAAATAAAGCCATAATACTGATCAAAGCACTACCGACATAATAATTCAGTCTCATTTAAGGGTAAATAAAAATAGCCACCTTCTTATATCATGAAAAACCTAATCATTGAGTTTAATTCATATTTAAAAATACGCCAAAAAAACTCGTTAGAAACTGCGACACTGGCTTTATAGCAAACTTTCTTTTCTAGCATGATATGCTGAAGTAGCTGAAAGTAAAGCGATCAAAACAATGCAAAGCCAAGAATAAGTACATTTCTTAAAGGGAAATAAAGCGAAGTAAATAAATCAAATAAATTTAAAAATCAACTCCTTTAAAATACCAGATATTCACAAAAAAGGTAAAGCTGAAACATGAAATATATAAAAATTAAGTACCCTTACTTAAATTAAATTAATCCATTAAAGTAATAAGTATCAAGAATATTAAAAACCAGTTTAATTTCAAAGCCCCAGAAAGTCCTGAGGCTTTGAAGATGTTCTGAAATCGGAAGCGAGCCTGTAAATAATTCTGTGTAAACGCCACCAAAACTATTACTCCTTGAACCGGTCAGGAAACATAATTTCAAACCGGTTCATGGCTGCTTTCCAGTTCCTGATCGGCATGGTCCATTTCTCGGAAGCTTTTTCCATGGCCAGATAGATTACCTTCATGACTGACTCATCAGTCCGAAAAATCTTCCGGTTCTTGATCGCCTTACGAATGACGC
>NZ_LUKQ02000505.1 GCF_001647025.1 Endozoicomonas atrinae
GTTGCGGTTTCTCCACCACGTTCGGGTCGGTCTCGCCGCCATAGTTGCCGGTAACACTTTCATCCCTGGCTTTCTGTCCTAAGCCCCACGGCAGGATAACCGGCTGATCCTCGGCTCGGTTGCTCTGGAAGATAAAGCGCCGTTTGCTATCAATGGGGACAGCAGCAGTTTCTTTGTCAAAGGTGCCAATCTGGAAAAATACCGAGCCGTTAGCCTGTGGCTGATATTCCCTATCCTGAAAGGTAAAGTTCAGCGGTTGCTGTGGGTGAATGTAGGCAGGGCTTTTCCACTTCCTTGAGCCGTACAGATCAACCGACTGCATGCCTTCGGATACGTTACTATCCCGTTCCGGTGGATGGTTCCAAGGGGAGGCCTGTTGCTGATCCTGCGCTTGAATGCTTTTATCCCATGCACTCTGCTTGCCGCTTTCCTTGGGTGCTGGCTGTTGCCAACGGTCGCCGGTTGTCGCTTCTTTTTTCTGGCTCTGGTCATGACGAAAACTGACCATGACTTCCTGTTTCGCCACGGCTCCCCAAAACAGGCCAAACGGTGAGGCCTCCAGAGGCTTCGCCTGCTGACTACTTTGCTTCCGGGTGGTGCTAATAGGCACACTGGTTGAATAGCTCGCAGAAAAGCCCTGCTGCCGAATGACCGCCCCTTGCCATTGGCCTTCATAATGGCGAATCAATCCGGGAGGCGGTGCAAAATAAATCAACCCCTTACCGTCAAAGGAAAAGTCAGCAATAGCCGACGATGATACGGCATAGGGAGCGCCGGTCAGCCGGAGCTCTGCGCTGTCGGTGGGAACCTCATAACTCATGGCAGTAGTTCTGCTTTGATGGGACCGTGTGCCAGAGGCCGATAGAAAGGAATCGCCCGGAGGGTAATATCCCCTTCAATGGTGCGGGTGTGAGTCGTGCCGGTATCTATCCACCACTCCGGCTCTGTGGCTGGCAAGGTGCCGCCAATCTCGACCCGGTAAACGTGGCCATTGGGAACGGTGGGATGAATCAGATCACCTTGAACCACGCTGGCGGTTGCGGTGAAAGGCACACCGTATTCGTCCATCGCCAGCACAAAGGTGTCGCCGCCTTCGGTCAGCACTTCCAGCGTATAGCTGCCGGTTTCTGCGTTGCTGATGGTATCCCCGGTTACTGACCATGAACCATCGGGCTTATGCTCAATAGCCACCAGTTGCCTTGCTGCGGGTTCGGCCTGATTATCCAGCACTCGTTCTACTTTGCCGCTGATGGTGGCAGGATCACCGGTTGGCGCACCACCGCCTCCACTGGTGTTGATCGCCAGTTCATAGACCACCACGTTATCCGGGGTAATCAACTCACTGCTGAACGGTCGCCCTTCGTGGGTAATCAGCAGGCAAAGGTTTTTATCCGCCAGCAAGGCCGGCAGGTTCTTCATCACGATCTGTCCATTGTCCGCTTTGGTGGCCACCAGATAACGGGTATTCAAGGGCTGATAGAGTTCCACAACACCGTTATAGGGCAAGCCATCCACGGTAAGCGTTACAGCAATACTGTTGTCGAAGGGCTTCGGTATGCTCAGCTGCTCAATTCGGCACTCCTGCATCACCACTCCCCCGTTAGTTTCACAAAGCAGTTGATGTTGTCATTGATGTTTCTGGCTCGCTTGATGGTGAAGTAATCCTCACCCTCTACTGTGACAACCTGACAAAAGTTTCTGCCGGATGAACTATTACTCTGGTTCAACCATGGGAACAGACTGTATACCCCCCGAAGACGAAAGCTGTGTTGATAATCGAGAATCAAAAACGCTTCTGATCGCAGCTGAACA
>NZ_LUKQ02000506.1 GCF_001647025.1 Endozoicomonas atrinae
ATTGTTATCGATTCAACCGGCGCTTTGATTTGAAAGCAATGGTGTCAAGGTTGGGTTACATGGCTGCACGAACTTGCCCCATGCCAGCAAGGCTTCTCAAGCTGGCTGAGGTACAGTGGTAATCAGGTTCAAGTTTGAGTATATTTCTGAGGTGGCTGTCGATACTCATTAAATGAGTTTTTAATGCTGGCGTTGCCAGATGGGGAACGATATAGGGTTTTAATGGGCCAGCATGCATTTGGCAAAAAACGACTTTGCCTTTTTTAACGGGACACATTACTCGATCAATGTAGATTTCAGGTGTAAGGCTCGAGGTAGGAGGCTTTGCCCTTGACCGCTTTTTTTTCTTTGACCTGCTCGTAAAGAGGGTTTTAGCCTCCAGAAACTTCTGGCTGGTTTCTTTAAAGCTTGGAAGGTTACCCATAAATCTGGCCAGGCTTTGTAAATGCTTTTCTTTTTGATTCCTGTCTTTCTCGGTAAAAAGAATTTCTATATCGGGATCCAGTTTTCTGACTGATGAAAAAGAAGGGCGATAAGAAAATGTTGCCCCGTCAATACAGGGCGTAAAATCTCTGGTGTGTGAGAATCTGGCTGAGCAATGTAAATTTTTTTCTATTTGACTATTGTCTTTTTGGGTAATAATAACCCCCATATAGGTATCTTGTTTTCTAACCGATGAAAAAGAAGGATGATAAGAAAATGTTTCCCCATCATTATAAGAAATCAAATCTATGGGGGAAACGGATTCAGATTCTGAAAGAAAGTGTTCGATTTTTCGTAGCTCTGCTGATGAAAGTTCTAAAGGATTTATAAATTCAGGTTCAGTTGTAAGAGGCATTGATGTTGCTGGTGCCAATGAATCAACCATGCTTTTCAATGTTGTTTTTTCATAAGGAGTTTCTTTAACTATATCTCTGCTCGAACAGCTTGGCTGAATAGGTGTATCTGTTGATTCAGTTTCTGTTTTCTCTGGGTTATCTAATGAAGCTTGAGGGAGAGTCTTATGCTGCTCGTCTTTTTCGGCCGTTTGAATTGATTGTAGATCAGCTGGAATTTCTGGAATGCATTGAAAATCCTGAGAGGAAACACTTGGGGGGATCCTGAGAGGACTAAAAGTTTGTGTCATGGCACCTGCCGTTTGGCTTTCACAATAGAGGTTACTATCGGTATTACTCATTTCAGCGCTGACATGAGGTAAAGCTGTATTTGGGAAAGTACTTGCAGCTGCGAAAGCAGTGTCTCTTGAGTATTGGGGGTATTCCGGGTAGTACTGCGAGGCTTCTTCGGGGTTTTGTATATATCGGACAGGCCCAACAGGGTATGTTACAGCTTCTCTATAGGTTGGCTGGGTAATTGAACAGCCATTCTGACTCGGTTGTGTAGTGACATTTGCAGGGTTCTTAAGAGGGAAATACATTGTACCTCCATGTACTGTGGGAACCGGTGGTGGTGGGTAAAGGTAATAAACTGGCGCTTCGGAATTTACTGGATATAGGTGTGGGACAGTGCTTGGCTGCTCAGGTACAGCAGATGCAGAACAGGCTGCATTATAAATAGGTATGGGGTGCGAATACTTTGATACCACTTGCTGACAAAGTAGTGTTTGCTGTGGTTGCCAAAATTTTTCGGGTATTGGTATGTAATTGGGCTGTTGAGCAGGATATAAGTTACGAAAAGGGAATGTAATTTAAATTGTGTAAACGCTTGTCGTTAATACTCCAAAATGGAGAATAACAATGAGCGTTGAAATCAACGAAAAACTGGTAGATCAAATAGCCAGTCAGATTAAAACTCAGGATGATC
>NZ_LUKQ02000507.1 GCF_001647025.1 Endozoicomonas atrinae
CCAGCCATCGGACTTTGCCAGAGTGGTGAGGGCTTTGTGGGCGTCTTTGTTGTTCATGTTATTTCCCGAGAAAGAATTTACCGGCGAAGTAACCGCCGATGGCGATGGTCATGATGATCCAGGTGATCTTTTCGAAGATTTGTGAGCGTTCGGATTTTCGTTCGAGGGATTGAATACGGTGATTATTGTCCTTGATGGAGCTGCGGAGTTCTTTATTGCCCTCGATGACGGAGGCGATGCGTTCTTCGATAAGAGTGAGTTTCAGGATCGCATCGGCAAGCTGCTCGAACTTGACTTCGAAGGTGTCGAGTTTTTGTTCGATCTGGTCGAGTTTTTCTTTGTGCGATCCTTGCATGGGTTTATCCTGTTAGCAATCCATGTGCGTCAGTATTTTAAAATACTCCTAGTGAAAAAAGATTTTGTGACTTAACTAATAGTGAGGTCGATTGGTACTGTCTGACCAGACAGATCATTAACAGAATTATAGAAATCCCTTAGCTCGCCTATGGCAGTCTCGTAAACATAAGAGCTAGAAGGAAGCGTTCTTTGCAGGGTTTTTCCATCGGGTAAAGTCAATGTTACCGTTTTCCCCCCAACACTCGGCGTTCCACCCACTACAAACACTGTGAGACTGCCAGTATTTATATGAAGATCAACAGTTAATAATGTATGTCCGTTACATGTTCGGGGTGAGATGTCACCAAAATCGGGAGCAACATTTGGGTCTCGATTGAACCCCTTGTATGTAGTGCCACCGACTACAGAGGTTCCTATAGTCCACATGTGAGTTGAAGCAGATTCCCCATAAAAATCACTGAGCTTCAGCACCCCGCTCGCCGGAACATTGCCAGAACCATAGTACTCAGAGAGCTTATGCGGTGCGGTGCCTCCAAACTCGGTGGAGATGTCTGCCAGAGATAAGCGTCCACTGTTCGGTAATGCCATATTAGTTCCCTATTGAAATGTCGGTGGCCTGTACTTCGCCAGAGAATATGGTGGTTGTGCCGGTGACGGACTGCTGCGCGGTCTTGGCTTCGAGTGCGTCGAGTCGGGCTTGCAGGGTGGCAACGATGGCATCGACCTGAGCCTGGGTGTAATAGGCGGCGTCGTGGTTGTGGCTGTTGTCGGCTTTCGCGTCGAGTTCGGTTTGCAGGCCGGTGACGTTGGCGATGGCGTGGTTGTGGGTATTGTCGCTGACAGTAGCAGTTAAGGTGACGTTGGCTGAACCGTCGAAGGAAACGGAGCCAGAGAGATCGCCACCGAGGGTGATGTTTCTGGCCGTGGTGAGCTGGTCGGCGTTCGGGTGGTAGTCGTCGGCGAAAACACGTTTGTTACTGTTGGCGTAGATGATGCCGGAGAACGTGGCAGAAATTGTGTTGATGGTTGCTGCTACGCCATTAGTGCTGCTGTGTTTGATTGTCAGAGAATCACTGGTGCCGATTTCGATGGTGCCCTGAGCTGTTGATTGACGGATATACCCTTCGGCATAGCCACTACCCCAATAGATGCCACGACCAAAAACATTGCCTTCGGTCATTTTGATGTCGCCGGACATGGTGCCACCGGCCAGAGGGAGTAGATGACTCGTGTCGAACGTAAGGTCAGTGATCTCAGCGGCCAGATGAGTATGCGCCGAAGGGGTGTAGTCTGCGGGCTTACCGGTCACTTGTGCCCATGAGGGAACCCAGGTGTTCGGGTGGGCGCTGACGTCGTTGTAGGTGAGGCTGACCACGCCCTGATGGCCGTTGACGGAGGTGACGGCTTCGGTGTTGTCGATTTTGTAGAAGGTGTCCGATG
>NZ_LUKQ02000508.1 GCF_001647025.1 Endozoicomonas atrinae
ATTACATCCATGGGCTACACCGGCAAGATATCCCTTCTCCGTGAATACATTCATCCCAAACGGGCGCTGCGCCCAAGCCTGGCAACGGTTCGTTATGAGACCGATGCGGGATACCAGTTACAACATGACTGGGGCGAACTGGCGGTGGAGGTCGGTGGTGAACTCCGTAAGGTCTATATATCCGTCAATACGTTGGGATATTCCCGGCGCTTCTTTGTGTATGCGGCGTACAGCAATGATGCCGCGCACACCTATGAAAGCCTGGTGCAAAGTTTCAACTGGTTTGGTGGCGTTCCGCGTGAAGTAGTGGTTGATAACCAGAAAGCTGCCGTCATCAACCATCCGGGTAATGGTAAGGTCAAGTTCAACGAAGGGTTTCTGATGCTGGCACACCATTACCATTTCAAGCCCCGTGCCTGTCGACCTTTTCGACCTCAGACCAAGGGCAAAACCGAACGCATGGTGCATTACGTGAAAGATAACTTTTTTCAGCGTCATGCGGCTTTTGAAAGTATTGCTCACCTGAACCAGTTATTGTGTGAGTGGATGCAGCAGATAGCAGACCAGCGTATTCACGGCACAGTTAAGGAGCGGGTGTTGGATCGTTTTGCGCGAGAGCAGCCCTGCCTGAGCGCTTTGCCAACCATCGAGTTTGATACCAGCTACCGTGAGCTTCGCCGGGTGCCGTCGGATGCCTATATTGACGTCCGGGCCAACCGGTACAGCGTTCCGGCCCGGTTAATCGGTGAAACAGTCAGTATCCGTATTGGGCTTGATAATACGCTGCGGGTTTATGACTCCCATGATGAACTGGTCGCCTCCCATACCCTCAGCACCGGTCGCCATGAATGGGTGCTGGAGTCAACACACCACCGTGCACTGTATGAAGCGGTCAAGGTGGAAACCCGTGACCTGAGCCATTACGTGGAGGTGGACTGATGGATACCTTATCATCACTGATGACCCGGCTGAAGCTGGAGTTCCTGCCCAACGCTCTGGACAGCTTGTGTGAACAGGCCAGTAAACAGGACCAGAACTATCGTGAATTCCTAGAAGCCGTGCTCTCCTCCGAGTGGGCAGGACGCCATCAGAAAGGACTGGAAGGTCGCCTCAAGCAGGCGCGGCTGCCCTGGATAAAAACCATTGAGCAGTTTGATTTCAGTTTCCAGCCCTCCATTGACCGGAAAGTGGTTCGGGAGCTGGCGGGACTCGGTTTTGTGGAACGGGCTGAAAATGTCGTCCTTCTGGGGCCTCCCGGTGTTGGCAAAACGCATCTGGCCATTGCCCTTGCAGTCAAGGCAGCAGAGGCAGGTCACCGGGTACTGTTCATGAGCCTGGATAAACTGATGACCACCCTGAAAAAGGCTCAGCTGGAAAATCGCCTTGAACGTCAGATGCAATTGCTGACCTGCCCCAGGCTATTGGTGTTGGATGAAATTGGCTACCTGCCCATGGAGCCGGATGAGGCCAGTCTGTTCTTCCGTCTGGTGACTCGACGGTATGAGAAAGGCAGTGTCATCCTGACCTCCAACAAGAGCTTTATTGACTGGGGCGAAGTGTTTGGTGACCAGGCCATTGCAACCGCGATACTGGACCGGTTACTGCATCACTCTACCACTCTCAATATCAAGGGTGACAGCTATCGGCTGAAAGAGAAGAAGAAAGCAGGTGTACTCCGGCCGCAGGAAAACAACTCCGAGCACTAACACGGGGCAGCCTGCGATTGCCATATAGAGGGGCATATTTGCCCCTCGCCCAAAACACCATAAATGGAATGAACCTAA
>NZ_LUKQ02000509.1 GCF_001647025.1 Endozoicomonas atrinae
GATCGGTTTGCTTGTCCTGCTCGTCCTCTTGCTCTGCAAAAGCGGCAGGGGCGTCCGTAGTCAGACCCATAAGGGCTGCCAGTTCGGCATCGGTTTCCTGATCCAGTTTTTCGGCATCAATGGCCATTTCACTCTCCCTGTGGGGCTCGTTGGCTTGTCCACTTGGTTGCGCCTGTGAAAGTCCGTGGGGCTCTGGGCTTGTCCATGTTCTTTCAGGCATTGTTCGCCGCCCGCTTTCCGCTGCCCGCCACCCGTAAAAGACAGTAGATGTGCTTTTTCGGGAAGCGGGGAGCGGAAAGCGGGAGGCGATGAAAAATCATTGTTGTAGGTAAGTGCGTGATCGCTGCGCCAGTTGCATCAGATCACTGAGTTCCTGAGTCTTACCCTGCAGGATGCGCAATTCGGTTGAATCCCGGGCGTGGGACATTTTCTCCAGCAGTTCCGCCCGGCGACGTTGCAGGTGCTCGACCAGCGTCTGGTAATCCGGGTTGCCTTCCAGCCGAAGGATCGCGTCCGCCTCCTGGCTGGTCAGGTGCATTGGGTTGTGCATAGAGTTCTTCCTCGGGCCTCAGGGCTTTATCCGGATCAATATCCAGGGATTTCAGGTATTCGTTATAGAGATAGCGGTGGTCAGTCATCGGCCCCAGTACCGGATTCATGCTGACATTCAGGGCATTCATCATCCGCTCTGACTGAAGCTCTTTGGCCACCAACGCGGCACTGCCCATGGCCACAACATCCAGATCGCCCCGCTTGGCGTCTTCGCTGTCGCTCCAGCGCATGGCGAAATTGAACAGGCTATCGATCAGGGGAACCGTTGCGTAGTCGTCTATATTTTTCACTACGCTCTTCAGGGCTACATTGGCAGCTGTCATCAGCATACTCATGCCGCTGGCAGTCTTATTCAGGTTTTGAGTCTGTTCGCCGTGGGTGTAGCTCGGGAGTGACGTTTCTTCATCCGCAAAGCGCCGGAACAGTTCAAAGATGCCGGACAGGTCTTTCTGGTTGCTCTGGATATTGATGGCCTGAATCATCGGACCTTCACCGGCTTCACCGTCATAAAACCAGAGTCGGTAGGGGTAAATTTTCTTGGCATCTTCCAGACTCATCCCTTCCGGAAATTTGCTCACATCCATCTGGAACATCGGACCAGCGGTGAGGGCTGCATTGTCCAGCAGGGCTCTGCCGGTGGAGTTCATCACATCCTGGCTGTCGTTCATCATGTAGGGGATGCCGATGCCCCAGAACCGGTGCAGCACACTTTCGTAGGGAACAAACTTGTAGGGGATCGCTTCCGGCTTCAACGGGTTGAGCCGTGCCATGATCATCCGGCCATCGCAGATCCAGATGTTGGCCTGGTACTCGGCCTGCTCATCGATGTCATCAACGCCGTATTCCTTCAGCTGCTGGCCATCCACCGGCCCCCAGTACTCAAGGACATCAAAACGGTTAGGTGTAACATGCTGCTCATCGTTGTCGTTGATATTACGCAGCTCCCGTTCGTAATCTTCAGGGACATGGTTTCCCTGGGGAGACTCCATAAGAATGGCGTGAATGGTCTCGGTCTCAAAACCGTGACTCCCTGCCAGTTCCCGTAGCTCATGTTTGGTCAGCACATGGCGGCGGAACAGATCGTTGGGCTTACCGGGATCGTGGGAATAGGGATCGGGAAACAGATCAAAGACACTGGCCCATTCAATATCCGGCTCAATGCTCTGGCGCTCGATCAGTTTCCACTCATCCCCCTCACTCTCCCACTTCTCATGGTTGC
>NZ_LUKQ02000051.1 GCF_001647025.1 Endozoicomonas atrinae
GATGGTCACAGTGCAGGGCGAGGATTACTTCACCATCAAGCGAGCCAGAAACATCAATGACAACATCAACTGCTTTGTGAAACTGACGGGGGAGTGGTGATGCAGGAGTGCCGAATTGAGCAGCTGATCATACCGAAACCCTATAACAATAGTATTGCTGTAACGCTCACCGTGGATGGCTTGCCCTATAACGGTGTTGTTGAACTCTATCAGCCCTTGAATACCCGTTATCTGGTGGCCACCAAAGCCAACAATGGTCAGACCGTGATGAAGAACCTGCCAGCCTTGCTGGCGGATAAAAACCTTTGCCTGCTGATTACCCACGAAGGGCGACCGTTCAGCAGTGAGTTGATTACCCCGGATAACGTGGTGGTCTATGAACTAGCGATCAGCACCAGCGGAAGCGGTGGCGCTCCAACCGGTGATCCTGCCACCATAACCGGAAAAGTAGAGCGAGTGCTGGACAATCAGGCCGAACCGGCAGCAAGGCAACTGGTGGCCATTGAGCATAAACCCGATGGTTCATGGTCAGTGACCGGGGATACCACCAGTAACGCAGAAAACGGCAGCTATACGCTGGACGTGCTGACCGAAGGCGGCGATACCTTTGTACTGGCGATAGACGAATACGGTGTGCCTTTCACCGCAACTGCCAGCGTGGTTCAAGGTGATCTGATTCATCCAACTATTCCTAATGGTCATGTTTACCGGGTGGAAGCAGGCGGCACCTTGCCAGCCACAGAACCTGAGTGGTGGATTGATACCGGCACGACTCACACCCGCACCATTGAAGGGGATATTACCCTCCGGGCGATTCCTTTCTATCGGCCATTGGCACACGGTCCCATCAAAGCAGAACCCCTACTATGAGTTATGAGGTTCCCACTGGCAGCGCAGAGTTCCAGCTGACCGGGGCTCCCTATGCTGTGTCATCGTCGGCTATTGCTGACTTTTCCTTTGACGGTAAGGGGCTAATTTATTTTGCTCCGCCTCCGGGATTGGTTCGCCATTACGCAGGCCAATGGCAAGGGGCGGTCAGTCGGCAGCAGGGCGTTTCTGCGAGCTATTCAATGAGTCGGCCTGTTAGCACTACCCGGACGCAAAATAGTCAGCAGGCGAAGCCTCTACAAGCCTCACCCTTTGGTCTGTTTTGGGGAGCCGTGGCGAAAAAGGAGGCTTTGGTCAGTTTTCGTCATGGGGAGAGCCAAAAGAAAGAAGCGACAACCGGCGACCGTTGGCAGCAGCCAGAACCCAAGGAAAGCGGCAAGCAGAGTGCGTGGGATAGAAAGCATTCAAGCGCAGGATCAGGAACAGGCCTCTCCTTGGAACCATCCACCAGAGCGAGATAGCAATGTTTCTGAAGGCATGCAGTCGGTTGATCTGTACGGTTCAAGAACGTGGAAAAGCCCTGCTTACATTCATCCACAGCAACCGCTGAACTTTACCTTTCAGGATCGGGAATATCAGCCGCAGGCTAACGGCTCGGTGTTTTTCCAGATTGGTGCCTTTGACGAAGAAACTGCTGCTGTCCCCATTGATAGCCAACGGCGCTTTACCTTCCAAAGCAACCGAGCCGAGGATCAGCCGGTTATTCTGCCGTGGGGCTTTGGCCAGAAAGCCAAGGATGAGAGCGTTACCGGCAACTATGGCGGTGAGACTGACCCGGACATTGTCGAAAAGCCGGAGCCGGAACAGCCAGAGATCAGGGAGAGTTATCTGTTAATGAATATTATTACTTCTGTCGTTTTGCCTGCCCGGACACCGCTGGAACTGCCTTCATTGGAGATCAGTCTGGATATTGATAGCTTCTCATGGAGCTTTACAGGGCAGCTATGGGGAGCTTCCAATATTGCACTGGTGGAACCGGATGAGAACGGTCCGAAGCAGATCGAGGTGGATATAAACGGCTGGAAGTGGATCTTCATTATTGAGCGTTACAGCACAAACCGACGGTTCGGGGATGAGCGTTACACACTCTATGGCAGCAGCCGAACCCAACTGCTCGCAGCCCCTTATGCGCCACAACGAAGCAAGAGCAACAGCGCCAACCTGAACGCTAAACAGGCCATTACCGAAGAACTGGCTAACACTGGCTTTACGGCTACCTATCCCGACCTGAACGACTACAGCACACCCGATTGGATCATGCCCGGAGGCTCATTCAGCTATCAGAACCAGACCGCAATGCAGGTTGTCGCCAAGATCGCTACCACCGCCGGATCGGTCATTATCCCAAGCCGTGATAACGACCAGGTGAGCATTCAGCCCCGATACCCGGCCAGCCCTTGGCACTGGAACACCGCCACGATGGATAAGATTGTTCCGGCAAGCATGGTCATTAGCTTGAGCGCCAACTGGCGACCAGAGCAGGCTTACAATGCGGTCTATGTTTCCGGGACGAATGCAGGCGTGGCGGTCAACGTCAAGCGAACCGGAAGTAGTGGCAATAATCCGGCTCCCGATATTCTCGAAGACTGGCTTACCGAAACGCAGGTCAATACCGAGCGTGGCCGAAATGAGCTCGCCAAGGGTGGCAACCAGAGCATTACCACCATTGAGCTACCATTGACCGATACCAACACGGCACCCGGGTTAATTGAGCCAGGTATGCTGGTCGAGGTTCAAGATATAACGGGCGACTGGCAAGCCCTTTGTCTAGCAACAAGCATAAGTGCCAGTAGCGTGGGAAATGTTGTTCAGTCGGTTGATCTGGAAAGGCATTATTAAGAGGTGCCCGGCAGCGGAACTACCGGGACTTTATACACGCTGGATGCCTTATCTCGGCATCTAAATAATAGACGTCGAGGGGGTTATGGCCACCACCAATATCTGGCAACAGTTCAAGGCTCTGATTCCTGAAGGCGTTCGGATTGTAGCCACTATTACCGCCAATAATGGCAACGGCACCAGTCAGGCAGAGTTAAGGGATGGTGGAGTGATTACCGTCAAGGGTGAATCGGCCATACCCGGTCAAAAAGCATTTATCCAAAATGGGGAGATCAAGGGCATCGCGCCCGCATTGCCGCAGTATGAAATTGAAATTTAATAGCAATCGGAAATGTAAACAGGCAGGGCTCAATGATTGCCAAAAACAGCTGATCAAAAAACAACCAGCCCATAAAAGGCCACCTGCTACACCGCTCATATGAATATCCACACGGTTTATCCACAGCGTTTTCCACATAAATTCTGGATGACTGATCAGCCCTTGCAATAAGAACAACCGAAACCATCACAATTTATAATCAGCCTACACCCACAGCGAATGCACAACTTATCAACAACCTGTACAACGGGTCATTTCTGACGTTGCACAGGCTTTAATTGTTGATAAATTCAGAAAAAAACAGAAGGTATCGGATAGCACCGCATCGTTTTATCCACAGACCAGCTCAATTTATAGAGGATGATCCACGGCCCATCAGGCATCCATGGTCGTCGCAGCTTCCCGTTCGAAAGCAATAAGCTCCTCCAGGCGCTCACGGGCATCATCGGCATGCCTCAATTCCCGCACGATCGGGATACGGTAAAGCTGCTTGGCCCTGTCAATATCTTTGGGAGTATTAAAGGTGTTTTTGTACACTGGATTATATACATCTCCCCAACCAATATAGCCCCAAGTCTCATCAGGCAGATCAGTAACCAAGGCTTCAAAAGTGGCTTCGGCTGCTTCCATTTCCCCTTTTTGCAGAAGTTGTTCTGCTATGAATCGCTGAAAATTAACAATATAGGTTTTGTCAGAATCTGGGTACTGCTGACAGAACTCTCGGGCAAACAGGATGCCTTTCTCATTATATCCAGGCTCAATGCAGGCAGCATTGTGAAGATTCATATCCATTTCGGCACTCCAATTCTGAATCAAAATACCGATCATACCTTCAATGTCGTTTATTGAGGTCAAGTGCCCGTACCGGTCTTTAATAAGACCCCAGGCAATCAACCAGGTATCACAGGCATCAACAATATTCTGATCATCTTTCAGCCGATTGCTCTCCAGCAGCTTATAGCCCCTGTCTATTAGCCGCTCGATCTCCTCTTCTTCTTCCGTTAAAGGCGTCCGGAAAGTATCAACCTTCTCTCTAAGCCTCGCTGACAAACCAGCAGTGGCGTTCTCCATATTCATGGAAAAGCGATCCTCTAGCGGTAATACAGTACTGACTACCTGAAGGTTATACTCCCCCATACCATTCCAGCTAATGGAATGCTCAAGCACAATTCGAGGATCATCCCCAAAGAGCATGCGGCGCTTGGTTATAAAAAAGTCCAATTGTTCAATGATTTCATCAGGAGCTGTCACCCCTCCCTCTTGCATTCCCGCATCCAAGATATCCCGCAGTTCATTTGCTTTTTCAGGCTTAACTGCACCTATATTCCAGGTCATAATGAGATACCCAAGCAATCCTTCAATGTAAGATCGGCTGTTGTCAGCACCAACCAGAAGATCACCGGCATACTCAATAATCAGTGATGATAGCTTCGGCAGCCCATTTGCAGTCCCCATATGAACCATACTGGTCTGCTGCTTTCTAGCCTGAACCTGCTTCTTCTTTTTGCGCTTCAGCTCTTTTTGCCGACGCTTCTGCCCTGCGGATAATTTGGCCATAACACGATCTACACATAGGAAAGGAATACAGGCAGTGATTATAGGGGAGGAAGGATTGAATATCCTGATCGAATGACCAAAAAAGAGACTGCCCGGTACGACTGAAGTAACCGGGCAACACAGCAGAAAAGGCGCTGTGAAAAAAACGCTGGCCCAAACCAGCCGATCAACCATTACGGCAAAATACAACGGAAAAACAGAAGAAAATTCCGCAACCGGCTGATGCCCATGTCACCAAAGCCAGTCCCTCGGAGACCCGCTGCGGAATTCGGGTGCATGATAAAACAGCAAGCACCAGAAACAACCGGTAGAAACCGTGATCATTTCAACCACCCAATTCGGCATGCCTCACTGCCAACGCACCTTCACCCCCGCCCCGCCTTAAAATGCTCCGCCTGCTCAAACACATCCTGGTAAACCTCGTTAAACGACACCGGCGGATACCCATGCTTCGAGAGCAGCATAATCAACTCCACCCGCAGTGACGCCTTAATATCATCCCGATTATTCCAGTCCGGGAAGCGGGCCTTATCATCGACCACGGCTTTCACTTTGCCTGCCAGGTCCAGCAGCCGGTCGTCCTCATAGGTGAATTCATACTTATCCGCCACCTTCTTGAGAATGTCGTAAAACGCCTTCTCCTCCAGCGAGATACCCAACTCCTCAAAAGACCCCATCTCCGTTTTCAAATCCGCCATCAAATCAAACAGGCCAGTAATGGCCTCATCGTGAACGGCGGTAGTAAAGGCATCCTCTTCCTTGCGCTCGTTATACTTCTCAATCAGCGACTGGAACCGCTTGGAGAAGTCCACCCCCTTGGCCTTATTGGTCTTCTTAAACTCGTCCAGCGCCTTGGCCAGCAGCTTTTTCAACAGCTGGATTTTGGTATTGGGCAGTTTGATCTTATCGATGCGATCCAGATAATCGTCATCAAAAATATCAATCTCTGTCGCAGAGTCCTCGCCAAGCTTGAAGATTTCCTCAACCCCATCGCTCTTGATGGCCTCCGCCAGCATCTCCTTCACCCGCGCATTCATCAATGCCGTATCCGGCGCATCGCCCTTGGTGAGTTTGAAAACAATAGAACGCACCGCCATATAGAAGTGAATACGGTCTTTCTCCACTTCCGAAAGTCGATCACTGCCACAGCACACGTCGTAGGCAGCCTTAAGCCGCTTCACCAATGCCATAAACCGCTTTTCCAGCTTCTCGGTTTGCAGCACAAACTCTGCCGCCATATTCAGGCAATTCAGCTGCTCTACCGGCTGGCCAGTAAAGTAGGGCGCAGCATCAAACTGATGGAACACCTGCCGCAGCAAATCCAGATGATCCTTCACCGCCACCACAGACTGCTCCACCTCCTCAACATGGGTTTCATCCGCCTTGGAGAACTGCTTCAGCGCCTGATTCATGCGGGACTTAATGCCGATATAATCCACCACCAGCCCCTTATCCTTACCCGCATACTTACGGTTCACCCGCGAGATGGTCTGGATCAAACTGTGCTTCTGAATCGGTTTATCAATATAAATGGTGTCCAGGCAGGGCACATCAAACCCGGTGAGCCACATATCCACCACAATGGCGATCTTGAAGTTCGACTTCTCATTCTTAAACTGCTTATCCAGCTCTTTGCGATAGTCCTTACTGCCCAAAAGATCATACAGTTCATCATCGTCGTCCTTGTTACGAGTCATCACCAGCTTCACCCGCTCCATAGGCTTAATGCTTTTTTTCTCCTGCTCAGAAAGGTTCACCCCAGCCTCACAGGCCAGCACCTCAAACCACTCAGGCCTTAATTCCCGAAGCTGCTGATAAAACGCCCAGGCCACCTTACGCTCGCTGGCCACAAACATCGCCTTGCCCTTGATGGTAGAACCCTCGGCCACACGGAGCTCATAGTGCTGCACAAAATCGTTCGCCAGCGCCGCAATCCGGTCCGGATCGCCCAGAATGCTGTTCATAGAGGCAGTGGCTTTCTTGCTCTCCTCAATCTGGTACTCGCTGGCACCCGCCTCGGCGCACTCATCGTAATACTTCTCGATCTCCGCCAGCTTGCGGTTATCCAGCACCACCTTGGCTGCCCGGCCTTCGTAGACAATCCGGACGGTAATCTCATCCTTCACCGACTCATTCATGGTGTAGCTGTCCACCACCGGCCCGAACACATCCAGCGTGGCGTCAATAGGCGTACCGGTAAAGCCCACAAACGTGGCATTGGGCAGCGACTGATGCAGATGGTAGGCAAAGCCGTAAGTCTTGCGAACACCATTGTCAGTGATTCTAACCTTCTGCTCCTTATTCACCTGACTGCGATGCGCCTCATCAGAAATGCAGATCACATTGGTGCGCTCGGTGAGCAGCTCGGTATCTTCGGTAAACTTGTGAATGGTGGTGAGAAACACGCCGCCGCTGTTCCGCCCCTTCAGCAACTCACGCAGCTGGCTCCGGCTCTCCACGGAGACAATGGTCTCATCCCGGATATACCCCTTGGCATTGACGATCTGCCCCGCCAGCTGATCATCCAGATCATTCCGGTCGGTAATCATCACAATGGTAGGGCTGGCCAGCTCAAGGCTGGTCATCAGCCGACGCGCCAGAAACTGCATGGTAAAGCTCTTGCCGCAGCCGGTCGCGCCAAAATAGGTGCCGCCCTTACCATCACCTGCCGGCTTTTTATGGATCAGGATATGGTCATACAACTTATTCACCGCATAAAACTGCGGATAACGACAGACGACTTTTACCTCCCGCTTCTCTGAAGAAGGCGAAGTGTCCGGGAAGAAAATAAAATCCCGCAACACCCGCCGCAGCCGGTTCCGGTCAAACAGCCCAAGAATCAGCGTATGAAGGGAATCAATGCCCTCCTTCTCCACCGACTCATCGCCGGTCACCTTGCGCCAGGCATAGAAGAACTCGTAAGGGGCAAACAGGCTGCCCATTTTGTTATTCACCCCATCGCTGATAATGCACAGGGCATTAAACACAAACAGCTGCGGAATATCCCGCCGGTAACGCACCGTCAGCTGACGGTAGGCATCGTGAATGGTCGCCTCATCCTCACGAATGGCGCTCTTGAACTCAAACACCACCAGCGGCAGACCATTAATATAAAGAATGGCATCGGGAATGCGGCTGGACTCCCGGCCTTCAATCTCCAGCTGACTCACCAGCTTATAAATATTCCGGTCATCGTCAGCATTCGCACCGGGGAAGTCAATCAGATGAACATGGAAATCCGGTTTCTTAACGCCGTCCTTGCCCGTCTTGTCCGAAAAAGAGTCGCGCTTCAGGTTAAACCCGTCCGACAGCCACTGGCAGAACTGTTTATTGCTGTCGTACAAATCACTGGCGGGCAGGGCTTCCAGCTGGCGGATAACCGAATCAATCTCACCCTCGGTAATCCCCTCATGCTCATAGCGACTGGCCAGATAATGCCGCAGGTCCTCTTTAATCAGCACCTGTTCCGGCTGGCGGGTAATGGCACTGCCAGAGACGTGAGGATACCCCTGCTCGCCCAGCAGTTGAATAATCGCTTTTTCCAGCTGTTCTTCTGTGAACGTCATCTATCTAACCTACATCTGTCGTGTAGTAGCATGTAAAAAAAATCAAACCAATGCATATTGATTCACTTTACGTTGAACAGTCGCTAACTTGCCTGAATTTGCTCGAGATAAGCATGCAATCCACTCAATAAGTGAGAAAAGCTCACTGAGGTATTGCTATCGAGATTAAGATGCGGTGCAATTCTCCTGGCACCAGCCATCTTCTGGTAGCCTTTGATAAGCTTCTTCAACTCTTCCTGCGCATTGGCCAGTGCATCAGGATTTCGAAACTTTTTACTATTCTGTCTTCCCGCCAACCCCGGTTTGTCAAATGCCACGCTTACCGCTGCAAGATCTCCCAGGAACCAGCTTTCCAGCTCATGCACTGCGATTCTAATCAAGGTTTCTGGCCGATGACAGTCTTCACAGAGGTTTCTCAGTCGAGCCTTAATTTCTATGCAATCGCCCTGATCCTTGTCCCGTATAACGACAAACCAGCTATTGGGAACATTCCAGTTCTTCAACTTAACAGGAAGGGATTTCTCAAGGTCTTGCTTACCTTCATGGGGAATACAGATAAAACTGACATCCGAAGGCAAAATCCGGGGCAGCAGTGACTCCAGCACTATTTTTGCGGATGGCTCTTCCAGCATAAATACAAGCTGAATCATCAGGGGTTGGCTCCATCGAACAATCCCTGCTTCCACAGAGCACCCGGAAGATCCCCACCCTTTACTAAATTCGCAAGCAAAGCATTATCCGAGGCTCTTTGAATGGTAGAGACCCCATCTTTCTTTTTAAGCCAGAAAATCTCGTCAAGCGCTATGCTGTTGAGCATATCCGGGGAATGGCTGGAAACCATGACCTGACCACCACGATCAGAGTATTCCCGGAACTCTTCTGCCAGCTCTGGCATCAAGCTGGGGTAAAGTTGATTTTCAGGTTCTTCCACACACAAGAGTGGATGAGGAGAGGGATCATTAAGTAACAACAGATACGCAAACATCTTGATCGTGCCATCGGACACATACCGTGCAATGAACGGGTCTTTGAAACTGCCGTCCTGAAATTTTAGAACAATACGTCCGTCATCCGTTTCTGCGGCCTCAACATGCTCAACACCAGGAACCCGTTGCTTCATTTTCTCTAACACCGCCGCAAACACATCGGGATGCTGCTCATACAGGTACTGAGCAACCAATGCGGTATTGTCTCCACGAGAAGAAAGATGCTCGGCATAACCCGCATCATTGGTCATACGTGCATCACTGATATGGAAATCAGAGACATGCCAGTTCTCTATCAGTTGACGAAAGGCATTGGCAGCCTTGAATCGCTGAAACTGCCCCAATCCCTTTACTGCCAGGATATCCGGGCTGTCGAGCGTTTGCTCTTCCCGATCCAATTCCGAATCTTTTTTATTGAAATCCTCTTCATTCAAAATGGCGTAACCAGAGCCATTCCTGAAATCAAGAAAATGATAGGGTGAACCATGGCTACCACGCTTGTAACGCAAGATTTCCCGAGCGACAACCGGGCGATTACCCTTAAGGCAAATGTCCAGCAGGTAGGTAACCAATCGTTCAACGCCACTGATTTCCAACCTGAACTGCAGAACAAACTCAATGGACTGATCTTCACAACCACGTGTCACCACTTCTTTGAAGCCCCCACGCTTCTGCAAAGCAGTACGGACATTGCCTGCCAACGCATCCTTCAGAAAACCAAAGAGATCAAATAATGTGCTTTTACCGCTACCATTCGCACCAACAAACACACACAGACCAGGCATCTTCCGGAGCTTTACATCCTGAAAGACCCGGTAATTTTTTATGGTAAGGGATTCAAGCTTCACAGGGATGCCCCCGATATCAGTACGGTTGTGAACAGTAGATCCACTAGCCTACCATTTTTTTCACTATGGTTTGTGTAAGTCGCCAGCGTCATATCATCGAGCATAGTCATTTTGACGCCTTATCGCTGACTGACTCATACCACAGCAGAATGCAGCTGCTCATGGATGTCTTCGGCTTCGGGTACAGGAAGCCGCAACTCGCCGGAGATCAGTTTGGGGAGCAGGGTGTCTCTGAGTTGTACCAGCTTTACGATTTCGTTTTTGTTTGCACTTTTTTTGGCAAACATGGGTTTAACCTGACTTTCAAACAACGAAAGAAGGTCATTCTCAGATGGTAATGCAAGTCTATAAGAGTCAAAGCATGAATTCTGAACGCGCTGCCTACCAGATGAACCGACCATATTCTGAACGCAGTGCTGCCTAAAACTTTCTTCGCGAGAAAGGCAGGCTACAAAAGCGTACCCGATATGCCCTCTTTGCCTTAACACAATAAATTCTGTCGATCCAAAGCCTACTTCTCCAGCAGACAAAAAATCTACAAAGCCAGTTTTCCCATTTTCCAAACAAGGCGTTATACGAGCTAAGAGCACATCGTATTGCTCGAACTTGGCACCACCAGAATATTCCTTATCAATAACCTCACTGATGGAATACCCTGATGTAGGCAGAGCCTTCATATCTACGTACCTAGCCAGAGTGCCTTTGGGTAGTTTTACTTTAGGGTTCACAATCAGAGCTAACGAAACGGGCTGAGTTTCCCACCCCTCCGGAATCCACCCCATCTCCGCATCGAGTACAAAGCGGTTGGGGAATAGCTGACGGATAGACTCCGGCAAAGTGTCGCCTGAAGCGTTGCTAGCAAGGAAGGCTTTGCGCTGTTCGGCACGAGCCTGCAACGGTTCGGGAATCTCATGCCCCGCCACCAGTGCGTTATCGATCACCGGATCAAAATCCACAAACCAGCTTTTAAACAGGGCTTGCGCCATGGCTTCGAGGGTTTGGTTGGTTTGGCGGTTGGTTTCTATCTTCTCATCCAGAGAGCCAAGAATATTTGCAATTTGCTTCTGAGCCGGAATTGGAGGAAATTTCAGTAGCACCTCACGCAGTTCAGATTGCTTGATTCCCTTAACAGTTGTGCCTGTTCCACGGCCATCAAGTTGATGCTGTACATAATTTGATTGCATCAGGTATTTCAGAAAAGTGTTTTCAAGTACCCCTTGTTTCCCTCTGAGTGTTATTACCCGTTGGGCAAGTGCGATCTTGCGGTTATCAAGTTGAGCAATTTCACCGAGTGGCGCTTCAGTTGTCATGACGATATCACCTGGAAGCGGCATCCCTCTGCGCATCCAGGAGTCGTAGTCGTCTTCTGCAATAAATTCAGAAACAGTCTCTATGCGCCCGTTTTTTATAATCTTTGCAGTAATCAAGGGAATGCCTGATTCCGTTTTCTTCGGTGTCTTTCCACGATAATCAATGATTGCTTCCATACAATCAGCAAGGCGCATTTCCTGCCAATCACTGACCATAACCCAACACCTCCAGATTCTGACGAATCACCGCATCCAGCTTTTCCGCTTCCTGCATCTGCTGATAAAGGGTCTGGCTTAGCTCCTGCATCTTCACTTCAAACGGAATACCATCGTCTTCCAGTTCGGCAGCGCCCACATAGCGGCCCGGTGTCAGCACGTAGTCGTTAGCGGCGATCTCTTCGAGGGTGGCAATCTTGCAGAAGCCCGCCTTATCTTCATAAAGGCCAGCGTCTGCTTCACCACGGAAGGCGTGATAGGTGCGGGTAATCTCGGCAATATCGTCGGTGGTCAGTTCCTTGGTGGTGCGGCTGACCATGGTGCCCATATTGCGGGCATCAATAAACAGGGTTTCCCCTTCACGGCCTTTTGTTCCCTGTTCACTATTTCCTTTTTTGTTTTTGGTCAGGAACCACAGGCAGACCGGAATCTGAGTGGTGTAGAACAGCTGCCCCGGTAGGGCGATCATGCAGTCCACCAAGTCATTCTCGATAATCTTTTTGCGGATTGAGCCTTCGCCACTGGTATTGGAACTCATGGAACCGTTAGCCAGAACAAAACCGGCGGTGCCATTCTCGGAGAGCTTGCTGATCATATGCATAATCCAGGCGTAGTTGGCATTGCCGGTAGGCGGGGTTTCGTAACCGCTCCAGCGCGGGTCGTCCGCCAGCTCGCTCTCCTGCCGCCACTGCTTCTGGTTAAAGGGCGGATTGGCCATGATAAAGTCAGCCTTCAAATCCGGATGCTGATCTTTAAAAAAGGTATTGGCAGGCACATCGCCAAAGTTGGCGGCAATCCCCCGAATGGCCAGGTTCATTTTCGCCAGCTTGTACGTGGTGCTGGTGTATTCCTGCCCGTAGATGGAGATGTCTTTCCGGTTGCCCTTATGGCTGTCCACAAACTTGACGGACTGCACAAACATACCGCCGGAACCACAACAGGGATCGTAGATTTTACCCTTGTACGGCTCAATCATCTCCGCAATCAGCGTCACCACGCACTTGGGCGTATAGAACTCACCACCGCCTTTGCCCTCCGTCGCCGCAAACCGACCAAGAAAGTATTCATACACTCGGCCCACCACATCCTGCTCGGTCATATGACATTCGTTGGCAATGGTGTCAATGTTATTGATGGTATCAATCAGTGCCGACAGCTTGGACGCATCCAGCCCCAGGCGGGAGAAGTAGTTATCCGGCAAGGCACCGGCCAGCGATGGGTTGTTCTTCTCAATATCGTGCAGCGCCGAATCAATTTTGATGGCGATATCGTTCTGCTTGGCATGCTGCAACACATACGACCAGCGACTCTCCTCCGGCAGATAGAACACATTATCCTGCGTGTAGAAATCCACCATATCCACAAAGTCAGCGCCGTACTGCTCGGCAATCTTCGCCTTCTGAACCTCAAACTTATCGCTGATGAATTTCAGGAAGATCAGGCTCAAGACAATGTGCTTGTACTCAGAAGATTCAACACTGCCACGCAGCTTGTTAGCGGAGTCCCAAAGGGTCTCTTCAAAACCCTTGGTCGCTTTTTTAGCAGCGCTCTTTTTTGTAGGAGATGGTGATGTAGCCATAGGAGGGATCGGTACGGTGAGAAATGGAAAACCGACTCATCGTACCACGGAAGACAGCGTAAATGTATTACCTTGGTTTACACAGAAAATAGACGTCAGTATTTACACGCCACTGATTTTTGGTAAAAACTTTTTGTAAAAAAAATGCTGACCAAAACCCACTCAACCCCGCAACCACCAGCCTCGTCCCGGAAAGCACAAAGCCCGGTTTTCAACTTTACGCCCATTAGACAAAAAATACATTTACTGTATATATAAACAGGTGTTAGGCTGTAAAACCAGAAAATGAAAGCGGTATCACAACGGCATTTGTTAGACAGGATTACGCCCATATGAAGGATTACATCAGGCAGTACCGACTACTCAATGCAGCCAACACCGGTAAGGAGAAACCTCCCTCTGCCAACCTCAAAAATACCCCAGGCGTGACCCAAAAGCGACGGTGCACATCACAGTAAAACGCTCCAAAACAATAAGGTCAACCCGGTATAAGAGGAACACAAACACCATGCAACCCCCAACCCCCGATGAACGAGTCGTCACCCTGCTGCCGATGCCCGAGGCACTGAAAAATACCGACATTGCAATCCGTACCGACAACCACTGGTCAACGGCCGTCAATTACATCTACAACCATACGCTGGAAAGGGTCGAGAACCTGATTTACGTCATCGGCTTTTCAGTCATCTTCGACAGACCGATTGAAACCGCCGCCATTAAATACCAGAGCCAGTATTACTCACCCATGCTGGACGACGACACCAAACTCCCCTTCCGCATCGCCTTCGAAATGGACGCGCTCGCCATGTTCGATTTTTACGAACGATACCAGCGGGCACCGGTCTATGAAGACATTGCCGATGGCCTGCTAACCCACGACTGGAGTATTTAACCAAACTTCACGGCAATAACGTCTCACATCACGGAAGAGCGGGAGCAACACAAATGGCCACCAGACGAAAAAAAGCGCAACCACTGAAACGCATTTCTCCTTACGCGCTGCAATTTGATGCCGAAAGGGAACGGTGGTGCGTGTATGCCTACGGCAAATGCTTTTATTTTGGCAAAACCAACTACCCCGACACCGAAGCCGCTAAATCAGCCGCCGAGGATTTCATCCACACGCTGCCAGAGCACGCACTGATATAGAGAGACAACACCGGTATGACAACCCCTCACGACATCATTACCTCGCTGGAAGTAGGCTCACTGGTCACCGCCGGACGTCATTTTATCTCGGCCGACAGTCAATCCACCATCGCGGTAGAGAAAGGCATGAAAGGTGTGGTGTGCATGATCTACGACCAGATGTGTTTTGACCCCGGCCAAGGCCCCGGCGTGATGATCCTGTTTGAATCCGGCCTCTGCGACGGATTTTCAGAAGAAGACCTGGAGTATTTCAACATCACCAGTCTCAATAAAAAAATCGACGCCCTGGCAGACTATGAATTTTCAAGCATGATCAAGCTACAAAATGAATTTCACCAGGGCCTCTTCACCCCGGCCTTTAACTAACCCCGCCAGCACTGCCACCTGAACGAATGCCAACGCCACCCGGCCAATTTTTAGCCGCACCGGTGGCCGTTTGCCTAAAGCCGCGAGCCACAATAGGAAATACCCAAACGGGCCGTAGTGGGGCCACTGTGGCCAGTGAAAATAACACCAAACGGAAAAGAAAGTGCAACCAGCGCCGGAAGATAATAACACCAGAAAGTGCAACCAACGGGTCAAAATACCACTGAGGGGGAAAGGGAAGGCATTGCCGACAAAAAAAGGCTAGAAAATGCAACCAAAAGTGCCACCAAAACACAAAATCGCTGCATACAAAAAAGCCCCTTATTGTCTAAGGGGCTTCTAAGTGTTTGATTTAACAAACATTTTATGGTGCCGGCACCAAGAGTCGAACTCGGGACCCACTGATTACAAGTCAGTTGCTCTACCAACTGAGCTATACCGGCAAGGAACGAGGTGAATAATATTTATGCCGAGTGTGTTTGTCAACTTCCATCTGCACCCTGATGCTTATTTTATGCCTGATCGTTTCCAAATCGACTGGACTCATTTATTGAGTATGGTTCCCTGCTGCTACACTCACCCCAAAAGGTTACCATGCATACCATTCTGCCCCCTGCTCTGAAGTCAGGGGTGCAGCTACCTACGTTCAATACCGAGTATCTCGAGCAACTGGTTTGCAGCTCTCTCCAGACTGGCTGCAAATAGCTGGCCTTTTTCGTTATCTTTCTGCCAGCTTACGGTCACTCTCAGATCATGTTCTGTGGGATAGTAGGCAATTCCAAGCCCGCCATTTTCGACAGGCCCAAAGATAAAACGGCTAATACTTTCGTCTGCAACACATGATGTGGACAAAGTACTCCTTTTTACCAAGTCCAGATAAACGGGGTCAGTAAATAGCTCGGGTTTATCTGCGACTTCATTTGGGTGAAGCTCTTCCCATTTTTTTTCAAGAGCAAACAAGTGACGACAGATACCTTCACCTGCCTTACAGTCTTTAATTTTTTGCTTGTGCGCATCGAGGGCATTTCTTAACAACTCAGCCTTTCCATCATCCGATACATCACCACGATCAAGAGCAGTCAGGAATTTCATCACTTCAGGAGAGTAACTGCGCAAATCGTCTGTTCGACCATGCTTAAATTGCCTCATTGAAACTGACTCATAAGTTGGAGGATGGTCATAGCCGGCATGATAGGCTGCCAGCTGAAAAACCAGTTGATAAAAAGCATCAGGGCTGACTCCCTTGTCTTTCAATACAGCTTGACTGATGTTATGAACATTAACCTCTTTCAACTCAACCTGAGAGAGATCACTTTTAAAGTGATCTGAGGCACTTGCCAGTCTGGACCTCATGTTGTCATCTATTTCTGGAGCAAGTCGCTCTTCATTAGACGCAAGCTCTCCATCCCAATGCTCAGCACTATTCAATAACTTAATTGCTCGGTTGGCCATTGGAAGCCAAGCACCGGCATCTGCCGCACTATGTTCAATAGTGACACCCACTTCGCCTTTATCCATACAAATAAATTGAAGCGACTTGTCAAAGCACCGGTTACTGCCGATTCCTGCCAGCAGCTGTTTTCCACTATCGTCTCCACCACCAGAGTCATCCATACAAACACAGCAGAATGCATCTTCAACCTGTTGCCACACGTTGCGGTTGGCTTCACTGAATTCGACAAAGTCCTTTTGAAGCTCAGCGCATTCGTTTCGATTACCTGATGTCATTGGTGTTAAATCAACGGCATCGTCCTGCTTTGGCTTACGGCTAATCTCGATGAGGGTATCAGCAAGGTTATGCACACTGATTTTCTTTCCAGATTCATCAGATACTTGTACTCGATAAAGCTGTCCCTTTGAAAGCACAATGATGTGTTGCGCTTTTCCCTGAGGACAAGGAATAAGCTCATCCTTATCTTCGCAGGCTTTACGGTGACCGAACAGTTTCTCAGGTTGACTCATACAAAGGGCCTTACCCCTTTCCTGGTCAACGGCCAATCTTTTTTCCTGAATCATTTGCAGGTGCTCATAAGCACCAAGAATCGCACCGGACACA
Source organism: Endozoicomonas atrinae (assembly GCF_001647025.1). Taxonomy (GTDB): domain Bacteria; phylum Pseudomonadota; class Gammaproteobacteria; order Pseudomonadales; family Endozoicomonadaceae; genus Endozoicomonas; species Endozoicomonas atrinae. The sequence goes on from NZ_LUKQ02000051.1 coordinate 16,680, forward strand.
GGATAAAAAGAATGGTTCTCCTCCGAAGAGGTTCCAGTATCAACTTCTGGCAGATTTAATTTCAAAGCAAAACTGACATTAATGGGGGTGGCCAATCTCAGCTTGAGGTACATCGCATTCCAACAAGGACCAAACCATCCAGCCTTAGTTAAAGCATCATTTTCAAGGGCTTTTTGCAGGTCAGTCGCATCATTCGAATTAAAGTCACCAAGCTTTTTCACAAAATTTGCAACGTCGCTCTCAACCCACCTTCCATCCATCTTCGCAGGTAGAGATCCTAGTTTGTTAAAGGTGGATTGCCACTGAGGCAAAGGTATGGGATCAACCCTCCCTGCCGGAGTAGTAGTAAATGAAGCCAGAGGCTGAGTAAGAAATGGGCATGCTGAGTCACTCGTTGCTGTTTTAGTTTTAGCTTTTACTTCTTGTACCAGGACTCCAGAAGACATCTTACCGGGCACAGAGTGAATGCCCGAATGATTCAAGCTCATGCCTTGCGCCAAAAAACCGGCGACATCTCTATCAGGAACAGAATCCACATTTATACCTTTATCACCTTAATAAACTTGCAGTTAGACCATTATCAAATAGGCAAGTTCGGCAAGGTGGTAAAGTTGTATCAAGAGAGCGGATTTAGTGAGTAACGGTCATCAGAACGATGGAGCTTCCCAACTTATTTATGCATCCTGAAAGTTACGGGAGTTCAGACCATAAAACAATGCATTACCTGCGACACTACTGGTGAAGATATTGAGCAGAATAACCAGAATATTGACATAGTTATCAACCATTCCCGTATCAGCAAGCACTTGTTGTAAGCCTTCAATTTTCAGGGCAACAAGATCTGCAATAATCGCTTCTTTTGAAATCACAATATCCAGCGATACAACAGCTCCAAAGAGAATCAGTGTTCCACTGGTCATGATGTAATGCCACCTAAAACTGGCCTTGGAAAGTGTCATCAGCAGCAACAGCAAAAGTACGGAGTAGCCTATAAAGCCAAAAGCGGGAAACCACCGATAGATTTCGAAGTACAGAGAAAACATTCCAAGGATAAAAAACAGGAATACCGAACCCAACCAGAAGCACAAAAAGCGACGATTCAGAACCGATGACATACCCAAGCTCTCTGAGCTGATAAATTTTTGTGATATATCGGCAACTTCTTGAGGAAGGTTAAAAGCAGTGCGAGCAGCACCAACGCTCTCCTGGGAAGGATGAAAAACTATTGACTCAATTGAGTGCAGTCAAGCTGCGGTAAGAAGCTCTTGACGTTGCTGAGAGCATGAACACTATAAATGTTCTATAGCGAGGGTTACCCACAAACAAAAACAGACCCTTCCTGGATCTGTTTTTTCTCCCTATGGACTCCTGTCCAATTGGTTAGGCATCCTGCCTGATTAAAGTCCCTGCTTTCCTGGCCATCATCCTGAAAATCTGGACATCCTGTCCACTGGCTCCCTGCCATGCAACATCCCTGATTTGTCAGCCGTTTGCCTTCCTGGCTGCGTTGACTTCCTGTCACAGCTGACGGTTTCTATATTGCGGTTTTTACGTATGCCTTACAGTCAGGAAATCACCATAACCCGTGTGAGACATTTGCCATAGATGACAATAGTCTTTTACCTGGCCCACAACTGTGCCTGCCAGTACCGCGAAATGAAGGGAGAAGAAAAAACCATACATACAAAAAAGCCAGACTGAAAAGTCTGGCTTTTTCGAGAGAATTGGTGCCCAGGAGAAGACTCGAACTTCCACGCCCTTTCGGACACTAGCACCTGAAGCTAGCGCGTCTACCAATTCCGCCACCTGGGCATAGCTGAAAGTGTTGTTGATTTTGATGACAAGACAGAAATCATTTGATTTGGTGCCCAGGAGAAGACTCGAACTTCCACGCCCTTTCGGACACTAGCACCTGAAGCTAGCGCGTCTACCAATTCCGCCACCTGGGCCTTGTCACCGCCGTTCAACATCTCAGCGATGCGGCGCATATTAGAGATCACTGGTTAGACTGTCAACCACTTAAAATAAGATTGATAAAAGATTATGGAAGGTACTGATACTGACTTCGGTGATTGGCATATCATCGGGGAGGGAGAAATTCTGTACTCCTGTCCATCGTCGTCAGAAACAGGAGTGAAAGATTAGATTTCAGAGGCTCTCAGAGATCGACACTCAATGTTCGGGAGATAATTATTACCCTTTCATTGCACTGGTCATGGTTTGAAACCACATCATTTTACTGAGATCACCGGTGGCAACGATATTCTGCTCCTGAACACCACGCATAAATGCTTCCTGGGCATTTTTTGCTGTCAGAATTTCAAACCCTTTAGCGGCACTGGAGAAAGAAAGTTCAAATGTTGGCTCAGTCGTTGCGCCAGAGACAGGGTAAACCTGCCGGTCTTTCACAATATAATGGCGGGCTACACCATCCTTACTGCTGAGCTGAAATGTCAGATCCTGACCTTCAAGCGTCTTTTGAAATGAGGCGTTCTTACGACTGGCACGTTTCATCATGAAACCGAGTGCCCACAACAACAATTTGAATTTCACTATTTCAGTCCCGAACTCTGCAGAGAAGAACTACTGCCTGCCAGCACCCGGCACATAAAAAGAAAACACTTTCCCATGGAGCAACTTAAAAAAGCTGGCAATGGAAAAATGCTTTCTGAGAGGTTGTGCAAACAGTATTCATGAAGATGGCAAAACCAGTATCAGGCTTACCATTTTATGGTCACCCGCAAAACGCCATCAAAGCCGTCGATTGCAACTGACCAGATAGAGATCTATCAGTTTACGGCGTCTTTCAGGGCTTTACCTGGCTTGAAAGCAACGGTCTTGCTTGCCTTAATCTGGATGGTTTCACCGGTTTGAGGATTCTTACCAGTGCGGGCTGCGCGGCTGCGCTGTTCGAAAGTACCAAAGCCAACCAGGCTTACAGAGTCTGCTGATTTCATGGCACTCGTGATGGCTTCAAGAACGGCATTAAGGGCCAGGGAAGCCTTGTCCTTGCTGATATCGGCTTCGTCAGCGATGACATTTACCAGATCTGGTTTACGCATAGGGAATACACTCCGTTTTGTTTTTCTTGTTTCTTCCCTTGAATCAAGGGTTTCTCGCTTCCTGAGCAAGGACAGCACGAGCTCTTGACTACAGGTGTATGGCTCACAGACAAAAACAGACTAAAACACCACCGCCCTCAGGGCAATAGCCTGAACCAACTGTTTGCAGGTTTTTTGTCAGAAAACCACGTTTTTCTGTAAATCAACTGACTTCCATCATCTCAAAGTCAGCTTTGCCTGTTCCACAATCCGGACAGAGCCAATCCTCCGGGACATCTTCCCAGGCCGTTCCGGCGGGTATGCCATCTTCAGGCCATCCGGCAGACTCATCATAAACAAAACCACAGATAATACACTGCCATTTTTTCATCATTCTCTCCGGCTCATACCTTCTGAAAACTGTTTATTCCTGGTATGTCTTGTGCTTAAAAAGATGTCCTAGAAACTCAACAGGTAAGCATATAAACAAAGATTCACACAAAAGACTGCCAGCATAAGTCTTTTTTGGGTAGTAAAAAACCGTGATCTTCTGGCAAAATGCCCACCCTGAGTTTTGCATCATTGTCTTTCCAATAGCATTTCAGCTCTTAACGTGAAAAGAGCACTGCATACGGGGGATTAGACTATGCAAGCAGTTAGATCCAGCAGCATTATGTTTAGCAAAAATAACAAAAAAAGCGCTGTATTGAGCAGACTCCAGTGATGAATGGAATCATCAAGAAGAATAAAGATAAGTCATCAGAGATTATAATGCCCGCAAGTCATGAGCCAGAATCCAGCCGGTCACTCCGCCTGGAAAGCACAGACGCTGTTTTAGAAAACAGCAGAAGTGACAACCACTTCTACCGTATTCGCTGTGAAGGAATCACCAAAGTCTATCCGGGTGTTGTTGCCAATGATCAGGTAAGCCTTGCCATCCAGCCCGGCGAAATCCATGCTCTGTTGGGCGAAAATGGTGCGGGAAAAAGCACCCTGATGAAAATCCTCTATGGTGTGACCCAACCAGACAGTGGACATATCTGGTTTGATGGCCAGCCGCACACCCTTAAATCTCCAGCCCACGCAAGGCGTCTCGGAATCGGCATGGTGTTCCAGCACTTCTCACTGTTTGAGACATTAACCGTGGTAGAAAACATCGCCCTGTCCATGGACAAAAGGGAAGCAGGCCAACTCAAGGACCTTGCCCGGCGAATCGAGGAAATCTCCAGCCACTACGGTATGCCCATTGATCCTCACCGCCATGTGCATAGCTTATCTACAGGAGAACGCCAGAGAGTTGAGATCATTCGCTGCCTGGTACAAGACATCAGCCTTTTGATTCTGGATGAACCCACCTCTGTGCTGACCCCGCAGGAAGTCAGCAGCTTGTTTTCAACACTGAGGAAGCTGGCAGCAGAAGGCTGCAGCCTGCTGTTTATCAGTCATAAGCTTCAGGAAGTGAAAGCCCTTTGTGATAGAGCCACTGTACTGAGACATGGAAAGATTGCTGGAACCTGTGACCCTAAAACCACCAGCACTGAGGGGATGGCCAGTATGATGGTGGGCAGTCAAACGACACTGGGGCAGCGCTACAGCTTTTCATCGAATAAAGTGGAAGATAAGCGTCTTGCCGTCAAAGGGCTGACGGAAGCCGCACTGGGTGACTTTGGCACAGCATTGCAAGACATCCGTTTTTCCGTAAAGCCTGGGGAAATTCTTGGCATCGCGGGTGTTGCTGGAAATGGCCAGAAAGAATTGATTCAACTGCTCAGTGGAGAAAGGCTGGCTACCTCACCGGATTTTATCACTCTGGATGACCAGGCCATTGGAAAGTTAACGCCCGGCAAACGAAGACGCCTGGGAATGGCTGTGGTGCCAGAAGAGCGCCTTGGCCGGGGAGCTGTGCCAGATATGTCGCTTTCCGAAAATGGCCTTCTCACCGGTTTTTTACAAAACCTGGTATCCAGAGGGTTCTTAAGACAGCGACGAATTCACGGATTCGCCAATGACGTAATCAGCAACTTTCGGGTAAAAGCTCACGGGAACTCAGCTGATGCCAAAAGCCTTTCCGGCGGTAATCTGCAAAAGTTCATCATTGGCCGTGAAATACTGCAAAACCCAAAATTGCTGATCTGTGCCAGCCCAACATGGGGCGTTGATGTTGGGGCTGCGAACCTCATCCATCAATCTCTGATTGACCTCCGAGACAAAGGTACAGCCATCGTCGTGCTTTCTGAGGATCTGGACGAGCTTTTTCAGGTTTCTGATCGTATTGGCGCTCTCTGCCACGGCAAACTGTCGCCAGTAAAACCGGTAACGGAAACATCCATTAATGAAGTGGGTCAGTGGATGGCAGGTGTGTTTAATAATCCGAAGCCAGAAGCATCAGCTCTCTCAAGAGGAGTCGAACCGGTAATGGAACAAAACATACAGGAAAAGGAGTTTACCCCCTGATGAAGATTTCCATTGAACGAAGGCCTCAAGACTCAGATCTGATGAAATACCTGTCACCCCTTTTGGCAGTGCTGCTCACCCTGATGGCAGGTGGAGTGATTTTTACCTTGCAGGGGCAGGATCCATGGACAGGCCTTTATACGTTCTTCATTCTGCCCATCAGTGATAGCTATGGCCTGTCCGAGCTGGGTGTCAAAGCAGCCCCTATACTGCTCTGTGCCATGGGACTGGCGGTGTGCTTTAGAGCCAATATCTGGAACATCGGGGCAGAAGGCCAGTTACTGATGGGAGCACTGATTGGCAGCTGGGCAGCCCTGAGCTGGATGGATTCGGATGGTATCTGGGTACTCCCCACTGTACTGATGACAGGTGCTATCGCCGGTTTACTCTGGGCCTTGATCCCTGCGTTGCTGAGGAATCATTTCAATACCAATGAAATCCTCACTACCATCATGTTGAATTATATCGCCCTGAACCTTCTGCTGTATGCCGTGCACGGTCCCCTGAAAGATCCCCATGGCTTTAACTTTCCGGAATCTGCGCTGTTTACGGAGGCGGTCACGCTGCCACTGTTGCTGGAAGGAACCCGACTTCATATTGGTCTGGCTTTCGGGCTATTTGCCGGGGTGTGCATCTGGGTCTTGATGACAAAAACCTTTCTGGGTTTTCAACTGAAGGTTATTGGTCTGGATGTCAGTGCAGGACACTTTGCCGGTTTCCGTGAGCGACGCCTGGTGTATTTCAGTCTGCTGCTGTGCGGGGCACTAGCCGGGCTTGCAGGCATCTCGGAGGTCAGCGGCCCCATTGGCCAGCTTGTACCGTCTGTCTCCCCCGGTTATGGTTATGCAGCCATTATTGTTGCCTTTCTTGGCCGCCTGCACCCAATCGGTATTTTACTGGCCAGCCTGCTGATGGCGCTGGTTTATATGGGTGGAGAGATGGGCCAGATTGATCTTGGCCTGCCGCTGGCAATGGGCAGCCTGTTTCAGGGCATGTTGCTGTTCTTCCTGCTGGCCTGTGATTTTTTGATCAGTTACCGCTTCCGAGTTAGAACAATGTCCAGTCAACCCCCAGCTCATGGACGTAATGCGGGAGTCAACTGCTAATGGATATGGACCTGATCACCAATATTCTTTTTGCCATGGTTCGAACCGGCACCCCACTGCTGCTAGTTGCCCTCGGGGAACTGGTCTGTGAAAAAAGTGGCGTGCTTAACCTGGGACAGGAAGGCATGATGCTTATGGGCGCTGTAATAGGTTTTATTGCAGCAATCACCACAGGAAGCCTGATATTCGGGGTAATAATGAGCCTGATGATTGGTATGGCCATGGCGCTTCTGTTTGGCCTGCTGGCTATCCAGCTGCGGGCTAACCAGGTCGCCACAGGTCTGGCTCTGACCATTTTTGGTGCGGGCCTGAGTGCTTATGTAGGCACTGACTACATTGGTCAGGCACTGGCAGGATTTCAGCCCGTGTTGATTCCGCTTTTATCAGACATACCGGTTCTGGGCAAAGCCCTGTTCAGTCAGGATATTCTGGTTTACTGCTCGCTGGGTATCGCACTGGCTATCTGGCTGTTCTTCCGCTTTAGCCGCCCCGGTCTTGTAGTGAAAGCCATCGGGGAAAGCCCACACTCTGCCACTGCCGTAGGCTTACCGGTCATACTGACGCGCTGGCTGGCGCTACTGTTTGGTGGTGCCATGGCTGGCCTCGGGGGAGCTTATCTGTCATTGGCTTATACGCCGCTGTGGGCAGAAGGCATGACCGCAGGACGCGGTTGGATTGCACTGGCACTTGTCGTATTTGCCAGCTGGAAAGTAGAACGGGTATTACTGGGGGCCTGGTTGTTTGGTTTGGCAAGCATTATGCATCTGGTACTTCAGGGCATGGGAGCCTCCATCTCCTCCAATCTGCTGGCAACCTTGCCCTACTTGGCAACAATTATTGTTCTGGTGCTTCTATCAAGTAACCAGTCCAGAAGCCGGCTGCTGGCCCCCATGTCACTTGGCAAACCCTACCATCCGACGGGGTAGTCTCTAATTAATGGTTCCACTCTGGCTTGATACGGAATTCAGGCCATTATTCTAATGATAAAACAGACCTGTAAGGAGCTGATCATCCCATGAAATCCCTTATCAAAAAGGCCATCGTCTCCGTGGCAACGGCAGGATTGATGACCCTATCCACACTCTCTTCGGCGGTTGAAAAGCCTTTAAAAGTTGGCTTTGTCTATGTCGGCCCTGTCGGTGATGCCGGCTGGACCTACGGTCATGATGAAGGCCGACTGGAGATGGTTGAGAAGCTGGGCAAGAATATCGAAACCACGTATGTTGAGAGTGTGTCTGAAGGTGCGGATGCAGAGCGGGTCATCCGTAAACTGGCACAGCAGGGACACGACCTGATTTTTACCACTTCATTTGGTTACATGAACCCAACGCTGAAAGTAGCCAAGCAGTTTCCCAACGTTAAATTCCAGCACGCGACTGGTTACAAACGTGGGAAGAATGTTGGCACCTACTCTGCCCGTTTCTATGAAGGTCGCTACCTGACTGGCGTTATCGCCGGACACATGACCAAGAACAATGTGATTGGCTATGTTGGCTCATTCCCGATTCCTGAGGTGGTTCAGGGGATCAATGCCTTTACACTTGGCCTTCGCAGTGTAAACCCTGATGCAACGGTAAAAGTAGTCTGGATCAACAGCTGGTATGACCCTGCCAAAGAGCGTGAAGCGGCTGAGTCACTGATTGCCCAGGGTGCCGACATCATCAACCAGCACACCGATTCACCCGCTCCGGTTCAGGCCGCCCAGGACAAAGGGGTATACGCCTTTGGCTATGACACGGACATGACCCGCTTTGGCCCTGATGCCCACCTGACCGGTAGTATGGTTCACTGGGGTGGCTTCTATACCGATACGGCCAAAGCGGTACTGGATAAGCAGTGGAAGCCAGAAGATGTATGGGGTGGTTTCTCTGCAGGCATGGTTGAAATGGCACCTTATAACAAAGCCATACCCGAAAAAGTCATTGCTCAGGTCGAAACCTTCAAGGAACAGATCGCAGATGGAACATTTACTATTTTTGAAGGTCCCATCAAAGCACAGGATGGTTCCATCAAAGTTTCAGAGGGTACAAAGCTGAACGATGGTGATATTCTTTCCATGAACTGGTATGTGGAGGGTGTTGAAGGCTCATTGCCAAATTAATCCCCACTTGATTGACAGATCCTGAAGTCGTTAGTTCGACTTCAGGCAGGATGTACTGCTGATGCCCCTTGCTGATTTTGCTGATATGAACTGGCAACCCGCCCAAGATGCCAAAACGATTCCTGATACACTTCGAGAAATGATTCTGGATCAGCACTCGCTTACCCGGCGGCTGAAGCAAGTACACAACAATGAATTTTTTGTCCGAGTCATCTCTCATGACTGGCAGGAGCCTGATGCATCAGAGAAAGCCTTTCTTCATTGTGATGATCAGCGTGCCAGCATAAGAGAAGTTCTGCTTTTTGGTTCAGGTCAACCGGTTGTTTTTGCCCGCAGTGTTTTACCTGAATCCAGTCTGTCTGGTGAGAATAAAGTACTTCTGGAACTGGGAGACAAGCCATTAGGGGAATACATTTTCAGTCAACCCGGTCTTCGCCGCGGACCGATTGAGGTCACCGACTTAAAAGCAAGTCAATTTAATTCACATCTCGATTTCGATTTTGAAACCGAAATCGCCTGGGCCAGACGATCCCTGTTTTATCTGAGAGAAAAACCTATCTCGGTATGCGAGGTTTTTCTACCTGAGCGTGAGCAACGCTAAGCGTTACTCTCATCGATAGTCTCGGCTTCATGAGCAGCCCCCTGCTGCTCTTCAGCTGTAACTTTGTCTATTTGCTTCTCAAGACCATCCCAAAATCGTACCCGAGATGAGATGGCCGCTTTAGCTTTATCAACTGCAGCCTTCTCTGCAGTTTTGTCTCCATTGATACACTGCCTCAGCAGACTCTCTGCAGCGGGGCCATGCTCATTTCCGTCAAGGTCGATATGCCTCTCCAGATAGTAGGTCATGGAAGGAACTGACTTCGGAGGAATTTCCCAATGATTCAACAGTGAAGAAAACATCTCCGGAATGGCATCTTCACGCCCAAAAAGAAAATAACTGGCCACTTCCGGTAACGAACCGTACTGGGCTACCTTCAGCGTATCCGAAACAAATGCCTGAATGTATTCTGGCACTTCAGCAACAACCATAGCCTGCTGCCAGGGAACACCAGTCTTAATGCTGTAAATGACCTGCTCAATTTTGCTGGTGTCTGCTGATACTTCACGCATGGCAGCAAGATACATTTCCAGATGACTCATTGGCGTTCCATGCCGATCCTTATCAGTCTCTTCATAGAGAATAATTTCATTAATAAAGCGGGCAGACCGGGCATCCGGAACTGGCACCCAAGGTAGCTGCATCGAAGTAAACTCAAGCTGCAATCTTTTCGCCAGCGACATAAAATCCCATACAGCAAATACATGAGCTTCCATAAAGACCGACAACTTTTTCATACTGTCAATTTTCTGGTAGAGGGAGTGATTGAAAAGTTGTTCTCGAAGAGGGCGTAAGTCTTTTGTAAACATGGTAGTCTCCTGCTGTAAGCAATTGGCTCTGGCAGGCCGACAAAACAAAGACTACATAGACATTGGACACATGGCAGCCTGGCTGCTCACCTATGTTTATCGGCAAAAAATTTATCGGCTGGAAGGCCCTGACTATTTTCAAAACACAGATTTTTACGGGCGCAGATGAAACTCATACAATCAATAACAGGCTCTAATAAATGTGCAGAGCTGCTTGATCAGCATCTGCCACGCTGGAAAGACTTTATTCAACTGGCTCGCCTAGATCGCCCTATTGGTATCTATCTATTGCTATGGCCAACACTATGGGCACTCTGGCTTGCCGCCGATGGTATACCCACTGTGCACAATCTCGTGGTTTTCATTCTGGGCGTCATTTTGACCCGCAGTGCTGGCTGTGTTGTTAATGACTATGCTGACCGACATTTTGATGGTCATGTAAAACGAACCCATCAGCGTCCATTGGTGACCGGAAAAATAACCCCAAAAGAAGCCTTGATATACGCCGCCAGCCTGTTCTTAGTCGCCTTTCTGCTGGTATTGACCACGAACGCCCTAACCATCTACCTCTCCTTTGCTGCACTGCTACTGGCATCTGCCTACCCTTTTGCCAAGCGACATACTTATCTACCTCAAGTAGTACTTGGAGCAGCATTTGGTTGGTCAATCCCCATGGCATATGCAGCTGAAGCCGGTACATTGACAATTCAGGCATGGCTTTTGTTTATTGCTAACCTCCTATGGACCGTTGCCTACGATACCCAGTATGCCATGGTGGACAGAGACGATGACTTGAAAATTGGTATTAAATCCACAGCCATTTTATTTGGTGAGATGGATAACCTGATTATCGGCTGCTTTCAGGCTTTTACTCTGGTAGCGATGACCATGCTGGGGTTGCAGCTTGAACTGGCCTGGCCATTTTATTTAAGCCTTGTTGTCGCGGCTGCCGGCTTTACTCACCAGCAATGGTCAACCCGTAACCGTGAAAGGGGCCCTTGCTTCAAAGCCTTTCTTTCTAACCATTGGATTGGAGCAGCCATATTCCTCGGGATCGCCTGCTCTCTATGACTATGACCACCAAAGAGCAACAGCTTTCACGCAAATGCGAATAACTCTTATTTGTACTTGCGTGAAGCACCCCTATACATCTATAAAAATCAAGGAAACCCAAACTGACAGTTATAAATAACAAAGGGGGAGGGGTAAGCATGGTTTCACACCATCTGCCATTATCAACAACAGCACTCATTATTTTATCAGGGTGCCCCGGCTGGTTCGCATGAGAACAGAGCCCCTTCCAAGAGCATTATTTACACAACTAAATCCAAACCTGTCATCTTTATCAAAAAGCCTATATCAAAGATCTGTTTTGCTGATTGAAACCGTCAGTCCCTATATCAAATCTATATCTGCTGGCTTGAGCACCCTGAAGAGCTACTCCATTAGAGTGGTTATCTGCTCAACAGCGATCGTTAAAGAAACGACCAAGGGGCTTGGATTGGGCCTTTCGGCAGGAACTGTCTCATCTTTTCTACTATCTCCATTTCCAACCATTGTTGTTATTGCTCCCACCATACAGCTTGCAGCTACTGTTATCGGGGGTATAGGGGGCTTCCTACACGGTGTGGAACTTGCACAAGTCAAATGGGAGGAGCGCGTTGAGAAAGAGAGAATGCAAAGCTGAACAAATTAAGCTCAGGTCTTCTTATTTCAGGATCTTAATATAAAAGCACACCTCATAAATCGAAGGGCTTCATTGTTTTTTATTACTTTAAGCAATCCTCCTTGCTGCGACGCATTTGTATCCGTACTTACTCAAGTCTTGTACCAAACCCAGTAAAATGATCAGGCATCAATGTTAGCAATACTAACCATCCTGTTAGCATTGCTTAAAACTATTTCAATCTTCAGGAATCTAAAATACTGAAATAGTACATTAGTACTATTTAGGAGAATGGAGGTTGAATATGGTCATCACACCAAGTTATGCCATCTGCCACCAAGGAAGTTATTTCCATCAAGACAGCCCCAGCTTTCTGGGTAGAGCGGCCAGCTCGATCAAGGATGTCGCCAAATCCATTAAATCATCAGCCACTGATGCTGCTCTCCAAATCAAGCAGAGAGTGATTAAAATCGCTAAAGCTTGCAAACCCTACCTTCAAAACATATCACATGCACTCTGGGTTCTGAAAAACTACTCTATTCGTGTAGTTATCTGTGCCACAGCGCTTGTGAAAGAAACGACTATTGGCCTTGGCCTGGGGCTTGCTGCAGGTACTGCATCCTCTTTCCTGTTATCACCGATACCCGCAGTGCAAGTAATTGTACCCACCATACAGATTGCTGCGACGATTGTTGGTGGTATAGGAGGATTCCTGTATGGCGTTGAAGTTGCAAAAGAGAAGTGGAATGAGCGCATTGAAAAGGAGAAGAAAGAATTAAAAGAATGGGAGGAAAAGCAAAAAGCAGAGGTTGATAACCTGCAAGATAAACACTTCATACTTGACCACTCAATGCCTGCTTTCAGACGGAGAAAATAACTTGATTGAAGGTTGAGCCAAAAGTACTCAACCTTCATCTCCCCTCATCAAAAAGTTTCTCCCCTTTACCACCTCAACAACTGGAAAACAGCAACTCATACATTGCGAAACCTGCAAAAATCCCATCAAATTTTCCTTAACGTCATTTTTCTGTAACATTCCCTCGCTGTAATACCTGACATATAGATAAATGCTGACCAAAGAAATCTGCACTCATTCAACCTTGGGGTATTCTCATGTCTGGCAAATAAACCCTAGAGCGCATATAACTTTACAACCAGTATTTCCTCTTCATTTTCTTACACATATAATCAATTGGTACATAAATAAGGTGGCTACACCCTGTAACTAGCTCTATATAGTGGCTGTCTAAGTGGCTATATTTAGCGGTACTTAGTGGCTATCCCCTGCTTTCGGCGGCTGTCTTTGCATATCTGGTGGCTCTCCTCAAATCTCCGCCTCATAAACCGCCAGCCCTGGCACTTCTACTTTAACCACCCGATCTTCGATTAGTGCCTTATTTCCTGGCACGACCGTTTCTCCCTGTACCCTGATAATAGTTCCATCTCTCAATGTTGCGCTGCTGGTTCCGTCACCGTTGTTGCTGGTAATGGTGACAACGTTTCTTGCTCCTTCTGGTATTAGTGATTTGAATTGCTGCCAGATGTTGGTGGTGGCCATGGGTGTTTTCCTGTCTTAATAATGTCGTTCCAGCTCTACACTCTGAATAACGGCGTTTAATCCCCCTGAGGCGCTGATATGGGTTCGCAGGCAGAGCCCCTGCCAATCGCCGCTCTCTCCTAAAAGGGTGTCCTGAACCTCGACCAGCATCCCTGGCTCAATGAGTCCGGGGGCGGTGTTGGTGTCGGTCAGCGGCAGTTCGATGGTGGTGATGCTCTGGTGACCGCCTTTGGCCAGTTCGTTCCGGCCTCGCTC
>NZ_LUKQ02000510.1 GCF_001647025.1 Endozoicomonas atrinae
ACAATGATGTGAGCCGAGGGAAGCCCTGAAAAATCAAGCAGGATGCCCGGGAATTTATAACGACTCCGGTTGTTCTCTACGAACCTCGCCCTGTGCGGGGATTTTCTTTTGGTGGTTTATACACCGCTGATCAAATAATGATCATTTGATTTTGATCGCTTTATTTCCCTGTTTTGTAGTCTATCTCACCGGTTATGCACCGGGTTATCCACGGAATTAGTGGATGATTAAAGTTATTGGTCAAATGGACGACGGCTTTCCCATTCCCCCTCATTATGAACAAAGAGAGCCTCGACCTTCAGGCTACGGGCCAGTGCATTCAGATGATTCCATGAGCGAGAAAACCTGGGTTGATGATCGGTCCAGAGCTCTCCCCAGTCGCGGTGCATGGCCATGATTCTTGCCCGTTGGATGGAGTGCAGGTTACCCAGCTCGATCAGGAAAATCGCTTCAACCATGTCCCGGTACCAGCGGTTGAGATAAGAGAGGGTGTTTCTGTCCGGGTAGAGTAAGCGACAAGACATAAAATGGCCGTTGGAGAGTTCAACGGCCAGAAGAACAGGCGGTCTCATCATCGTGGACCACTCATCTGGAGGGTGTGCCATTGGCCCTCCTGCCAGTAGTGCAGGAACTCGGCATCGGTGTCGTACGCCAGATTCAACAGCGCTGTTAAGTCTGCACTGTGTTTGGGACGGACTCGACTCCACGGATCGCCCATATCCTTGTAAGCCTTGGCACCGTCTTTATCAATGCCTGAAATATCACCAAGATTGATAATTGCCCTGGCATCATTCTCACTGGAGAAATATTGCCTGAGGATCTGGCCAACCCGATCCCCATCGAAGTGGCAGTAGATGGAGCGATAGCTGCCGTCATCCAGCAGCCTCGCTATTCTTGACCGGGTGCTCATAAGACGGTCTCAAGTCCGGCGGTGATCCGATAGATTCGGTCCTGACCTTCCGGTTTCTCCGATTCGATGGTCAGCCCCAGTCGTTTTTTCAGGGCACCGGCGAAAGTGCCTCGGACTGTGTGCTTCTGCCAGCCGGTTTTGTCCATGATTTCTTCAATGGCAGCACCCTCCGGGCGGGCCAGAAGTTCAATCACTGTGTGGAGTTTGGTGCCGGTGCGGATTTTGCCCTTGTCTTTAGAGGCTGGTTTCTCCTCGAAACCAACAGCCGCTTTGCCCTGCGGACTGATGTCGTAGGTATTGGATTCTTTCAGGGAAATCAGGAAGCCCCGACTGGTCAGACTCTCTAACACTTTCTTTCGGGCTCCCCCTTTGATGGTGAGATCGGAGGCGTGCAGTGTTCCGGTTTTGGCGGCTTGTTGCAGCACGTTTTCTTGGGCTTGGGTGAGTTTGTCGTGTTTCATGGTGTCTCTCCTTCTTTTTTGGATTTTTGTTGTCCATCGTTGACGCCTTGCAGGTAAGCCTCTTCCAGGGCGCTTCTAACGCACCAGACAGCGACTTCATTGAAATCTTCGGAGGTGTTCTGTTCGCTCAGGGTATCGAACAGTCGATGCTTTCTGGCGATGGCTTCCAGGACTTTTTCGATGCGTTTGTTCATTGGCTTGTCCTTTCGGTTGATTTGTTGTTGTTATGTACAGTTAGGCTCTATAACCGCTGGTTATCAAGAAAAAGCGGATAATTATCAATTGCTTGGAGGATAGGTCGGGCTCTGGCGGGGAAGAGAGGGGGCGAGCGGGGTTATGAAGCTACTGTCGCAGTCAGAATTCGCCAAACGTCAAGGCTGGAGCCGACAATATGTGG
>NZ_LUKQ02000511.1 GCF_001647025.1 Endozoicomonas atrinae
ATGAGCCATTGGTTAGCCATGGCGTAGCGGATGAACTGATTCCGTTTAAACGGCTACCGGACCTTAATCAGTCCATCACGGTCAAAGACAGCCTGGATACTACGCTCGTTGCTGGTGATGATTATGAACTGACTCAGTCAGGCATCAAGGTTATTGACGGTGGTGGTATTGATAACCTGGGGATCAAGGTTAGCTATACACCACTACCTGCCAATATGGTTCAGGCACTGGTGGAGTCCGGTCGGGAGTTTGTGCTCTTTATGGAAGGCCTGAACGATGCCCAGGAAGGACTGCCGTTTAATATCCGGGTCCATCGGGTCAAGTTCTCACCAGTCCAGAACCTCGGCTTTATCTCTGATGACTTTGCCAACATTCCCTTGCAGCTGGATGTTTTGTCCGATCCTACCATTACCGGCCAGGGCCTGAGTCCGTTTATGCAGCTGGATCTGGCCCAATAACCCGCCGAGTTTCCTATGCCCTCCATCAAAGAAACCGCGCTTCGGTTGGTGCTGAAAGCGCGGGATACCCTGTCACGTCCGGTTAAGCAGTCTGCCGCCTCCCTGGACTCCCTGCGCAGTAGAGCCCAATCCCTCAAGAGTCAACTCACTGAACTGGAACAGCAACAGCGATTGCTGTCGTCTTTCCAAAAACAGACATCTGCTGTGCGTGAGGCTGGTCGGGCTTTTCGTGAAGCCGAGATGAAGGTTGAACGGTTGGCCCGGGAATATCAGCAGGCAGAGAAACCCACAAAGACTCTACAGCGCAGGCTGGAGTCTGCCCGTAAAGCGGTGGTGTCAGCCAACCAGTCTTACCATACGCAGCGACAGAAGCTGGCTGAGTTGCGCAAAAGTCTGAGCCAGACGGGACTTTCCAATCGCCAGCTGGCGCAACAGCAGGAACGAGTTGGACAGGAACTTCGGGAAACGTCAGCGGCATTTCAAAAAGCCAGCAATCGGGCTAAGGAAGCCTCCAAGAGTTTCAGGCGCTCTGGTTTAAAGAGCATTTCGAGGGATGCCCAGCAGGCATCATCGGGTATTGGTCGCCTAACCAGACGGTTCGCTGGCTTGGTCGCAGCAGTGGCAGGGCTGTACACCATCAAACGTGGCATTGAGTCCATCCTGACCACCGGCGATAAGTTTGAGCGCCTGCGTGTTCAGCTGGAAGCCATTATGGGCTCCATGGCGGAAGGTGAACGGGCGCTGGCCTGGATTAAGGACTTTACCCGCAACACGCCATTCCAGCTGGAGGAGGTCTCTGAAGCATTTGTCCGGCTGAAAGCCTTTGGTCTGGATCCCATGGATGGGTCTATGCAGGCCATTGTCGATCAGGCTTCCAAGTTGGGCGGCGGGATGGAGCGGCTGAATGGCATCACACTGGCCGTCGGTCAGGCCTGGGCAAAACAGAAACTTCAGGGGGAGGAGATTCTACAGCTGGTCGAGCGTGGCGTTCCGGTGTGGGAATTACTGGAAAAGGCTACGGGCAAAAATGTACAGGAGTTACAGAAACTGTCGTCTGCCGGGAAGCTGGGGCGGGATACCATCGCCTTGCTGATTGCCGAAATTGGCAAAAGTGCTGAAGGTGCAGCGGCCAAAAATATGAGTTTGCTGTCCGGTTATGTTAGCAACCTGAAAGACAGCTGGCAGCAGTTCCTGGCTGAAATTGCCGACAGTGGTGCCCTGGAATACACCAAGAACCTGCTGGGTTCCATCGCCCTGAAAATAGAGGCGATGAATCAGGACGGTCGCTTGCAGGCTCTGGCGAGAAA
>NZ_LUKQ02000512.1 GCF_001647025.1 Endozoicomonas atrinae
GCGTCATTCGTAAGGCGATCAAGAACCGGAAGATTTTTCGGACTGATGAGTCAGTCATGAAGGTAATCTATCTGGCCATGGAAAAAGCTTCCGAGAAATGGACCATGCCGATCAGGAACTGGAAAGCAGCCATGAACCGGTTTGAAATTATGTTTCCTGACCGGTTCAAGGAGTAATAGTTTTGGTGGCGTTTACACAGAATTATTTACAGGCTCTATGGAATTCATAGGGTACGTTTATACCATTCGAGCCATACCAAGATAAAGATCCAAAAAGAAGAAAAAGCAAGCTTTTTGATAAGTTAACTCGATCCTTGAGCATATATATTTAACCTTCACATATATTTTTATTATTTCATGGCTTGAATAAATCTCTCAGCCATTACTCTTGTATTATGAGAGTACTCTGGTACATCTGAGCAGTTTTTTGCTAACTGTTGATAATCTGCCCTTGGTAAGGATAGTGCACTCTTAACTGTGGACAGTAGGCCTTGTTTATTGTCATACAATAACGAGTTAACGCCATCTTCAAGTACACAAAACTCAGGCATATGGTTATTACCGTCATTATGAGTAATAACCGGTATGTTGTATGACAGAGCATGAAGTATGGAGAGTCCTACAGCTCCAGGATGGATAAAGAACTTTGCCTTCATTAATATTTTGGCAATTTCATCCTCATTATAAATTGCTCCAACCATTTCAATATGGCCAGATAAACTCGCCTCCATTATTTTTTTTCCAGCTTTTCTCTCTCCGCGCCATCGCCAATAATCACCCATTGAAGAGAATCATTCTCCTCGACCAATTTTGAAAACACATCTACAAACAAATCAAGTTTATTCTTTCCAATTAAACGACAGCAAGAAACGAAACAGCCATCTTTATACCGGTCGAAATAAGGATTAGAGTTCTTCTCTTTTGCTTTGATTACCTCAGAATAATTCAACCCATTATTCAGGGAAGTCACACTGCCGTTGAACCCTAGTTGGCTCAAATCCCTTTTCTCTTTTTCAGTATAAACAAGCGCACCACTAAAAAACTTCCACCATGACAACCTAATCTTCTCGGTAATTTTTGAAGCCCCTGCAGTGTGAACATGCCCCCAAACAACTGTTTTTTTTCCTAATAAGAATAAAATAGTGGATAATATTACTGATGAAACAACTCTGGGATTACCTGTGAAGACATAGTAGTCAAACGAAGTTAGCATTCTGTAAAATGGTAAAAACTGAAAAACAAGTTTATTATTTCCGATAGTATAGTGCTTTACATACTGAACAGATCCATTTAAAACTTCCTCATCGATACAATTATGTTTAGAGCCTTGCAACTCCCTCTGACAATAAATTTTAATATCTATATCCTTTGATTTAATCAGCCTCTGAATAAAGTCTTTCCGGTAGCTTGGTAATACATTTGTAACAAGACATACTTTCTTCATATTTAAATTAAAATCTATTTCGGAAGCTTAACGACATATAAAAGGCTTGCTATTTATTGTCACTTTGTAATTTTTGCATATATTTTTTCTTTGAGTTATTAAATATATAATACCAATTGAATTTTCTAACTACTGTATAACTGCCCAATCACGGGAGCACAGACTGAACAGTCGACCAGCTTCGCTGCAAAGGTTATTCCAAGCTTCACAGCAACAATCTACAATATTTTCATAACCTGAAAATGCTTTGTTTGATAAGTCATGCTCCCGCATCCACTCCCATAGCCTTTCTGAGCTGTTTAACTCCGGTGCGAATGGT
>NZ_LUKQ02000513.1 GCF_001647025.1 Endozoicomonas atrinae
GAGTCAGCTTAGTAAAATATTTAACTTTCTGGAACTATCAGACTTGCAGACCACCCCAAAAAGCTATACTTAACGACAGGTCATTTTGGACTGGTGTTTTGAGGACTTTTTACGCCGGTGATGACATCGTTCTGCCCTTACTGGTTTTTGTTATGGTTTCTGGCAGATGGATTAGCTGCCTATTCAAGTTGACGTTAAACCACATCAACCTGAATAACTCTCCTCGACGCATTCCAGTATAAAGGGCCAGCATTAATAATGGCCGCACATAATCAACAAAAGGCTGATCAAGATCTGGCAACAATTCATAGTCACGCTCTTTACGCCACGCATTGCTATTGCGGCGCTTTTCACGCAACACTTTTTCACGAGTAATCATGGCCTGAATAAATCGATCAAGCTCACTGGGCTCCCCTTCTATCTCTGGCTGGTCATTTAGAAATCGCTTTCGCTTCATTTTATTTTCTGGCAGTTTTTTCAAGCGGTGCAGCGGATGAATTTCCAGAATTTCATCATCAACAGCGCGAGTTAAGAGTCCGCGAAGTGAGTTAGCATCCCGATTAATGGTGCTATTGCTTAAGCCTTCCGCTATTTTCTGCCTGCGCCAGAGCTGGATGATTTTTGGAGTGATCTCGTTAAGAGGTAAACCAAAAAGGTGAGAAAAATTTCGTTCGATGCGCGCCAAAGTTGCATCCACTGTTTTAAGCTGCCCTTTGATGTAGCTCGGATAAAGCTTGAAAAACTCACCCAAGGTGATTACACCATCTTCAGGCTTAGCCTCTTTATGTATGCCCAGTACCAAATCATTGTATATTTCCCGAGCTCTTCTTTGGGCCTGTTCCGGATGAACTTGCATATTGCCGTCTCGATCGACGAAGTAGCCGATGGTGATCGTCCTCACCCGACCATCTGCACGCTTCTGCACCTGAAAAGTCTTTGCACCGGAAGTAAGTACTTTCAAACGCAAACCAGCGCCAAGCTCATCCCTGACGTAGTACGGTCTACTTGAGGGTTTTAACGCCATCAATTTACTTTTACTGAAACGCATAATCAGCTTAGCCATGACAAGATCCTCCTTGATCGGTCGTAATGACAGGGCGATTTTGACGAGTTTTCGGGGAGAGGCAATGAACGAGAGTTAATATCCAGAAAGAACGATAATGATCGAGCTTCATCAATCGTTTAAGGCAGCAAAAAATACCCATTCTATGGATGACAAGAACAATCCATTGGAATACATCAGGCAAACGAACGAGCTGACATAGACAACGCTGGACAGAGTTTGACACCAAAAGAAGAGAGAATCTTGATGCGGGGTGTAGGTTATACGTAGGTTGAAAATCTGGAAGGGCAAAGATGTGAGCACTTACTATCGGCGTAGATACCGCCAATATGGCGCACCCGAGAGGATTCGAACCTCTGACCTCTGCCTCCGGAGGGCAGCGCTCTATCCAGCTGAGCTACGGGTGCACTTCCAGAGCAGCAGACAGCGACTCCAGCGGTTGACAATAATACTGATCCACCCTTGTACTGTCCATGATTTTTTACCGCTGCCAGGTACCAATTACAAAACCATCCCAACCTCCCTTTAATGACCCACTTCCCTCACTCTGGATTGAAGAATATATAACGCCATGTGCGACTTTTAGGTTTGCATAAGGAGACATGACTGAACCTGCTTTCTGCTATTAAAAGCAGTAAAAAGCAAAAAAGAAGGTTTCAGTCATGCCCGTTGAAGAGTTTATCACTACAGTCT
>NZ_LUKQ02000514.1 GCF_001647025.1 Endozoicomonas atrinae
TTCTGGTACTGTTCTGCCTGTATGTAGGGTTGCTGGCACTTTGTCCGGTCCTCTTCATGTGGCACTCCGATATTATGGGGCTGAACTTTACCGGCGGGAGTATCGTATTCCCCTTTACCTATGTACTACTTGATAGCATATCGGAGTTGTACGGCTTTCGTCGGGCGCGTCAGACACTGGTCTATACCGGCAGTTTGCTGATGCTGTTTGGTGGTGCCCTGGCGCTTCAGGACCACTTTCTGGAAGGCTTTATCCATGGTGATCACAGTAACGGCGATCAACAGGCGGTCAATTTTTTTTTCAAGGAGCTGCCGAAAAACTTTTTCCTGCTCGGCCTGAGCATTGTACTGACTGATCTGGTCAACATTTTGCTGTTTCACTGGATACGTCACTTGATGAACAATCGCTGGTTCTGGTTCCGTTCACTGGTATCGACCACCGTTGCTCTGACCATTTTCTCGGTAGTTGGCCCACTCGTTCGCTTTCCGGGATTCTGGAACGATCCTGAAACTCTGGATTTCGTGATTAATGTCACGAAGGCGAAATACCCGCTTGTGTTAGTGTACGTGTGGGTAGGTGTTGCCATTGTTGAGTTAACCCGCTACTGGCGCAGAAACCACGCGAAGTATTGAATAAGCAGTCGTCATGGATGTATTGATGATGGATCGTATCCACTTAGGATAAGTGCCCCGCAATAGCCGGGGCGAGGTAAGCTATCAGGTCATACCGTCAGTGATGATAAAAGCCATGGTCGCTGAGGAAGAACTCAAACAGTTGAACCATCGCATCAACCGGCATCATAATCCCACCGATCCTTTTTACTACACCAATCTGGAAAGCCGCCTTGACCGTAAAGCCTGGCTGGAAAAGCGGCTTTCCGAGTGGCAGGCACTATTAACTGAGTAATCCTATGATTCTGGCAACCGACCCTAAGCGAATCGCTTACATCAGGAAGATTGATAGTTCTCATTGGCAGGAAGGTGAGGCAGCTCAACCATGGGCAGAAGGCCATGAATAACGCTCTGTTTGATTTCCTCGCCGACCATGATCTTGATGACCTTCCAGATGGTGCCTGGCAACAGATGATTGAGGATGCCGTGGAGGAATGGAACCGGTTATTCAAGACCAAATACGACCCTTATGATACCTGGCTGGCTTATATTGAGCGAAAGGCTGAATTGCAAAATGAGACAGCAGGATGAATTGACCAATGACGCCTGAACAGCGAAAACTACTGGACGAACTGGAACCTGAACATCACCTTTCGTTAGACTCGAAACGAAAGGTGTGGCGTGTTTATGCCTATGGTACGACGCATCAGTTCACAGCCAATAAGCTCGGTGGTATCGAAACGGCAAAAGCGGTGGCGCTGGCCTTTCGTGACAGCCTGCCTGCCGAGGCTTTAGAGCTGAAAAAGCCGTTGCTGGCGCAGGCTCGATCCAAGGCTGTGGGTGTCAGTAAGCAGACTAAGCCCAATGGCGAACTTTACTGGCGAGCAAAGTGGATTGAACTTGATCCGTCCGACCCGCTGGGTCAGCGGACAATTAATAAATACAAGAATTTTTCCATTAAGAAATACGGCGACAAAGAAGCCTACAATATGGCGGTCAAGTACCGGGAAAGGGTGATTTTTGAACTGGGGGTGGTAGGGGGAAACTGACGGACAAAGTAACCTTTTGTCCGGGTAGATCAGACCGTAGGGCGAATGGATCGGGCCATTGAGTTAAACAAGGCGTTAACAGACCTTTGCTCC
>NZ_LUKQ02000515.1 GCF_001647025.1 Endozoicomonas atrinae
TTCTGGTACTGTTCGGCCTGTATGTAGGGTTGCTGGTACTTTGTCCGGTCCTCTTCATGTGGCACTCCGATATTATGGGGCTGAACTTTACCGGCGGGAGTATCGTATTCCCCTTTACCTATGTACTGCTGGATTGCATATCGGAGTTGTACGGCTTTCGTCGGGCGCGTCAGACACTGGTCTATACCGGCAGTTTGCTGATGCTGTTTGGTGGTGCCCTGGCGCTCCAGGACCACTTTCTGGAAGGCTTTATCCATGGTGATCACAGTAACGGCGATCAACAGGCGGTCAATTTTTTTTACAATGAGCTGCCGAAAAACTTTTTCCTGCTCGGCCTGAGCATTGTACTGACTGATCTGGTCAACATTTTGCTGTTTCACTGGATACGTAACTTGATGAACAATCGCTGGTTCTGGTTCCGTTCCCTGGTATCGACCACCGTTGCTCTGACCATTTTCTCGGTAGTTGGCCCACTTGTTCGCTTCCCGGGATTCTGGAACGATCCTGAAACCCTGGATTTCGTGATTAATATCACGAAGGCGAAGTATCCTCTGGTGTTAGTGTACGTGTGGGCAGGTGTTGCCATTGTTGAGTTAACCCGCTACTGGCGCAGAAACCACGCGAAGTATTGAATAAGCAGTCGTCACGGATGTATTGATGATGGATCGTATCCACTTAGGACAAGTGCCCCGCAATAGCCGGGGCGAGGTAAGTTATCAGGTCATACCGTCTGTGATGATAAAAGCCATGGTCGCTGAGGAAGAACTCAACCAGTTGAACCATCGCATCAACCGGCATAATAATCCTACCGATCCTTTTTACTACCCCAATCTGGAAAGCCGCCTTGACCGAAAAGCCTGGCTGGAAAAGCGGATTTTCGAGTGGCAGGCATTATTAACTGAGTAATCCTATGATTCTGGCAACCGACCCTAAGCGAGTATCTTTCATCAGGAAGATTGATAGTTCTCATTGGCAGCAAAGTGAGGCAGCTCAACCATGGGCTGAAGGCCATGAATAACGCTCTGTTTGATTTCCTCGCCGACCATGATCTTGATGACCTTCCAGATGGCGCCTGGCAACAGATGATTGAGGATGCCGTGGAGGAATGGAACCGGTTATTCAAGACCAAATACGACCCTTATGATACCTGGCTGGCTTATATTGAGCGAAAGGCTGAATTGCAAAATGAGACAGCAGGATGAATTGACCAATGACGCCTGAACAGCGAAAACTACTGGACGAACTGGAACCTGAGCATCACCTTTCGTTAGACCCGAAACGAAAGGTGTGGCGTGTTTATGCCTATGGTACGACGCATCAGTTCGCTGCCAATAAGCTTGGTGGTATCGAAACGGCAAAAGCGGTGGCGCTGGCCTTTCGTGACAGCCTGCCTGCCGAGGCTTTTGAGCTGAAAAAGCCGTTGCTGGCGCAGGCTCGATCCAAGGCTGTGGGTGTCAGTAAGCAGACTAAACCCAATGGCGAACTTTACTGGCGAGCAAAGTGGGTCGAACTTGATTCGTCCGACCCGCTGGGTCAACGAACAATTAATAAATACAAAAATTTTTCCATTAAGAAATACGGCGACAAAGAAGCCTACAACATGGCGGTCAAATACCGGGAAAGGGCGATTTTTGAACTGGGGGTGGTAGGGGGAAACTGACGGACAAAGTAACCTTTTGTCCGGGTAGATCAGACCGTAGGGCGAATGGATCGGGCCATTGAGTTAAACAAGGCGTTAACAGACCTTTGCTCC
>NZ_LUKQ02000516.1 GCF_001647025.1 Endozoicomonas atrinae
GATCATCCTGAGTTTTAATCTGACTGGCTATTTGATCTACCAGTTTTTCGTTGATTTCAACGCTCATTGTTATTCTCCATTTTGGAGTATTAACGACAAGCGTTTACACAATTTAAATTACATTCCCCAAAAAAATTTAATCCATGCCCCCCTCATCAGAAAAAAGAAATCTGAACTGATGCCAATATTGCCTTCTTTATATAAGGGCTCACTCAGGGCATAAAATTTATTCTTTCAAAGGGAGTGGCCATCCGCCAACCGTTCCCAGCCCCTGATAAATAAGAGTTAGAGAATCAGCTCCCATCCCCCTATCCGTGGCCAAGCCCTCTCTACGAGCTCCTGAAATATAAATTGATACCGTTACAGCCCTCAGACAAGTCATATTCAGACAACAGAGGCGGACAAAATGTCGACCATCAACTATGTTGAAGTATCTTGTTTAGTATGCATGCAACAACATCGTTGACTGTGAGTCTTGGCTGCCTCTTGGGCTCACGGTGTTTTGGAGCTATCAATATGTCTGATTACACCGAGCTGATGGGTGAGCTGCTGGAACTTGGCGTAAATGCAAACCCGGCGTTTCCATTTACAGCCTGCATCCTTGACTCCTCGGGGCAAATACTGATTACCGCCTGTAATGCCTGCCATATCAGCCCTCTTTATACCGCTGAAGGGCTTGCTCTTCATCTGTTAGCCAGTGAGTTCGACTGCCAGCAGAAACAATCATTGACCCTGATCACCACCTCTGAGCCCGATGACCTAAGCCTGATGGCTATCTACTGGGCCCGCTGCCGGGGAATTCATATTGATGAAATCATCTATGGTATTTCCCGGACTGAATTGAAAAAAATCTGGCCTGCTGATCCAAGCCAGGGGCTGGATGTCAACCTCAAACGTTTTCCAGAAGAATTCAGCAGCAGCATCAGCATTCATGGGCTGGTACTGGCAGATGAATGCTTTGACGCCTTTGAAGAAGGTAAAGCCATGTTTGATCGGGGTGATGATCCTGTGAGAAGCATGGATATCGACCAGTACTGGATGACTGGCGACTGGTTAATTGATGACTGGGAAGAGGACGTTGAATAATTTTTGTGCCATAACCTAAAAAAGGTATTTACCTGTAAATCAGTAAATACCTTTTTTCAGCCAGTTACAGAACCCACTCCGAGTGAAATCTTATGTGATCCTCAATAAACGTTGTAATAAAATAATACGAGTGATCATATCCCTCCTGCATCCTTATAGTCATTGAATATCCCGCATCTTCAACAGCTTTTCTTAATGCTTCCGGTTTCAGCTGCTCATGTAAAAAAGTATCTTCACTACCTTGGTCCACCAGTGTGGGAACCACTTCAGATACTTGATTCAACAGCTCGCAGGCATCGTAAGCTTTCCATAGTTCACGATCAGCCCCCAGATAGTTTATAAAAGCCTTCTGCCCCCAGGGCGAATTAACGGGATTACAAATCGGACTGAAAGCAGAGACCGATGAGTAACGATCAGGATTTCTCAAAGCCACCACAAGCGCACCATGTCCTCCCATGGAATGACCAGCAACACTCCGTCTATCATTTACCGGAAAGTGTTGTTCAATGAGGTCTGGCAGCTCAGAGACCACATAATACCAATCGCATTTTCTAAATCCTTAAGCTGCCGCCAACTATGCTTAGGCATCATTACCATGCATTATCTAGAACAGATGTCTCGTCGACCACAGCTACCCGAAGGTTTTAATGATGTTGATTTTC
>NZ_LUKQ02000517.1 GCF_001647025.1 Endozoicomonas atrinae
CATCGCCCTGGTCTCGGGCTCCACACCAGAAGTGCTCTGAGCCTTCCTTCCAGCCGTAGAGAATCGGTTCGTATTGACGCTGATAATCGGAACGTCCCAGGGTGAAGGTGTTCTTGGCCCAGATGATGAACGTGGACCACTTGCCACCGGCTTCTCGAAAGGACTTCTGTAAGGTGTCCAGTTCCGACGACGACATGCAGATGTAAATCGCGCCCTTGCAGACACCGAGCAGGTTGCTCATAGCCGCCAGAAGGAAGGTGTAAAACTCCGTGCCCAGGTTGTCGTTTTTAATCCGGCGATCTTTTTTCGCTTTGCCGTTTTTCTCAGGATTGGCGTAATCCACGTTGTAAGGCGGATCGGTGAACACCATGTCGGCCAGCTGTCCAGCCATCAGGGTTTCCACATCGGTCTGCTCAGTAGCACTGCCACACAAAACCCGATGATCACCCAACACCCACAAATCACCGGCCTGGCTCACCGGATGCTCTTCCGGCTCAGGAATCTCATCGGCATCGGTCTGCCCTTCAGGCTCGTCCAGCAGCAGCAAACCTTCGAGTTCATCATCGGAAAACCCCATCAGGTCCAGATCAAAATCCAGCGCATCCAGCTCGGCCAGCTCCTGTTTCAGCAAGTCTTCATCCCAGCCGGAATTGGCCGTAATCTGGTTATCCGCAATCACCAGCGCTCGTCGTTGCGTCTCGGTCAGATGCCCCAGCACAATCACCGGCACCGTTTCCATACCCAGCTGCCTTGCTGCCATCAGACGACCGTGGCCTGCTACGATCACATCATCGCTGCCCACCAGCACCGGATTCACAAACCCGAACTCCTCGATGGACCGGGCAATCTGGGTCACCTGCTCATCGGAGTGAGTACGAGCGTTATTGGCGTAGGGCACCAGGCTGGCAACGGATCGATGTTCGATGGATTCGACGAGGATTCTGGCCATGGTTCTTCCGTGAACGTGGGTGAATTTCAGGTAACAAAAAACCCCGGACCAGAGTTGGTGCGGGGCTTGGATGTACTTTGCTTCGAGCTTAGCGATAACTATGAACCAAAATGCTGATTTTGTCCCACCCTGAAAAATACACTTTCTACGTTCTACCACGCTTTAGTAACACAGCACCCGCAAATACCCGCAAATCCATCACTGATTTTGCCGTAAAATCACGTGCATCATGGCTTTCCGCCAGTACCGGGATGCGGTCATTCGAGACAGCCCTGACTTTTTAGCGATATCACGCCAGGACAATCCGCCAGCACGGAGCCAGACCAGCTCTCGCTCCTCCTCGCTGAGCCAACGCAGCCAGCGCATGCACTCCACCATCCGGTCCACGGCATCCGCCGACGGCGGAGCTGGTTTTATCCTCGCATCTTCCGAGTGATACACCTCCCAGCGGTTGGGATTGAACTCCGGCCAATACGACGCGTGTCCGAGGTTCATTCCAGAGGGTACTCGACGAGCCACCAGCCAGGCCTCCCGGTAACGTTTTGCCAAATCATTCACGTCCATGTTGTTCCCCTCCTGGTTGAACCGGCTGCCACCTCCCGAACCTTGTCAGTAAGATTGGATACTTTTTAGATCCAATCTTACTTACTATAAGTAAGGGGTTTCTGGAAATTGGAAACGGGTTATTTTTCAATCAGTTAACCGTTTCCAGAGCGTTTCCAAAATTCCTCTCTGGAAATGCGACAGATGACATATAAAAATCGTTTAAATATTTATTAATCAATCC
>NZ_LUKQ02000518.1 GCF_001647025.1 Endozoicomonas atrinae
GAGCGATCTTGTGTGGCCATTGTTCAGTTCCTTCTGTGGTTCATGGTCGGGTCAGGGTCTGTTCCCAGGAGATGCCCCATAATGCTATCCCCTTTCGGTCTATCTCTCCGCTGTATAAATTTTCCGCCGAGATGCTGCTGGGCTTTACCGGCTTCAGGTAGTCAGTGCCGAATCTATTAAACGGCAGCTGCTCGATAATGGCTTCGGTCAGTAACAGGGCGCTTTCATGCCGGGGCCCGTTTTTGCTGTCGCTGCAAATCACAAAGGCGGCCATCAACAGGTTCGCCTCCTGGATGCCCTGACCGGTGACACTGACGCTCTGGGTGTTCTCAATGGACACCCGCACCGCTTTTCTGGCGGTGAGCAGGCGGCTCAGTTCGGCTTCGGTAAAGCGACCGGGATGACTTGCCACATCTGTCGTGTGGTTGACCAGTGCAGCTTCCAGGTGGTCGGTAATGGCTTTGAGGGCTTCGTTAAACATTGCGGTTGGCCACGTCCTTGACCCACTGCTCGATGGTCTGTTGAACCAGATTGATCTGTCGCTGCTCGACGCCCAGGAATGGACGGGCAGGAATGACGACTTTCTTGGCAAAGATGGTTTTTCCGTTCTTGCCGGGAAAAGCGAGCATCTTCGCTTTCTTCGGTCGGATGGTGGCTCCGAAGTTGTGAACCGCTGCATATTTCACGTTGGTTCCCACTTCCAACTCGTCGTTGCCGGTTTTGTAGCTCAGGCTGTTTCGCAGGCGACCGGTGTCGCTCAGGATCTGCCCGGTTCTGATCTTCAAGGGTGTCCATGGTGTGCCATCCGGTGCATGCTGTCTTCGGAAATTCAGACGGGCGTCGGTGAGCACTGCCCGTCCCAGCCGTTCAAATAAAGGCTTGCGATGCTGGTAAAGCATCACGGTATCCATCAGGTTCTGTATTTCCTGCTGGCCTTGCTCAAGGGATAGCATCAGAAGTCCTCCAGGGTATCCCGGGTAAATAGCCGATCC
The DNA here is from genome assembly GCF_001647025.1 of Endozoicomonas atrinae. Taxonomy (GTDB): domain Bacteria; phylum Pseudomonadota; class Gammaproteobacteria; order Pseudomonadales; family Endozoicomonadaceae; genus Endozoicomonas; species Endozoicomonas atrinae. Next base: position 993 of record NZ_LUKQ02000518.1, read on the forward strand.
TCCCGGCTGCGGGTGGTGCTGACTTCGGTGCTGGCGGTGGTGGTGGGTAGTGGCAGGACGGCGCTGCCCCGGACAATGTCCTTAAGCAGCTTGACGCTGTCGTCATAACGCTTTTCGACCTCGTCTAGCATGCGACCGTCGTATAGACGATAGCGGGCAATGTCGGCGCAAAGCCTGACCACAATCTCAGGAATAACCGACAGCGGCAGGGTATAACGTACGGCCAGGTAGCTGTCTATTTCGTCGCTGGCATCGGTCAGGGCGGCGTCAATGGCGGCGGCGTCCATAGCACCATCGCCCGGGTCGGTGAGGCGAATCAGCTCGTCCTCTCCAAACCGGGCGATCATGGCGGCGCTGTCGCAGTACTTCATTTTTTACCCTTGCCTTTCTGCGACTTTGGGGCAGGCTTGGCTGGCTCTGGCTCTGGCTCTGGCTCTGGCTCTGGCTCTGGCTCTGGCTCTGGCTCTGGCTCTGGCTCTGGCTCTGGCTCTGGCTCCACAGAGTTTACGTCCTGCTCTGCTTCGACGCCTTCTGGCTCAGTGACTTCTGCCTCTGCCGCTTCCATCGCCGCCACTGCACGACAAGCCAGCAAAGTATCAGCAGCGGTGTCGTCCAGCTCCAACGTTTCCCCTGCCTGATACAATTGCCCATCGTGCCGTACGCTGTGGAGTGCTGTGTATTTCATAGCCACTCCTTAGCTAATGACGTTTTCAAGGTGGTAAGCCACATCGTTGCAAATGATCA
>NZ_LUKQ02000519.1 GCF_001647025.1 Endozoicomonas atrinae
CGGCTTTAGCGGTTATTCAAATGTCTGTGCGTTTATGAACAGCGCTTTAAAAGGGCGCATAAAGCGCCCTCTCAAAGCACTGATTCACTTAAATGGGAAAAACCTGCCAATATGGGTCGCTTTACCAAAGACCACCGAACCACGGTCATCAGACCCAAGCTGGCGAACTCTGACTTCAGGTTCACGCAAGCCACCACCCGATTCATCAGAAGCGTTGAGATCAACCACCAGATCGCCCGCTTCTACCGGTTTACTGTCATCCACCAGAAAAAGGTGATCTTCTGACTTGAACCATACAGAGCTATCAGAATCAGCCTTCATAAAATGCTTATCCTCCGGAATTCCATATCCAGCCGACACAGCATCCTACAAACGAACATCAGGAATTAATCGATTGGTATTGCCACAAAAAATAACTTACCCGCCAACACGACTTCTGGAAGCGAGTCATCTTCATTCGATTGCGTAAAAAATACTTCGCCTCCTTCAGCACTGCGCAACCGGCATTCAGAGGATCGAAAAGCAGGATCTATGCGGGCATCCATCGACTGGATGAATGCCTTGTTGTTATGCGATACCAGGCGGTAAACATCACTCTTTCCGGTGTCGGGAAAAACCACCATCGCCACATCACCGCTGTGATAATTGCAGAACGGCTCAAAATACAGGACAGCGTTTTGAGGCAGTTCTTCACGGGTGTATTTCAGTATGGTGGTATAGGCTCCATCGGAATGCTTCGAAGGACAACGATATAAAGCCGCACAGTTATCTTTATCGACATAGCGTCCGGTCGCAAAGTCCACTATCGTCCTCGGTTCATAGTTAGGCAAGAGAGCCCCCTGACCGACGATATTAACCGACATGCCATTCACGTTTCCTGACCCGTTTTCCAGCCAGACGGGATCAACATTCAAGGCATGAGCGATTTTTACCAGATAGACGGATTTTTTATTGCGTCCGGACTCGATGTCGTTAATGCTGCTTTGTCGTGAACCCACAGCTTCAGCCAGCGCTGCCTGGCTGAGACCTCGTTCTTTGCGAACGCGCCGTAAACGATCACCAAGTGTAGACATGCAACTCTCCCAATCCATGTAGAGACACTCCAGCACAACGCAAGATACGCAGGAAATGGCTGGAGCTATTTTCAACGTAAAGTGATGCGTTTAATAAATCAACCCTTTCAACGGAAAAAAATCCGTCAATAAAAGCAGAGGCAATGACGGATGAATCCGAGAAACAGACAAATGTTATTTTTAAACGCTAGGCTGTTGATTTGATATTTTGATCAGTGCATGATTTTTATAGCAAGCAATAACAGCAATCTGAAAAGTACTGGCAAAGGATAATGCCAATACTGGGCAGCGTTGAAAAAACGGTTTCTACGTTTGGCAGGGAAAGCTTAATGAATTTGCTGATTGGTATAGACCCGGGCATCACCGGCGCAATGGCGGCCATCAACGCCGACACGCTCCAGCTGCATGCGGTTGTCGATTTTCCCACCGTCAGTGAAGGCAAAAAGCAGCGCATTTTCACCTATGGCACCGCCGACATTTTAAAACAGTGGGAAAGCGACGCTGACCGGATAGCGATGGTCTATCTGGAAAAGGTGAACGCCATGCCGAAACAGGGCGTCACCTCCATGTTCAATATGGGGCGCAGCTTCGGAGCCATTGAAGGCGTCATCAGTGCCCTTAACCTACCGCTGACGTACATCACCCCCGTCACCTGGAAAC
>NZ_LUKQ02000052.1 GCF_001647025.1 Endozoicomonas atrinae
GAAAATCAACATCATTAAAACCTTCGGGTAGCTGTGGTCGACGAGACATCTGTTCTAGATAATGCATGGTAATGATGCCTAAGCATAGTTGGCGGCAGCTTAAGGATTTAGAAAATGCGATTGGTATGAGTTCTGCCAGCAGCTCAAGTCGGTTAGCGCCAGCTATTCCCTGGTCAAGAATGTATTGGCTGGACATGTGAATACACCATGCTTCAAGAATGAAGCATGGAGTGTAGACGGGAAATCACAGAGCTAAAGAAGTCCGCTCAAACTGGGGATTACAAGGTCCGGGTTGGCCTGCTCAATAGGTTCACCATGGTTATACCCATAGGGAAGGCCAACCACACGGACACCAGCAGCCCTAGCGGCATGAATGTCATTAACAGAGTCTCCGATCATCAGGGACTCGTCCGATGGAATATCAAACCTATGCATGGCGTGTAGCAAAGGCATGGGGTGGGGCTTCTTTTCAGTCAGGCTGTCACCCCCGATGGTCAAATCAAAGTAGTGGTGAATACCCATCAACTGCAGCAGGCGGTCAGTGAACTGCTCACTTTTGTTGGTAATGACGACCTGTTTAATGCCGCGCCCCTTCATCGCCTCAAGAAAGTCAGACACACCAGGGTACAGGTAGCTGTGGTGCCCGAGTTCTTCGCTGTAATGGGACTTGAAGCGCTCGTGGGCTGTTTCAAACAGAGAGGAATCCACCTGGCCGGGTTTATCTCCGAGCATATCATCAGCCAGCGCGCGTTTAACCAGTGAAGGTATGCCGTTGCCAACCCATAAGCGGGTTTTGGATTCACCGGCTGCAGGCATTCCCATATCGAGTAGCATCTTGTCCAGTGCGGCGGCCAGGTCAGGTACGCTTTCAACCAGTGTGCCATCCAGGTCGTACATTACCAGGGATAGGTTGTTCAGAAATGGATGGCCCTTGGTGAGTGATGTTTTCATGGTTTATATAGCCACTACCTCAGCTAGTTCGGAACGCATTTGAGTTACGACATCCTGGTAGTTGTCAGCACCAAAGATCGCAGAACCGGCAACAAAAGTATCAGCACCTGCCTCGGCAATCTGGCGGATATTGCTGGCTGAAACACCACCATCGACCTGAAGGCGGATATTCAGCCCGCTATCATCAATCAGCTTGCGAACCCTGCAGAGTTTTTTCAGTGTGGAGGGGATGAACTTCTGACCGCCAAAGCCAGGGTTTACTGACATCAACAGGATCATATCCAGTTTGTCCATCACGTACTCTAGTACATCGGGAGATGTGGCAGGGTTGAGCACCAGTCCAGCCTGGCAGCCACCTTCGCGAATAAGTTGTAAGCTGCGATCAATATGCTCAGATGCTTCCGGGTGGAATGTAATCATACTGGCACCCGCTTCAATAAAATCACCGATTATACGATCCACAGGACTGACCATCAGATGAACGTCGATGGGGGCGGTAACGCCATGTTTTCTCAGGGCCTTGCATACCATAGGGCCTAGAGTAAGGTTGGGGACGTAATGGTTGTCCATAACATCAAAGTGAACCCAATCCGCTCCAGCGGCCAAAACATTATCGACCTCTTCGCCCAGACGGGCAAAATCTGCGGAAAGGATACTCGGGGCAATAATAAAGTCGCGCATGGTGTTCCTGATCTGCCGGTGTATGATTTTTTGCGATTGTAACTGGTTGTCAGAGCTCTGTCAGGTGCAGCTGGCATCATGACAGATTGCAGAGTCGAACTGGTCGTTTCAGGCAAAAAAACATACCGGTTGAATAGTAAAGATTCGTGTCTTGATTGTTTGGTTTTAATCATATTTTTTGAATGTTTTTTCAATTTCTGCTGGTGAGTTTTGAGCTTTGTGCGTGTCTATAATCGAGAGCTGAATTCCTTATATTGGTTTTCATTTGATTGGCAGCATTGTTTCTGGTTGGTGAGGCTTGTGATAGAAATTAAGACGATGTTTTTGTTCTTCTCAAGAGCTTTGGTGTGGGGAGTGGGGTGGTGTTTGCGTGGTTGTATCGCACTTGCTATCACTGGCCCGGCAATCGCAAGTATTCATGATCTGCCTGCTGAGGTTGTTGTTTCAGACTATGCTGGCTCTTTGGAATTGAGGGATATATACGGCGTTCAAGGAAGTTTGAAATATACAGAGGGTTGTCTGATGGGGGTTGCCGAGTCCTGTCGAATAATGGTTTCAGTCCCATCAGAGGCGGAAGAAGTTGATGAAATGGAGGAAGTTGAAGACGGGGTTTTTGGTTATGTTAATTATCTTTCTTACCTTAAAAGAACCGGGCAGTCGTTACAGGTGGACTTTGAGGAAATAATGACTGAGTCTGCTTCAGCGGTTTCTGGTTACAAGGTGTTGTTTACAACGGAAAGTAAGATGAAGCGGTTTGTAAAAAGAATTGATTCAAGGACAATGCCTGCCCCTTTGCAGAAAAACCCTTTGTTACTTTTTTTAATCCTTGCAACGCATCAGTCGGCCCTTGATTTGATGCTGTCCCCTGAAAGAAATCTTTATATTATGAGCCTGGAGTGGATGGATTTTAGGTCACTGTATATCAGTGGGGCCGGGCGTGGTGGCCTATATGGCTATCGATATTACAATTTTCCCAAGGATAATGAACTCTTTCTGGATCTTGGGGGGCCTTTCAGTATAAATGGTCTCACAGAAGGTGTCGGGTTCAGCTTTGCAGATAATGACAGAACGCAACCACCGGTGAGAATGGTGACGGGGTATCACGGGGATCAGAAAAACGGATTTGTAAATAGAATGTCTTTGGTTGTCACTTACGTAGCCCTTGCCGGTGGTTTTGGAGTGAGTTTATGGAGCCGAAGTGTTGTGGGCTTTCTGGTGAGCTCCCTCCTGCTGGCTGTTGAAGTCCGGACAAGTGCTGCGTCCTCAGAACTTGAGATGCTTGCCAGAAGGGTGCTTCCGGAGGGGCTTCAGTTTAATCCGGATTTTCAGGGGCGTCATATTTTAAAAGTTCTCAGGGCTGCTGACAGTGATTTGGAGGTGCTTCATTAGTCATGCCTCTCCAGAGCTGATGAGAAACTGCAAATTATTTAGGTAAAACAATGTGCTGGAAGAAATATTCCGTCAGCTATTCCCCTGGGTATACTGTCCCAGAAGGCAGTTAGGGTGGTTCTGAGTTTTTAAGAGGGGGCTGGCTCGCAAGGGGGCTTTATTTCCTCTTGCCAAACGGTATAATACCGCTCCCGTTTCCCGATTGAGCGCCCAATGTTTTGAACAGGCCGGTATTGCTGATCTGGGGCTATTAGCCTGGCTCTTGCCCAGCAGGGAACGGCCATGTAGGAACAGGTATTGCGTAAGCGATATCATAGAGGCGAATTTAATGAAAACTTTTAGTGCTAAGCCAGAAACAGTAAAACGTGACTGGTTCGTAGTTGATGCCGAAGGCAAAACGCTGGGTCGTCTGGCAACAGAAATCGCTTTGCGTCTGCGCGGCAAGCATAAGCCAGAGTTCACTCCGCATGTGGACACTGGTGACTACATCGTTGTAGTAAACGCCGAGAAAGTACGTGTTACCGGACGTAAGTCTACTGACAAGATGTACCACCGCCACACCGGTTACATCGGCGGCCTGAAGTCCATGAGCTTTGATAAGCTGATCGGACACAATCCGGCTCTGGTAATCGAACTGGCTGTTAAGGGGATGCTGCCCAAGAATGCTCTGGGTCGTGCCATGTACAGCAAGCTGAAGGTTTATGCCGGAAGCGAGCACCCACATGCTGCTCAGCAGCCTCAGCAACTGGAAATTTAATCAGGGGTGGTTATGTCTGTAACTCAATACTACGGAACTGGACGTCGTAAGTCCTCAACCGCACGTGTTTTTCTGAGAGCTGGTTCTGGCAGTATCACTGTCAATGGCCGTACTCTGGATGAATACTTCGGCCGTGAAACTGCTCGCATGGTAGTTCGTCAACCATTGGAACTGACTGAGCTGACTGAAAAGTTTGACATCAAGATCACTGTATCTGGTGGCGGCGGTTCTGGTCAGGCAGGTGCTATCCGTCACGGTATCACCCGCGCGCTGATGCAGTACGATGAGACTCTGCGCTCTCCTCTGCGTAAAGCTGGTTACGTTACCCGTGACGCTCGTGAAGTTGAGCGTAAGAAAGTGGGTCTGCGTAAAGCTCGTAAGCGTCCACAGTTCTCCAAGCGCTGATATTGTGCTCAGACAACCTGCCGGTTTCTCCAGCAGGTTGTTGGACTGCTGGAAAACTTCCCTTTATGCCTCTTTCGGGAGAGCGTATCGGGAAGTTTTTTTATGTCTGAAGAATTTGTTAAAAAACGTATGCCCTGTTTTCTCTATGGGCATTTTTTTTGTGCGCTAAAACCAGTATCATTACGCACTGCCGCTTATGTGGGTAAGTATAATGCGATGCGGCTTTATTGTTGGGGGTTGATTACAGCTGTCAGGTTGCCCTTTTGGGTTGCAGGTGGTTCTGCGAGAGAGCTTTTGAGTCTTTCTTTTTGTGAGACTGCTTAACAAAAGCCCTGTTTCAGAAGTAAATCTGTTATCATGTCTGATGTCTTTTGTTTGGTTTTGTGACGCACGGACTGTGATAGACGGCATCCTGCCAATAATAAAGTTTTGGGGTTCAAAAACGGAAAGCCGGTTTAATAATCGATTGGAAGTTTACTGAGTTCCTGGCTGGGGGTCTGAGGAGACCTCAGTTATCACACCCATGAACAAAAAGAAGTCATTGGGCATTCAGCCCGGATGGGGAGAGTAGGTTAATGAGTGACAACGGCGTAAACAAAGGCCGGCGCCGCTTTCTCGTGGCAGCGACTTCGGTGGTGGGGGCTGCCGGGGCTGTAGGGGTTGCTACGCCTTTTCTGAAGTCGTGGAACCCGAGTGCAAAAGCAAAAGCTGCCGGTGCACCTGTCAAAGTCAATTTAAGCAAGCTGGAGCCTGGTCAGCAGGTTGTCTATGAATGGCGGGGTAAACCAGTCTTTGTGCTGCGCCGTACCAAAGACATGCTTAATGAGCTGCCATCACAGGATGGTCGTTTGCGCGACCCTAAATCAGAAAACTCAGAACAGCCTGAGTATGCCACTAATCCTTACCGTTCACGTACGGAAGATGTCCTGGTACTGGTCGGTTTGTGTACCCACCTTGGGTGTTCTCCAAAATATCTGCCGGAAGTCAAACCCATGGAGTTTGATGCCAACTGGAAGGGCGGGTATTTCTGCCCCTGCCATGGTTCGCGGTTCGATCTGGCTGGTCGTGTGTATAAAGGAGTACCCGCCCCAACGAATCTGGTCGTGCCACCCTACTCCTTTGAAGGCGATGATATTCTGATTATCGGTAAAGATGAGGAGAATGCGTGATGGGAAATAAAATAATGGACTGGGTTGATGCCCGACTTCCCGTCACCCAGGCGTGGGAGAAGCATCTCAGCAAATACTATGCGCCCAAAAACTTCAACTTCTGGTATTTCTTTGGCTCTTTGGCTCTACTGGTTCTGGTCAACCAGATCCTGACCGGTATCTGGCTGACCATGAGTTATGTGCCCAGCGCTGAAGCCGCTTTTGCTTCTGTTGAGTACATCATGCGGGATGTGGAATATGGCTGGTTGATCCGCTATATGCATTCCACCGGTGCATCCATGTTCTTTGTGGTTATTTATTGCCACATGTTTCGTGGTCTTCTCTATGGGTCCTACAAAGCCCCGCGGGAGTTGATCTGGATCTTTGGTATGGCAATCTACCTGGCGCTGATGGGTGAGGCCTTTATGGGGTACCTGCTGCCCTGGGGGCAGATGTCCTACTGGGGGGCCCAGGTTATTATTTCCCTGTTTGGTGCCATTCCGGTTATTGGTCCGGATCTTCAGCAGTGGATTCGTGGTGACTTCCTGATTTCCGGTATCACGCTGAACCGCTTCTTTGCGCTGCATGTCATTGCGCTGCCAATCGTCATTCTTGGTCTGGTGGTTCTGCATATCCTGGCGCTGCATGAAGTCGGTTCAAATAATCCGGACGGTATTGAAATCAAGAAAAATAAAGGGCCTGATGGTGTACCTCTCGATGGTATCGCTTTCCACCCCTACTACACCGTTAAAGACATTGTGGGTGTTGTGGTCTTCCTGTTTGTCTTCTGTGGAATTATTTTCTTCTTCCCGGAGATGGGTGGGTTCTTCCTTGAGCATGCCAACTTTGAACCGGCTAATGGCCTGAAGACACCAGAGCATATTGCGCCAGTATGGTATTTTGGTGCGTTCTACTCCATCCTCCGGGCGATTACCTTTGATATTGGGCCAATCGACTCCAAACTGGGTGGTGTTATCGCCATGGGTGGTGCGATTGCTATTCTCTTTGTTCTGCCATGGCTGGACCGCAGTCCGGTTAAATCCTGGCGCTACAAGGGGATTATCAGTAGAACCAGTATCGTGATCTTTGCCTTTGTCTTCATTCTCCTGACATGGCTGGGAACACAGCCAGCTACAGTGACTTATACGCTTATTGCTCAGATTTGTACGCTGATTTACTTTGCGTTCTTCCTGTTGATGCCTTTTTACACTCGGTGGGAGAAGACTAAACCTGTACCGGAGAGGGTGACCGGCTAATGAAAAGAATAATACTGACCATTAAGTTGTTTCTGGTTTCGGTGCTGTTTTCATCGTTGGCGGCAGCTGCCGGTGGGGGATACCCTCTTGATGAGGCCAATGTTGATCCTTCTGACAAGGCTTCGCTGCAGCGGGGGGCGAAATATTACCAGAACTTTTGCGCAGGTTGTCATGCTACACAGTTCCAGCGCTATGAGCGTGTAGCGGATGACTTGGGGATTCCTCATGACCTGATGATGGAAAATCTGGTGTTCGATAAGTCGGCCAAAATTGGTGACCTGATGCACAACAGTATGGATCCCAAAGAGGCGAAGGAGTGGTTTGGTGCTGCCCCCCCGGATCTGACACTGGTTTCCCGGGTTAAAGGTGGGCCTGACTGGTTGTATACCTATCTCAGGACCTTTTATGAAGACCCTAGTCGCCCTTATGGGGTAAACAACAAGGTCTTCCCGGATGTGGGTATGCCTCATGTGCTTCTGGAGCTTCAGGGGGTGCAGATCGACAATTGTGGTGATACAGATCCAACGGCTCGTGATCCGCTGACCGGAGATAAAATCTGTGGTCTGACGATTGATCCTGAGCGTAAGGGGAGTATGAGTCCTGCTGAGTACGATCAAATGGCCTATGATTTGACCAACTTCCTTGCATACTCTGCAGAGCCAATGCAAGAGCAGCGTAAGCAGCTGGGTATTTATGTATTCCTGTTCCTGGCTGTATTCCTTGTGTTTGCCTATCTGCTCAAGCGCGAATTCTGGAAGGATGTTCATTAATCAATAGTCGCCGTTATCGGCTTTCAGAATTACAAAGCCCACAAGAAGATCCTTCTTTGTGGGCTTTGTGCTCTTTGTAGATCTAAAAAAATCCTTTGCTCTGTTTCATCTCTGGCTGTCAGTAGAAGGGATTGCTAAGATTCCAGTTTTCTGTATCCCCCTCTGGTATTTAAGACTATGAGTAAATCACTTCGTGATCAGCTGATGAAGGCTGGTCTTGCGACCAAGCAGCAGGCATTGCAGGCGAAAACCAGTAATAAGAAAAAGAAAAAGCAGGCTGCCAAGTCTGGTGACATGACCGACCAGGAAAAGCGCCGTGTTGAGCTTGAGAAAGAAAGGCAGGCTCAAGCTGAGAAAGATCGTGAGCGGAATCGACAGCTTGAGGATGAGCGCCAGCGTAAGGCGTTGGATGCTCAGGTTCGTCAGCTGATTGAGACTAACAGGTTGTCCCGTGACGGGGGGGAAGCAGAATATAAGTTTGTTTATGAAAACAAAATTAAGAAGCTGTATGTTACTGATGAACAGTTGACCAAGTTAGAAAGAGGTTTGCTGGCTCTGGCTGTTCTGGGTGAGGATTTTCTGGTTATTCCTGCCCCGGTGGCCAGTAAGATTGCAGAGCGTAAGCCTGAAGCGATTGTCATGCAGAATGATAAATCTGGCGATCTGACTGAGGAAGAAGAGGATTGGTACGCGGATTATCAGATTCCGGATGACCTGATGTGGTAACGGGGGCTAACCCCCCGTTCAATAATGCGTTCTCATGATGTTACTGAATGCAGGAGAACCATTTCAGGCTGCTTTGTCTAATGAATTAGTCAACAGTAGCCAGTGCTTCTATTTCTACTTTCACGTCTTTTGGCAGACGGGCAACTTCAACCAGGCTGCGAGCAGGGAAGGGGACTTTGAAGTACTGTTTGTAGACTTCATTAATATTGCTGAATTCATCCATATCGCGAACGAATACGGTGACTTTTTTCACCCGGTTCATGCCGCTGCCTGCAGCTTCCAATACGGCTTTCAGGTTTTTCAGACACTGATGCGCCTGCTCTTTCGTGTTTTCAGAGACTTCTCCGGTTTCCGGATCAATAGGCAGCTGGCCAGATGTGAATACCAGGTTGCCAAAGCGCATACCCTGAGAGTAAGGGCCGATTGCTGGAGGAGCATCAGGGGTTTCGATCACTTTTTCCATGATAATTAAGCCAGTTTGTTTAGGGAAAGGGGCGAAATTTTAGAGATGTGTAGTGTGTTTGTCATCGGATCAAAGTCAATGTATCAGTATATTTTGGTACAAATACTTAATAGTAGAGTGTAAAAATTAGCCGAATTCTTATATGGGTAGTGAGGGCAGAGGGCAACCTCTTGCTTCTTGGGTTTGTCAGGGTGGGGGCTGGTTGTTGAATTTGTGGTGAGTGCGTATGCATTTCCATGCAGAGCGATGCTGTCACAATAAGAGTGAGTTCTCTCACCAATCATCATCTCTGCGAAGGGAGAATCCTCCGCGAACCCTGAATTCCCACTTTCGAGGCGATGACGGTTGGTGGGGAACCCACCCGTTACAACAATCTCAGAGTACGGCAACGAGTAGTATTGGTGGTATCACGGTGCTTTAGTGGCAGTGGTGTTGATGTATTCTCCGGTTTTTACGTAGTGATCTAACTCGCTAATACGGCTTTGAATTTCTGGATCTAATGGATTTCCAAGCCAGACTCTCCAAGGTAAGGCTGGTTTGTCCGCATCAATTGCTTGAGCAGAATTGAGGCCAAAGAATATCTCCTGGTCTTCAGTGTCTTTTAACAGGTATGTAGCGCCAACAATCTCATCATGCATCTCTTCATGCTCAAGAGGGGTGTTAATTAAGTTAGCATTACCGGGGAGGTCTAATTCTTCCTGAAATGCGTCAAGTTGCTGCTGACTTCGGTGAGTTGTATCGGTTTCATCTTTGGCGGGTTGAAGGCCGCCCTTCAGATAGATTAAATGCATATTTACATTGCCTTCCTTTTTGGCGAGTTCCCGTACTGTTATTTTTCTGTCTGTAATTGTTTTTAGTCGTGCTTCATCATGCTGCATATCCGCGCTTGCCAGTTCGGAGGGCTGTCCTGCTGGCTTCTGGCACAGAGGGGTTGGTGGTAGCCTTGTGTAGTATTTAATCGTAACTTCTTTAAGCTTCGGAGATGTTTCTTTGGAAGCGGTGTCGGCTTTAGTGATTTCAGAAGATGTGTCCGTGAGGGGCGATGGTTGGTCAGGTGTCTTTGAGGTCGCAATGCCTGACTGTGAGTTCTGCCCGGCTTCAGCCTTACCGATGACTTCCCGTTCGGCAATGAGTGTTTCAATCATGCGTTGCATGGTGACTAAAGCGGAGCGCTTGATGCTGTCTTCGCCAGGTACTGAGAACACGGTATGCTGCTTGAGATTTGCAAGAGTGGTGCCGAATTCTGCCTTTATTTTTGCGTCTTTTTCATCAGAATTATTATCAAAGCGGTGGGTTTTTACTGTCATCTCAAGGTGGGAGATGACAGCTCCTGCGGTGATAGACATTTGTTCGTTCCTGTTGTCGGTTAGGCAGCCCGTCAATGCATACGAAAAAATGCTGAGAAGCAGTATCTTCTCTTTGAATGAAGTGCTCATTTCTTTGCACTTTGGTATGAGCTTTTTGGCATTTTAAAGGTTTGCACTGGGCTGATTTTTCTTTGAATGAATAAGAAAAATAGAACAGCTCATCCTGGTGTCCAGACTTTTTCTCAGACAATAGTACTGTTTGTCAGTTTTGCAGGCTTTTTAAAAGAAGATTGACCAGCCCGCTCCGGTATTTTTTTTTATTCAGTAATAACCATAACTGCCTTTTCATGGTTTTTTTGGGGAAGGGAAGTGGTACTAGCTCACCCTGAGCAAGTTCCTTGGCTATGCAGAGTTCAGATAGGCAGCTAATACCAATGCCGGAGCGCACTACGCTTTTGATGGCCTCAGTCTGGTTGAGCTCCATTTTCAGGTGCCTTTGTCGTAAATGCTGACCAATATGAAGCTCAAAAAGCATACGAGTTCCGGATCCAGGCTCCCGTAAAATCCATTCCGTCTGCTCAAGACTCTCAATGGTTACCGTTTTCCTTTTTGCCAGTGGATGTTCGCTGCTGCAAAAGAGGATCAAATGGTCTTCCCTCCAGGGAATGGTTTCAATGCCGGGGTGTTGGCAAGGGCCTTCCACGCAGGCCAGGTCGATCTCCAGTGATGCCAGCTTCTCAATGATGGTGGTGGTGTTGTGGATATCCAGTGCTACGGTGATTTCCGGATTGGCATTTTCAAACCGGGCCAGCTCTTCCGGTAAGAGATAGTTGCCAACCGTAGTGCTGGCTCCAATGGTCAATTTACCGCTGTGATGGTCGCTGTGATTAAACAATCGTGAGATTTCTTCACTTCGGTCCAATAACTCACACGCAAGTGGAAGTAGCTTCTTTCCTTCTGCGTTCAGGATAAGTCTATTGCCTGTGCGGTCAAATAGCTGGCCGTTTAAGTGCTTTTCCAGTTCAGACAGGGCCATGCTGGTTGCTGGTTGGGATAGATACAGTTGCCGTGCAGCCAGTTGAACCTGACCAAGAGTCGCTATGGCTCTGAATACTTGCAGTTGTCTTAACGTTATATGCACGTTATTGCCACCCGGATCACTGATTATCTTATTGAATTTTATATAGTATAAGTAAAACTTAATCTAACTATCCATAAGATTGATTTTTCTTATTTTCTGTTGGGTTATATCTTTATTCCAACTATTTTCTGGAGATGAGTACAAGTGGCCGTTGTCAGTCAGTTAGAAGATGGCTTGCAGATGCATAAAACAGGTTTGAGTGTCCGTCTCAGGAAGGTGCCGACTCCGCTGGGAGGCCTGGCGTTGGGTATTGCCAGTCTGGGAGCGGTCTGGGCTTTGGTACTGCCAGGCTTTGCCGAGTGGTTTAAGTTGTCGTCGGCGCTGGTAGCCAGTTTGCTGGTTTTGGCAATTATGCTGAAATTCTTGAGCAATCCTGACCTGTTTCGGGAGGATCTGGCTCACCCCGTTGTAAGCAGCGTGATGCCAACCTGTGCGATGGCCAGTATGGTGATTGCGCAATCTTTGTTGTCGGTGGCACCTGTTTTTGCCAAGGGGCTCTGGCTGTTGGCGGTTGTTGCTCATCTCCTTTTATTTATAGGTTTTACGGTTCACAGATTTATTGATTTTCATTTGCACCATATGGTCCCAAGCTGGTTTGTGCCCCCAGTGGGCATTATTGTCGCGGCTGTTACCAGCGCGGGTATGGGGCATGAAAAGCTGGTCTTTACGCTGTTTGTTTTTGGGCTTTGCTGCTACTTCATAAAACTGCCAGTCATGTTATATCGTCTGATTTTCAGAGAGGCGATTCCTGATGCCGCACTACCTACATTTGCCATTATGGCGGCACCAGCGAGCCTTTCTCTGGCGGGTTATCTGTCCATAACTAACCAGCCAAATTACTTACTGGTTGCAGTCCTGCTGCCATTGGCTATTTTTATGACGAGTCTGGTCTATGTTGCGTTTGTCCGTTTGCTGCGCCTGCCGTTTTCACCTGGATATGCCGCTTTCACATTTCCAATGGTGATTGGGGCTACAGCGTTGTTTAAGCTGGCGGATATACTTAATCAACAGGGCTATCAAAAAGTTTGTGATCTTATTAACAATCTGGCCGGTTTTGAACTTTTGGTGGCGACGGTGATCGTATTTTATGTTGCCCTCCGCTATCTCTGGTTTTACTTCTCACCTCGCCATTCCTGATGTATGTCGAGACATGGACTGACCGGTCAATATGGCCATGGGTAAATTGAACTCATGGCCTGAAATGTCGAACTTATGATCCCTCTCTATTTCGGCATTTATTTATAAACGGAACAGGAAATGTCGGTAACACACTCTGGCGCTGGTCTCGCCATCCCCATGCTGATCTTCTGTGGTCTTTTCTTATTGGCCGCTATTTCAGCGATCCTTCTTAAAAAGCTGCGCTTTCCCTATACCATTGGGCTGGTTGTGATCGGTATGGCCCTCGGGATAGCGGCTGAGTATTGTGAAATACTGGCTCCCATTCTCCGTCTTTCCCTGACGCATGACCTGATCATGTATGTTCTGCTGCCAGTGCTGGTTTTTGAGGCAGCTATCAATATAAAGCTTTCAGCGCTTTTGAAAGAACTGGTGCCTGTGTTGATGCTGGCAATTCTGGGTGTGGTTCTGTCTACCCTGGTTGTGGGCGTGATTCTGGGTGAATTGACACCTCTGACACTGGCAGGTGCGCTGCTGTTTGGTGCACTGATTTCGGCAACGGATCCAGTCGCGGTCATTGCGCTTTTTAAAGAGGTTAAAGCACCTGAGCGGATGTCTCTGCTGATGGATGCAGAGAGCTTGTTTAATGACGCAACCGCGATTGTCATGTTTGGTATTGTGCTCTCGATCATTCAATCGGGAACCGGGCTGTCTGGTGGTACTTTTTTTGCGGCCTTTATCGAGTTTTTCAGGGTTTTCTTTGGCGGGATTTTTGTCGGTACGGCCATGGGGGCAGGAATGCTGGTATTGCTCCGGTTATCAAGGGGCATGCCTTATGTTCACATCGCGCTGACAACCATTCTTGCGTTTGCCAGCTTTATCATCGCTGACCATGTCTTTGAAACCTCTGGTGTGATGTCGGTTATCGCTGCCGGAATTATCACTCGCAGCTATGGTCGTCGGGCCATGGCAGACTTTATGACGTTGCGCCATCTTGATCCTTACTGGGAGTTTATGGCGTTTGTTGCCAATAGTTTTATTTTCCTGCTGTTAGGGTTAAGTGAAGACTTCCTGCTTCGGAATATTGAGCATCTCAGCATGTTCTACCCCACGCTAATCATTGCCATTGTGGCTGTGCTCCTGGCGCGCTTCCTGGTGGTATATCTGTTGCTGCCAGTCAGTAATTTGATTCCACTCAGTGGAAAGGTGGACAGCAGTTCAATGAAGGTGATGTTCTGGGGAGGGTTGAGAGGCGTTGTGCCGGTTGCCCTGATGCTGTCAATTCCGGACTCCATGCCTGAAAAGCGAATGATCATAGAAATGACGCTTGCTGTTATTCTTTTCTCACTGCTGATTCAGGGGACTACCATTGGCTGGTTGATGTCCCGTCTGGGGATAAAAAAGGAAGCTTGACTCTACTCAATTGAATCAATATTTGGGTGCTGCTGGGTCTCAGCCTTATAATACCTGTTTTGGCATTCTATCAGCCTGCTCCCATTCAGGCTCAGGTCTTATTGAGAAAGCAATTTCATGACTGTACGCACCCGTATTGCACCTTCCCCTACCGGCGATCCCCATGTCGGTACTGCTTATATTGCTCTGTTTAATCTGGCGTTTGCCAAGAGTCAGGGCGGCCAGTTTCTGCTGCGTATCGAAGATACCGACCAAACAAGAAGTACGCCAGAATCTGAGCAGCAGATTCTCGACTCCCTGCGCTGGCTTGGGTTGAATTGGGATGAAGGTCCTGATGTTGGTGGTCCGCATGGTCCTTATCGCCAAAGTGAGCGTCGTGAGATCTATGCTGAGCACGCTCATGTGCTGTTGAACAAAGGACATGCTTTCCGCTGTTTCTGTTCATCTGAGCGTCTTGATGTCCTGCGTGCAGAGCAAATGGCCAATAAGCAGACGCCTGGATACGATGGTCACTGCCTTCATCTTTCTGAAGATGAAGTCCAGGCCCGGCTGAATGCGGGTGAACCTCATGTGGTTCGAATGAAGGTGCCTGAAAGTGGCGTCTGTAAAGTGGATGATATGCTGCGTGGCACCATAGAGATTGACTGGTCTCAGGTGGATATGCAGGTACTGGTGAAAGCCGATGGCATGCCAACCTATCACCTGGCCAATGTTGTTGATGATCACCTGATGGAAATCACCCACGTTATTCGTGGTGAGGAATGGATTAACTCTGCACCCAAGCATCAGTTGCTGTATGAGTACTTTGGCTGGGATATGCCTGTGCTTTGTCATATGCCATTGCTGAGAAATCCTGACAAGAGCAAGTTGTCCAAGCGGAAGAACCCAACCTGTATTACTTACTATCGTGATATGGGCTATCTGCCAGAAGCGCTGTTGAACTACCTTGGTCGTATGGGTTGGTCCATGCCGGACGAGCGGGAGAAATTCAGTCTGGAAGAAATGCTGGCGGATTTTGATATCAAGCGGGTATCTCTGGGTGGTCCAATTTTTGACCAGGAAAAGCTCTCCTGGTTGAATGCCAGCTGGATCCGCGAAAATCTGACCACAGAGCAGTTTGCTGACCGCCTGCATCACTGGTTACTGAATCGTGACTACCTGATGAAGTTTCTGCCAATGGCGAAAGAGCGGGTTGAGCGACTGAGTGATTTTGCTCCCATAGCTGCCTTTATGTTCTCCGGTATGCTTGATCTGTCGTCTGAAGACTTTGCCCATAAAAAGCTGGAAGCGGGTGATGTTAAAAAGGTGCTGCAGTTCACTCTCTGGAAGCTGGAGCAGCTGCGTCAGTGGCAGCGTGATCAGATTTTCTCTGAAATTAAAGGGCTTTCCAAAGCAATGGACATCAAGCTGGGGGATTTTAATCATCCAATTTTTGTTGCTATTGCTGGTACGCCAAATTCCTGGTCTGTCATGGAGTCCATGGAGATCCTTGGACCGGACATGACACGTGCACGCCTTCGTCATGCTGTAGAGGTATTGGGGGGGGTTTCCAAAAAAGAAGCGAAGCGCCTGGAAAAAGAGTTTGCAGCGCTCTAACTCAGCTTCTTTGCCCTAAGGCCGGTTGTATACCGGCCTTTTTTATAGATGCATATATAACTGCACTATTATTTGAGCATAATTTTTATAAGCGACGCTTGACAGGATAGGGGGGCATCCATATCATTCGCCCTGCGTTTCGGGGGGCAAAACAAAGAGTTCTTCGAAAGGTGCTAAAGCAAAAGCAGTTGTTAAATACATTAAGTATTGTTGCTGCGAGGGTTTTGGGGCTATAGCTCAGCTGGGAGAGCGCAACACTGGCAGTGTTGAGGTCAGCGGTTCGATCCCGCTTAGCTCCACCATTTTATTGCGGGAATAGCTCAGTTGGTAGAGCGCAACCTTGCCAAGGTTGAGGTCGCGAGTTCGAACCTCGTTTCCCGCTCCAAATCTAGAGCTTAAGTGGTTTTTACATCATTTAAGTCGGAAGGATTGCGTCCCCTTCGTCTAGTGGCCTAGGACACCGCCCTTTCACGGCGGTAACAGGGGTTCGAGTCCCCTAGGGGACGCCACTTATTTACAAGGTTAGAAGAGCCTTTATAATCCATCTTCGCTGCGGGAATGGCTCAGTTGGTAGAGCGCAACCTTGCCAAGGTTGAGGTCGTACTTTCTTATGATAAGAATGAACCTCGTCTACCGCTCCAAATCTAGAGCTTAAGTGGTGGTAATATCATTTAAGTTAGAAGGCTTTGCGTCCCCTTCGTCTAGTGGCCTAGGACACCGCCCTTTCACGGCGGTAACAGGGGTTCGAGTCCCCTAGGGGACGCCACTTATTCTCTTTATAGAGAGAAAGGCTAGAAGAGCCTTTATAATCCATCTTCATTGCGGGAATGGCTCGTTGGTAGAGCGCACCTTACCAAGGTTTAGGTTGCACTTTTCTTGTGGCAAGAATGAACCTCGTTTCCCGCTCCAAATCTAGAGCTTAAGTGGTTTTTATATCATTTAAGTCAGAAGGATTGCGTCCCCTTCGTCTAGTGGCCTAGGACACCGCCCTTTCACGGCGGTAACAGGGGTTCGAGTCCCCTAGGGGACGCCACTTATTCTCTTTATAGAGAGCAAGAGATGAAGATCTCTTAAATCATCTTCGTTGCGGGAATAGCTCAGTTGGTAGAGCGCAACCTTGCCAAGGTTGAGGTCGCGAGTTCGAACCTCGTTTCCCGCTCCAATTTCAAAATGTTGTATTTGTTATAAAAAATGGCATAATGCAGCAGGTTGATATGGGGCTATAGCTCAGCTGGGAGAGCGCAACACTGGCAGTGTTGAGGTCAGCGGTTCGATCCCGCTTAGCTCCACCAAACATCGTTTGATGTATGTGTCCCCTTCGTCTAGTGGCCTAGGACACCGCCCTTTCACGGCGGTAACAGGGGTTCGAGTCCCCTAGGGGACGCCACTATTACAGTTGTTGTGTAAACAGTGGTGTCCAGCTTTTTAAGCTGATGACTCAAATATGCGGGAATAGCTCAGTTGGTAGAGCGCAACCTTGCCAAGGTTGAGGTCGCGAGTTCGAACCTCGTTTCCCGCTCCAATAAAAAAACCAGTCAATTTGACTGGTTTTTTTATGTCTTGAATTTTCTACCCCTCCTCACTCTTTAATATCTTCTGATTGTTTATTATGACTTTTGTTAGTGGTATCTCTTCCTGGGGTGGCCAGGAAGAGTTTTGCTGGCAGGTTAGCTGATCTTGGGATTTAACTCTCCAGAGTTGTAACGGAGGTACATGGCTTCCAGACTGCTGGTTGGGATTTTGCTTCCCTGGCCAGCACAACCAAATGCTTCATAGCGATGAATACAGATCTCTTTCATAGCTTGTGTAGAGGCTTTCAGATACTTCCGAGGATCAAATTCCGATGGATTTTCCTGCAGAAATCTGCGGATGGCGCCGGTAGATGCCAGGCGCAGGTCGGTATCAATGTTGACCTTGCGTACTCCATTTCGAATGCCTTCCTGAATCTGCTCAACTGGAACGCCATAGGTTTCCGGGATGGAGCCTCCATGGTCATTGATCACCTTTAGCCAGTCCTGTGGAACAGAAGAAGAACCATGCATCACCAGGTGAGTATTCGGAATACGCTTGTGAATGGCGCGGATGCGGTCAATGGCCAGGATATCTCCCGTAGGAGGGCGGGTAAATTTGTAGGCGCCGTGACTGGTGCCGCAGGCAATGGCCAGAGCATCCACGCCGGTAGCTTTTACAAAGTCAGCCGCTTCATCAGGGTCGGTCAGTAACTGGTCGTGAGACAGGGTTCCTTCAGCGCCGACACCGTCTTCTTCACCTGCCTGCCCTGTTTCCAGTGACCCCAGACAGCCAAGCTCGCCCTCTACTGAAACGCCGCAGGCGTGCGCCATATCCACGGTTCGACGGGTAACCTCAATATTGTATTCGTAGCTGGAGGGGGTTTTTCCGTCCTCCATTAGTGAGCCGTCCATCATTACAGATGTAAAACCAAGCTGGATGGATCGCTGGCATACTGCCGGGCTGGTGCCATGATCTTGATGCATGACTACCGGAATATCTGGAAACTCTTCGGTTGCCGCAAGGATGAGGTGGCGAAGGAAGGGGGCTCCGGCGTATTTTCTTGCCCCGGCAGAGGCTTGAACGATAACGGGAGAGTTGGTTTCATGCGCCGCTTCCATGATGGCGCGCATTTGTTCTAGGTTATTGACATTAAATGCCGGGATGCCGTATCCATTTTCTGCAGCATGATCCAGCATCTCGCGTAGGCTAATCAGGGCCATTACCCGCTCCGTTCAGTGAATTGAATGAAAGAGGGTATTATTGCCTCTGATTGTGCAACTATGCAAAGTTGTGTTGAATTTTGTTTTCAGGGAGGGAGAAGAGGACACCGGCGAAAGCCGGTGTCTGGTCTGAATTACAGTACGTCGATACTGTTCAGATCGCGATGAGCCTGTTCCAGGCGGGAGATCATGGTCTCCTGACCGGCGCGCAGCCATACGCGAGGATCGTAGAACTTTTTGTTTGGCTTGTCGGCACCTTCAGGGTTGCCCAGCTGGCCCTGCAGGTAAGCTTCGTTCTTCTTGTAGTAGTTCAGAACGCCTTCCCAGCATGCCCACTGGGTATCGGTGTCGATGTTCATCTTTACTACACCGTAGGATACAGATTCGCGGATCTCTTCCAGGGTAGAGCCGGAACCGCCATGAAACACGAAATTCAGAGACTTGGCTGGAATGCCAAACTTCTCAGAGCAGTATTTCTGGGAGTTGTCCAGGATCTTTGGTGTCAGCTGAACGTTGCCTGGCTTGTACACGCCGTGAACGTTACCGAAAGAGGCGGCGATGGTGAAGCGGTGGCTGATCTTGCTCAGAATTTCGTAAGCGTAGGCTACATCTTCTGGCTGGGTGTACAGCATGGAGCTGTCCATGTGAGAGTTGTCTACACCGTCTTCTTCACCACCGGTACAGCCCAGTTCGAACTCCAGTGTCATGTCCATCTTGGCCATACGCTCTAGGTATTTGGCGCAGGTTGCAATGTTTTCTTCCAGAGACTCTTCGGAGAGGTCGATCATGTGAGAAGAGAACAGTGGCTTGCCGTGTTGCTCGTAGAACTCTTCACCCGCAGTCAGGAGGGCGTCAATCCATGGCAGCAGCTTGCGTGCAGCGTGGTCAGTGTGCAGGAGTACAGGGATGCCGTAAGCTTCTGCAACCGCGTGAACATATTTTGCACCGGCAATGGCGCCCAGAGCGCCAGCAGGGTCAGTCTTAAGGCCTTTACCTGAAAAGTAGGAAGCACCACCGTTAGAGAACTGAATGATAACTGGAGACTTGACTTTGGCCGCAGCTTCCAGAACAGCGTTGATTGAATCGGTACCTACAACGTTCACTGCTGGCAGTGCAAATTCACCGGCCTTGGCAGCTTCAAAGATTTTCTGAACGTCATCACCGGTAACGACGCCTGGCTTTACCAGGTCCAGGATTTTCTGGGACATGTGGCTGATCCTTCCTCGATCAAGGGTTAACAGTGTGTTTTCAGTTTGAATGCCGTGTCTGGTCAGGATTTCTTTTCAAACAGCCCGAGCCCAGCGATGGGAAAGACCTAATCAATCGTCGAGTTATGACCAAGGCTAAAAAATTCCGGATTAGACACTTCAAATTCTTGCTAATGATACGGAAAGGTTACAACAGGTAAAGCCTTTTTCCTAATGAATAAAAAACTATGGAGGAGGAATTTTATAACTGTTGTTTATTGTTGTTTGTTTCTGTTTTTATCCGGTGTGGTTGTGTTTTTCATATAGTCTAAATTTGAAAAAGTTTTTTTTAGTTTATTGGTTTTTATTGAAGATAGCGTTTTTATAAGCTTTTCCTGAGATTAAATGTAGAAAAAAACATGTCAATGTATGAATGCTGTTGATACATTTTGATGCTCTTTTTGCAAAAAAAATCAATAGCGGTTTCTTGATTTGAATCAGTTTTTTTGTGGTTTTCTTGTGTTGTAATGCTTAAAACAGCAAACGATATATACCTAAATCTAAAGAATAAATACGTTTAAAGAATTTTGTGGAATAAAGGTTTTGCGACATTCGATAAATATTCAGTGGCTAATGCCTGCAAATTTATCGAAATAAATAATTTAGCAATAAATGGCAATGGTCAGGCATTAAT
This sequence comes from Endozoicomonas atrinae, assembly GCF_001647025.1. GTDB lineage: Bacteria > Pseudomonadota > Gammaproteobacteria > Pseudomonadales > Endozoicomonadaceae > Endozoicomonas > Endozoicomonas atrinae. Next base: position 19,733 of record NZ_LUKQ02000052.1, read on the forward strand.
ACTCAGGATGCACTATCTTGAGGATGTTGAAATAGAAGACGGACACCTGATGGTTGCCAGCTAATTAAACAGTATTGCTATTTCGAGCGAAGAGTCAAAACGAATAGTCTCGGAATTATAGACAGTTTTTTAAAGGTTATCTTGGTTAACTACTAGAGGGCGATAATCATGGCCGGAAAAAAACAGGCTGAAAAAACCGTAAATAAAGATGCGGTTGTTCAGGATGTTGATGCTCAGATTAATGCATTAATTGAGCGGGCAATGGTTGCAAGGGAGAAGTTTCTTAAGCTGACGCAGGAAGATGTCGACAGGGTCACAAAAGCCATGGCTCTGGCTGGTCAGGCTGCTCATATGGAGCTGGCCCGAATGGCGGTTGAGGAGACAGGCCGTGGTATCCTTGAAGATAAGGTGACCAAAAACATTTTTGCGACCGAGTATGTTTACCACTCCATCAAGTACGATAAGACGGTTGGCGTTATTGAAGACAACGCTGAAGAAGACTTCATGCTGGTCGCTGAGCCTGTAGGTATTGTTTGTGGGGTTACTCCGGTGACCAACCCGACATCCACCACCATGTTCAAGTCTATTATTTCTACCAAAACCCGTAACCCTATTATTTTTGCCTTTCACCCTTCTGCACAGAAATGTTCCAGTGAAGCTGCCCGGATTGTTCGCGATGCGGCAGTTGCAGCCGGTGCGCCTGATGACTGTGTGCTGTGGGTGGAACACCCCTCCATTGAAGCTACTCAGAAGCTGATGACGCACCCTGAAGTTGCCGTCATTCTGGCGACTGGTGGTTCTGGCATGGTTCGAGCAGCATACTCTTCCGGTAAACCTGCGCTGGGTGTGGGTTCTGGTAACGTACCTTGCATTATTGACCAGTCAGCCGATATCAAGCAGGCCTGTAATGACCTGGTCATGTCCAAAAGTTTCGACAACGGCATGATCTGCGCTTCTGAACAGGCTGCGATTGTTCATCAAGCGGTTTATAAAGAGGTCGTCAACGAGCTGAAATCTCAGAATGTTTACTTTACCACGCCAGAGGAAACCCGACGGCTGGCTGAAGTGGTCATTCATGACGGTCATGTAAACAGTAAGATTGTTGGCATGAAGCCTTCTTATATTGCGGAGCTGGCTGGTATCAAGGTTCCTGAGAATACCCGTATTCTGGCTGCAGAAATTGAGGGGGTAGGTCCAGAGTTCCCGTTGTCCCGTGAGAAACTGTCTCCAGTTCTGGGTGTGCTTAAGGCTAAAGATGCGCACCATGCTATTGAGCTGGCGGACCAAATGTTGAACTTTGGTGGTCTTGGGCACTCAGCTGTACTTCACGCCCAGGATAACCAGGTGATTGATGAGTTCTCTCTTGCGATGAAAGCAGGGCGTATCATTATCAACTCACCAAGTACCCATGGCGCTATTGGTGATATTTACAATACTAATATGCCTTCCCTGACCTTGGGGTGTGGTACCTATGGAGGTAACAGTACAACTTCCAACGTATCTGCTGTTAACCTGATTAACGTGAAGCGTGTCGCCAAGCGCCGGGTCAATATGCAATGGTTTAAACTTCCCAGAAAGATCTACTTCGAGGCTAACTCTCTTCAGTACCTTGAAAAGATGCAGGACATCTCTCGTGTATTTATTGTTACCGATGAGGTTATTCAGTCCCTGGGCTATGTTGATAAAATCCTATACCACTTGAGAAAGCGCTCTACACCGGTTCAGGTTGAAATTTTCAATCAGGTTGAGCCCGATCCAAGCCTGGAAACAGTTCGCAATGGTGCCCGTGAAATGGCGCGCTTTAACCCGGATGTGATCATTGCTCTGGGCGGTGGTTCACCGATTGATGCAGCTAAGGGAATGTGGCTTTTCTATGAACAGCCAGATGCCGACTTTGCTGGTATGGCCCAGAAATTCCTGGACATCCGCAAGCGTGTCTATAAATTCCCGCACCTGGGCAAGAAGGCGAAACTGGTTGCGATTCCAACCACGTCTGGTACGGGGTCTGAGGTAACGTCGTTCGCCGTTATTACCGACAAGGAAAAAGGTGCCAAGTACCCGCTGGCTGACTATGAGTTGACTCCGGATGTGGCGATTATAGATCCTAATCTGGTGCTGACAGTTCCTAAGAAAGTGGCTGCAGATACTGGTCTGGATGTGCTGACCCATGCGATAGAAGCTTATGTATCCATCATGGCTTCAGATTATACTGATGCGCTGGCTATGAAAGCCATTCAGCTGGTCTTTGATTATCTGCCACAGTCTTATGAAACGGCTGACAGGAAAGCTCGTGAGAAAATGCATAATGCTTCCTGCATTGCTGGTATGGCCTTTGCCAATGCATTCCTGGGGGTAAACCATGCGATCGCTCATAAGCTGGGAAATGAGCTTCATATCTCTCACGGTCAGGCTAATGCGGTGTTATTGCCACATGTGATTGAGTATAACGGCTGCCCTAATCCAACCAAGGTGGCATCATTCCCGAAATATCAGTACTACATTGCCCATGAGAAGTATGCTGAGATTGCCAAAATGCTGGGCTTGCCTGCCAAAACTCCGGAAGAGGGGGTTAAATCTCTGGCTAGTGCGGTTCGTGACTTGATGAAGCGACTGGATATGCCTGCTTCTCTTCAGGAGATTGGTGTTGATGAGTCTCTGTTCAAGAGTAAAATCAGCATGCTGGCTAACCATGCGTTTGAAGACCAGACCACAACGGCGAATCCTCGCTTGCCATTGATTTCTGAGCTGGAAGAGCTGCTCGCTAAGGCTTACTACGGTAAGTAATATTCGACTGAAATATGTCGCATGCCTCTAATCAGTCTTTGGTTAGAGGCATTTTTTCAGTTCCGTAAAGGTACACTCAATAGAAATGAGACAGATTGAGTGGCTTCTTAATTGAAAGCCCGTTTACTTCTGAAGATCTGCTTGGAACTCATGCCGATTTTTTACCTGTTGTTTTTGCAGGGCATGGCACTGATAAGCTATTAAAAGGCTATGATGCAGCTCTTACATGCTGTCTGTTAGTCCGTCCCAGAAGGCTTTCAATTTATCCATAAAGGATTGGCCTGCATCTTTTGCCTGCTCGGCAAGCTTTTCCGCTGACTTCTTGCTTTGTTCGAGCTCACAGGCTGTTCTCTCTCCCAGGCATTGGGCTTTGCAGGTAGTGCTGTCCTGCTCACTGACGAGACTCGATGCTTTGCACTTGGCTTCACAAATTGTTTGTTTTTGCTCACAGTTCAGGATTTCGGCATTTGTCGCGGAAGAAAAAATCAGAATCACGACAATAAATAACTGTTTCATAAAAGACCAATATTAATAAGCTGTAAGAAGAATGATCTTACCAGTTTACTTGATGTTGAGGATGAGGGGGGTATATGAGGATGAGGGGGGTATATGAAAGTTGATTTATTGTGTTGTGTCACTGCTCTGGGTATGTGTTTTTTTGGTTTGCTCTTGTGAATAGACTTTTTCTTTATAAATAATAAAAGTATCTAATAATCCTAATAATAACTGGTCAGATTTGGTGGAGGAATAAGTGGTTGATTACAAAAAATTTACATTTATTTTTAGTGGTAAAAGTATCGAAATATACTGATTTCTTACTTCCTGCCTTGTAAATAAGTTTGCTTGGGTGTTGTTTTTTGGTGGGGCGGAGCTGCAATCACTGATGGTGTACTTATTACTATATAGTCTTGCGTGAATTTGGTTCTTTTGATTTTTTTGCTATTAACCCTTGAATTACAAAGGCTTTGAGATGCTTTGGGCTTATCCTTTGAGATTTTTATACGTGTTATGTCGTTTTTGTACATATGGGCAGTTCCTGAAAGTCTTGTGATTAGAGCTCTGTGGTCATTTATAGTTGTTCATTTTTGATAACTTCGCTAAATGATATCTTGCCTTAAAGAGGAGGGGCGTGAGGCTGCAACAGGCTTGACTAGCGGGCTTACAGTCCGCATTATCGGTATAGGTAAAGGTGCTGATCCAAATGTACGATTCACAACGAATGTTATTGGCTGGCTAGGATAAAGTCACAAGGCGGTTCGGTGAGTGTACATAAAAAACTCGGAATCAATCAAAACTGTGGCGGCTTTGCTGAATTCCGGTTTTTCGATCACACTCTATATTACACTGGTGACGTATGAAGCTAACCAGTGGCTTCGACAATCGGTTGATCCCGGATGAGAAGCGGTGTGAAATTATGTGTTATGTGTTGTTCTCTTTTGCATATTTGTAACTCCGTGCTACCAAGAAGTCAACCTTTGTCTGTAAGTTTGTGTGCTTCAGGGATATAAGTCCTGTGAAGTGGGTTTCAAAATGCGGCAGCTAACCAGTATTGCCGCTTGAATATAGTGTTGTTGTAGCTGGATAAAAGCTGTGATCTGCCGTTAAACCCTGTAGTTAAATGTTGGGGTTTTGCTGTAGGTGTTTTTACTGTGCTGCATTCGCTAATGAAATCCTTTTTACTAGAGACAGGGCGGTAATTCCGCTTTGATTAACGGTATTGGAGACATCATGATCAAGATTGCTATTAATGGCTACGGCCGTATCGGTCGCAACGTACTGCGCGCACTCTACGAAGCTGGCCGTCGCGATGAATACCAGATTGTTGCCATTAATGATCTGGGTGACACCAAAATCAACACTCACCTGACCAAGTACGACACTGTTCATGGCCGCTTCAACGCGCAGGTTGAAGAAGGCGAAGGCGCTCTGTTCGTAAACGGTGACGAAATCAAAACCTTCTCTGAGCGTGATCCTTCCAAGCTGCCATGGGGCGAGCTGGGCGTTGACGTTGTCTTTGAATGTACTGGTGTTTTCCGTTCCAAGGATTCCTGTAAACCACATCTGGATGCTGGTGCCAAGAAAGTCATCATTTCTGCTCCTGGCTCAAACGTTGACGCTACCATCGTTTACGGTGTGAACCACGACACTCTGACTGCAGACATGACCGTTATTTCTAACGCTTCCTGCACCACTAACTGTCTGGCTCCTATTGCCAAGCCTCTGAATGATGTGCTGGGCATTGATAAGGGTCTGATGACCACTATCCATGCATACACTAACGACCAGCGTCTGAGCGATGTATACCACTCTGACCTGTATCGTGCCCGTGCTGCAGCCATGAACATGATTCCAACCGCTACCGGCGCTGCGGCTGCAGTAGGTGAAGTCGTTCCTGAGCTGAAAGGCAAGTTCGATGGCATGGCTGTTCGTGTACCGACCATCAACGTTTCTCTGGTTGACCTGAGCTTCGTTGCTGCTCGTGAGACGACTGTTGAAGAAGTAAACGAAATCATTATTGCTGCAGCCAAGTCCAATCCTGCGATGTCTACTGTTCTGCATGTTAACCATGAAGAACTGGTTTCCATGGACTTTAACCACAGCCCGTACTCTTCTAACTTTGATGCGACTCAGACTCGTGTTCTGGGTAACCTTGTTAAGGTTATGTCCTGGTACGATAACGAGTGGGGCTTCTCCAACCGTATGCTGGATACAGCCAAGGCCCTGATGAACGCTTAAGGCATTCTGAAAGGTGATCTCAACACAGGCTCGTTTAACGGGCCTGTGTTGGTTACGATAAATGAGATAAGCAATTCAATACCTGGCATGTCAGGCTGTTGGTAAACAAAGAGAAGACAGTGTTACGGGGCAAGATGGCTCCTATACTTTAACAGTACTTTCTTCTTTTGTTTGCACTCCGTTCAATACATTTGTCCTGCAGAGCAGAGGTGTACAGGTTGTGAACGGCTGCCGTGCACATTATTAATCCATTAAGGCCTGTCGCTTGCTGTAATGACTCCTGTGGAGTGGCATAAAGCGCCTGCGAGAGCGGCGGGTTCACAAGCGAGAGGATTATCATGCTCAGACGCACAAAAATTGTGGCAACCCTGGGGCCCGCAACTGAATCTGAAGAACAACTGCAAAAGCTGATTGAAGCTGGAGTCAACGTTGTTCGCCTTAACTTCTCCCACGGTGATCCGGAAGATCACAAAGCCCGTGCCAAAACCATTCGTGAAATTGCTGCCAGGCTGAACCGTCCGGTTGCTATTCTGGGTGACTTGCAGGGGCCTAAGATTCGTATTGGCCGTTTCCAGAATGGCAAAATCCATCTTCCTGATGGTGCTACCTTTAACCTGGATGCCAGCCTGCCCATTGATGATGGTGATGAAACCCAGGTGGGGCTCGGTTATAAAGACCTGCCAAATGACTGTAAGGTTGGCGATGTGCTGCTTCTTGATGATGGAAGAATCAGTCTCGAGGTAGTGTCTATTGATGGCCCATGCATCAAAACCAAAGCGATCAATGGTGGTGAGCTGTCTAACAACAAGGGCATTAACCTTCAGGGTGGTGGTCTTTCTGCTGCAGCGTTAACTGAGAAAGATAAGCAGGATATTCTTCTGGCTGCAGAGCTGGAAGTGGATTATCTGGCAGTTTCTTTTGTCCGTCATGCCAGTGATGTTGAAGAGGCGCGTCGCCTGCTCCGGGAAGCTGGTGGAACTGCCGCTATACTGTCCAAGATTGAGCGGGCTGAGGTGGTTAATGACCACGAACTGCTGGCTGAAGTTATTTCCGCATCGGATGCCGTGATGGTTGCCCGGGGCGATCTGGGTGTTGAAATTGGTGACCCTGAACTGATTGGCGCTCAGAAGCACATGATTAATGAAGCCCGTCGTTTGAATAAGCCGGTCATTACGGCTACTCAGATGATGGAGTCCATGATTCACAACACCCAACCAACCCGCGCAGAAGTCTTTGATGTGGCAAATGCTGTGCTCGATGGTACAGACGCGGTGATGTTATCCGGTGAGACGGCGACCGGTAAGCGTCCGGATGAAGTAGTTAAGGCGATGAGCCGTATTTGTCTTGGCGCTGAAAAACAGTCTGTTGAATACATGACTGAGCGTCGCATTGGTAAGTTTGAGCATGTTGATGAAGCCATCGCTCAGGCAACGATGTTTGCAGCTAACCATCAGGACGATATCAAGGCGATTGTCTGTCTGACCAAAACCGGTTCTACGCCACTGTGGATGTCCAGAATTAATACTCGCCTGCCGATTTTTGCCATGACCCGATATGAGACTACTGAACGTCGTGTGGCTTTGTACCGTGGCGTTGAAGCGGTAGCTTTTGACAGCGGCACCGAGTATGGCTCAGAAGTGAATGGACGTGCAATTAATGTCCTTAAACAGCGCGGTCTTCTGGAAGTAGGCGACAAGATCATTTTGACCAAAGGCGAAAGCCAGGAAATCGAAGGTGGAACCAACACCATGCAGATTATCAGCGTAAGCTGATCCCTGCTTCAGACGCTGTTGACAGCGAATGTGAGTGGCGTCTGGTCTGAGTCAACAGAACCTAACTAATTATTTCTAATTGCTTTACAAGCATTTAGGCACTTGGAAGGAGAATAGCCTGGCATGACCGAATTAAAGCGAGTCGGTGTTTTGACCTCCGGGGGAGACGCTCCCGGTATGAATGCGGCCATCCGTGCGACTGTTCGTGCCTGTATTTACTACGGTATTGTGCCAGTTGTCATTCAGGAAGGTTATAAAGGGCTGATTGAAAACCGTATGGAAGTGGCTGATGCCCGTACGGTGGCCAACATCATCAACCTGGGTGGTACTTTCCTGAAGTCAGCGCGCTGTCAGGAGTTCCGAACCAAAGAAGGCCGTATCAAAGCCTACGAAAATGCCCGGGCTGCTGAGCTTGATGGGCTGGTGGTTATCGGCGGTGATGGCTCATTTACTGGTGCCATGCTGCTGGAAGAAGAGCATGGTCTGCCCTGTATCGGTGTGCCCGGTACCATCGATAATGATATCTACGGTACTGATTTCACCATTGGTTATGACACGGCACTGAATACCGTTGTAGAAGCCATCGATAAGATTCGTGATACAGCGACTTCTCATAATCGCCTGTTCTTTATTGAAGTAATGGGCCGTGATGCCGGCTTTATTGCTCTGAACACGGGTATTGCTTCCGGTGCAGAGGATATCCTGATTCCTGAGCAGGAAAAGACGGTTGAACTGTTTATGGAATCTCTGCAGAAGAGCGGTCGTGCTGGTAAAACCTCCAGTATTATCGTAGTAGCTGAAGGCGATCGCAGCGGTGGTGTATTTGAACTCTCCCGTGCAGTGGAAGAGAAGTTCCCTGAATATGAGGTAAAGGTCACTGTACTGGGGCATATCCAGCGTGGTGGTAAGCCTACCTGCTTTGACCGTGTTCTGGCCAGCCGTCTTGGTGTTGCCGCCGTAGAAGCCCTTCGTAATGGCGACAGTGGTATTATGGTGGGTGTTCGTGACCAGCAGGTTGTTAAAACCCCACTGGAAAGAGCAATTAGCAAGCACAACCAGATTGATAGTCACCTGATGAAAGTGGCTCAAATCGTTTCGGTCTGATTCGATGTTGAATGCTGAGCAGCAGATGACTAAAGTTCTTTAAGATGGAAAAGCCTCTGAAAATGAGGCTTTTTGCCTTTCTCCCTGCCGGTATTTCTTTTAGACCGGTCCCGCGTCTGTGAAGTTTCCTCATTTCAGGTTTGAGCAGGCTTCATAGAAGATTGTTGTAACAGCCGCAGGTAACAGTTATGGGTATCTTTGACTCTCTCAAAAAAAGTCTGGGTTTTAACTCAAATGAGGGGACGGTCCTGAAGGCACCTTTGACGGGAAAGATTGTTCCCATAGAGGAAGTTCCAGATCCGGTTTTTGCCGACAAGGTTGTGGGAGATGGTCTGGCAATTGACCCAACCGGAAATGTAATGGTAGCGCCCTGTGATGGTGTCATTGCCAAGATCTTTGAAACCAACCATGCGTTCAGCATGGAAACTCCTTCAGGTGTTGAGCTGTTTGTCCATTTTGGTATTGATACCGTGGAGCTGAAAGGAGAGGGCTTTAAGCGAATAGCGAAAGAAGGGCAGCAGATTAAAGCGGGCGACCCTGTCGTTGAAGTCGATCTCACTCTTCTGAAAGAAAAGGCGAGAAGTATCGTAACGCCCATTGTAATTTCCAATATGGATGATGTCAGTCATCTGGAAAAGTCCACCGGGAATGTGCAGGCTGGTGCTGATACTCTGCTGACCGTATATATGAAGTAGCCACAGGCTCAGGCTCCCCATCAGTGGGGGCCTTTCAACTATTGATTACATATTCTTCATCGCTTCTGGCATCTACGTGCGAATATTGTCTGAGCGAGGCTCAACAAAAATGAAACATATTCCGACTATTTGAATCGCGAAATTTGTGATAGAAATCGGGCTGAACATTGCTGTTTCAATGGCCGATAGGGGATGAAATCAAGAGAGGTGGTTTATCGTATAATAAACAAAACTGTTCAGCTATTGGTTATGGTGTCAACGCTTATTTGAATGGTGCAAGTTGAGCCTTGACTCAGGAATGCTTCTTTTGGGCTTTATGCTTACTCTAAAGACACTCCTCTGCAGGGGAGAACCTGTCGTTCGTTAAGATAAATCAGCAGGTCTATATAGCTACAACAATGACCCGCTTATTTTTCTGAACTCATCAAATACAAAGATTGTCTGAATTCTATCCTAGATCTTGGTAGGAGGAGATACTATGGATGTATTCAAGTCTAGTATGTCAGCCAGAAGTGATAGGTGCCCTTTTGAGTATGGGGATTCCACTGAAAAAAAACGAGAAAATAATAAGGAGCCTGCAACATTTAAAAACTATCGTGTATCTGTTGTAGATAGAAATGATTGTACATCATCGTTAAATAAAGAGCTTGTGACGCTTGTAAATGAGGCATATGGATTTCAGTGGATAGATGAAAAGGTTAAAGATGTGCCAACGAGCAGATACTTTTGTTTATTTGACGGGGACAAAGTTTTAGCTTGTGCAGGCTTTATATCAGGGAACTTGGCTCACGATAAATTAGTATCGCAGGACAGGGCTGAGGCAAAATTGGGACCAATGGATGAAAAGGTATGCTATATATCACCTTTTGCCTCTATACGAGGAAATGGGTATGGTAGAGAATTATTAAAATCAATAATCAATGATCAGGCCAGTAAGCATGGTTTTAAAACGATTGCTGCCGATGTGAGAAACAAAAGTACAGTTGATTTGAATGCCTATTATCAAAATTTCGGCTTTCAGAAGGGGGATACGGTGCCTTGGGTGTGGTCGGTAAGAAATGTTCATTCTATAACAAGGTATTTGAAGCAAGTATGACTTATGAGCGGAAACCAGAAGGTATGAAGATTTATAGGGAATGTAATTTAAATTGTGTAAACGCTTGTCGTTAATACTCCAAAATGGAGAATAACAATGAGCGTTGAAATCAACGAAAAACTGGTAGATCAAATAGCCAGTCAGATTAAAACTCAGGATGAT
>NZ_LUKQ02000520.1 GCF_001647025.1 Endozoicomonas atrinae
GATCATCCTGAGTTTTAATCTGACTGGCTATTTGATCTACCAGTTTTTCGTTGATTTCAACGCTCATTGTTATTCTCCATTTTGGAGTATTAACGACAAGCGTTTACACAATTTAAATTACATTCCCATTCTAGGTGACGAAGGGCTTTCGTCAGGCCTTGATAGGTCTCATCGTGTTGTTTTGTTCTCAGGTTATTTGAAAACAGAAGTAAGTTCTTCAGGACAGTATCAATAGCCTCGATCTCTTCAGCTTGATGTTGATGCTCTTCTATTTTTGTCAGCATGGACTTTAGTTGCTTCAATGACTCTCTAAACTGGGTGAGTTTTCTTATTTGAGTTCTTTTAACCCAATTGCCCCGTTTAGCTTCAAGCTTTGTAATTAGGGGCTCTGCATCAGAAAGAACTTGAGACTTTTCTCTTCTGTACGGTTCAATGGTCAAGATGGACATTAAACTATCATAACTTTTACTGTCCAAGAAAAAACAGGTGAAGTCTCTCATTCGCCGTATTAATTCGGAGATTGATAGTAATTCCAGTCCGGGCTTCTCCCGTATTGTCAGGGTTGATGCCTCTTTTTGCAGTACTTTTAGTCTGGCGGTTAAATGTCCAAGCTTTGTTTTTGTATGCTCATGCTCTTTTTGTGCTTTAGTTAAATCAGCAACACTTTTTTGATAGTTTTCCAGTAATACTTCAGGTTTGGGGGATGTTTTAAATTGGATTTCTCCCTCTGAGCAGAGTTTCAATTGTTCTCTGGTATCACGATAAACATCCCATTTAATAGTTTCTTCTTTAAGGGCTTTTACATATTCATGTATCTCTTGGAGTAAATCTTCTTTTTTCTTCAAAAAAACCTGAAGGTTAACGTGAGGTTTAACGGGGGCTGGAGCAGAGCTTTCTCTGCTTTCATGAGTCTCTTGATCTGAATCGCGAGCCTCGTAAAAGGGAGTAAAGTCAGTAATATCGAAGAGGCCTTCTTCATGAGTTGACACCTCAGATAACTCCAGAAAACCTTTCATCGGTGGTTGGTTTAGCAGCTTTGCATTCTCAACAGGCAGCATAGCACCCTGAACGGTGGTATCTGGTAGCTTGGGTTTAAGTAAGCACTTTTTGCTATGTTTTTCTTGAATGGTTAGAATTTTTTCGTGAGGGACGCAGTTCGCTGGCTTGTATTTTTCTGGCCATACGTTCCACTCAGGTGTTTCTTGCGTTTTCATCCAGACATCTAACTGTGGACTTCGTTTCTCTCCTTTTGGCAGGTAGCCGTATTTTTTATATAAGGCTCTGTTTTTTTCGGTGCTGTTTGATTTCTCCTTTTTAGCCCTTTTCGGCTCCTGTGCTTGGTATTTTTCCTCAAAAGGTACTTTTTTTGTTCTTTTTCGTTCAGATTTTCTGATGAAGTAATTGTTTTCCCCAGTGCAGTTTTCAGAGCATTCAACCGCTTGTAGCCTTCCCTGACAGTCGGTTTGGTCAATATTATAAGTGTTGATATGCCTCTTGGGGCGATGGTTATACCCTGCAGGAATGTATTTTATGGATTTTTCAGTACTGTCGGGTTTATCTTGATCTTGATGATCAGCCGGATAAGTTAATAGACATTTATAATTAATACGCGATGTGCGACTTTGTAAGAAGCTATCTCAAATTACTAGCATGATGGTAAGTCCAACTTAAATCTTCAAAATCACACAACTATACGCTTTCCGTTTTTTTAATCTTCGGAAATAAGGTTCTC
>NZ_LUKQ02000521.1 GCF_001647025.1 Endozoicomonas atrinae
GCCATGCGGACAGCTTCTTTGCGGAATTCTTCGGTATAAGCAGGATGTCTGTGTTTACTCATGACTCACCTCACCGTTAGAAGATAATCTAACTTAATGAAGTGTCCAGTATTCGTGGGTAACTCGAGAAGCTAACGCTTATTAGTGCGAATTCCGCTTTTCACTTTGGACATTTCAACGCACGATTTCACTTTACAACTTTCAACTGATTGAAAATTATAAATTTTTAATACGATCATTAATTAAGCCGTACTAGTCATGTTCTGGCAAAGTGAGAATGGGTATTAATCGAGAATCAAGATTCGCGATAAAGATCCAGAGGCTAAAATTATTTCTCTAAAAACATACAGTTAAGTTCTTTACTGAAATAGCTCAACAACAAGTTTTGTGATGAAATACTTTTCGATGGTGTACACCGTTGCCTATCTAAACCGCACTAAAGTATCAGGTAAAGCATTATAATTAAAGATAACCTTTACTATTCATCCATCGCCTTATACTTATAGCTAATCACTTGGCAATAAAGGCTCTGAGAGGCATTTCCATGTACTGGTTCAACCTCAGTCTGGACTATATACAGGGGGTTGAGTCTATACGTCAGGTTTATTCTGAATGCCTACCTCCAGCTGAATACCGGTAATTTTGAACAACACCAGACTTAGTCCAATAAATCTGTTGCCTCTGCGGACAAAACATTTTTTGGACACGTCCTTACCTGTCGTTCCTGGACAAATTACATTCAGCAAACGAGGTAAACATCATGAAAACACTGACTAACTCAATGCTCTGCACACTGATACATCTGACCAAAAACCAACTTGAAACCAAGCGTCATGAAATCGCAGAACTGAGCCAATACACCACCAAGGTGATCCGCGAAAGCTATAACTCCGAAGTTGAAGAACTGGTGGCCATTCTGGAAATCCTTCACGACTCACTGAAAAATCAGTCCTCACCGGAGCAACCCACCCGTTCTACCAAGAAATAACAGATTGGGGGTTATCCCCTTTCTGTTATGTACAGGGATGTACTGTATCCTGAAAATGCAGGAGCAATTTTCGGGACTGTTCAGATGCTGTACCCCATCAGTATTCTTTCTTGGTACGACTCCCGTAATCGGTCGATCAGCTGGTTTTCGGTCGTGCTCTTTTTCTCATAGTGTTGGGCAATATCATCCCAGATTACGCTCCCCTGAAGCTCCCTGAGCACCCTTTTGAACTTCAGCCCTTTTCTGGCACAGGCCGACAGAAGATTACCTATATAGAGCTGGTAGTTCTTGCCTGAGAAGGACGTGGCTTTTTTGTAGTACCGTTTGTAATGGAGGTTGTCCTTGTAGGCGGACTCAGGGTATTTGAAGACGATATCTTCCAGCAGGATTGTCCAGATAGGATCAAGGTAGTTGCTGTTGTATTTGAGCTTGAAGGATCTCAGACCGTATTGCCAGAGTGCCTGGATATGCTTGATGACCTCAGAGCAGGTGTTCATTTTGATGCCGATTTCACCGGTTTCTTTGTTATACCAATTGAATTTTCTAACTACTGTATAACTGCCCAATCACGGGAGCACAGACTGAACAGTCGACCAGCTTCGCTGCAAAGGTTATTCCAAGCTTCACAGCAACAATCTACAATATTTTCATAACCTGAAAATGCTTTGTTTGATAAGTCATGCTCCCGCATCCACTCCCATAGCCTTTCTGAGCTGTTTAACTCCGGTGCGAATGGT
>NZ_LUKQ02000522.1 GCF_001647025.1 Endozoicomonas atrinae
ATCAGAACCTGATGCACAGAGTTTTTGAGAAGTTAGGCTTGGCAATGAATGACGAAAAAGTCATGAATACTTATGAGGAGCTAAGTAGCTATGGTGCTATCGCTGCATAATAGTGTCCGGAGTATTGTTAATGTTGACTCTGGTTTAATATTTTTCCATATGGCCATTACCCGTGAGCCAAAGTTACGTGCACGATCCTGATCTTTCCAGTGGTGATATCTTCCTATACCTAACTCAAGATCATTAGGAGCAGATTTGATTGCTGTTCTGAGAATTTCAGCACCGACCTGAAGGTTAGTTTTTGGATCAAGCAGGGCTTCAATTGAGGACACTTTATCTTTATGCCAGTGAAAATTAACTTGCATGAGCCCTACATCGACTAGCTCACCTGATGCTTCTACCATTTTCATTAAGTGCACCTTGGTTTCCTGCTCTGAAAGACCATAATAACGATCTTTCAGAGTGCGTAGTGTCCATGGCCAGGGGCTTATCATCTTGTCTCCCTGATCTCCTCGGCCAGATGCGCTTTCAGCCAGTGCAACTGCATATAAGAGGTAGGGATCTAATTCATGCTGTAGAGCGACTTTCTCCCACTCGGTTCCATTGAGCGTGAATTCATTGGTATCAGAATCATTTGAATGAACTATACCTGACAGAAGCAAAGCAATAGTTATTGAGGCGAGTCTACACAGTTTGGTTATTCTCGAAGTCATTTCTTTTTCCGTCCCTTTTGATTGGTAATCCATTTTTATAACGCTCAGGCCAGAGGTCATAGGGTTTCACATTCAATGCCCGGGCTATGTGGTACTCACATGATGGGTATTGTCTGTGGAGTGCCTGGCTATAGCATTGACGGGTTATACCCGTTTTTCTCGCCAAGTCAGACAGTTTTATCCCTCTGATTTTAAGGGCGTATTTAATCCATTCCCTGCGATCAACTTCTGAATCAGGGATGGATGTGATGTCGATTACTTCAAGAACTTCAAAATCTGAATCGAGAGTTTTGCTTTCCTTGTCATTACTTGTCATTTTCTGTCTTTTATCAAAATCCTTTGTCACTTTTTAACCTGTCAGAAATTGAAAATCAACAGGTGGAACATAAGTTCCATTGATTTTTTTGTTGTTGATTAAAATATATACAGATCACGTGTTTTCTGGCATCGAAGATATTGTTTTCAGCAAAATGAATGCCGGTTGGATAAAGGTGTACTTTAGTATACGACTAAGGTCTAATTTATTTAGTCTTCAGGTGTCCAAGAATTTGCAATTCCATAAAACTGTGAAATGCTGTGTTAGTGAGTAACTTATTTAGATAATAAAGGTTTTATGGAGCGTTTTGATATGTCAATTGGATTTGTGCTTTTTGTATTATTGGCAGCTCCTGCCTTAGTGTCGTTGACAGTGTTTTGCTGGCTGACCGTTCTATGGCTACTGGATGTGGTTGGCCGATATAGCAGTGTACTAATTAAATCCAAAGAGCTTGCTATTCAATTGAATAATCATTGAGCCTGTAAATAATTCTGTGTAAACGCCACCAAAACTATTACTCCTTGAACCGGTCAGGAAACATAATTTCAAACCGGTTCATGGCTGCTTTCCAGTTCCTGATCGGCATGGTCCATTTCTCGGAAGCTTTTTCCATGGCCAGATAGATTACCTTCATGACTGACTCATCAGTCCGAAAAATCTTCCGGTTCTTGATCGCCTTACGAATGACGC
>NZ_LUKQ02000523.1 GCF_001647025.1 Endozoicomonas atrinae
CGCCAGCCACCCGTTGTATCGTCGCTGATCTGCTTGGCTACGTTCCGGGTGGTTTCATAGGTAGTCCAGTCATCCTCGTTTCTGGTTTCGCTCGGCACATTGGATAACTGCTCGACCAGAAATTGCAGCTGGATAGAACCTGGGAGCAAGGGAGCACCGGGAATCGTGCCACTCATTACACCCTGACCATCCACCGAGACAATCACCTCGCCACCGGCACTGGTGCCTTGCTCATAAGTGAGGGCAATCTCTGTCCCGCTGTCGGGCAGGAAATCGAGCTTAAAGCTCAGTTCACCGGGGGCGTAGTGAATAGCTCCGTTACCGTCACCAGTGAGAAGCCCATTAGCCTGATCGGTCAGGGTTTTATTCTCCCCGGAGGAAACATACGTCACCGTCATCGAGCCGGGTTTGATGCCGGGTTTCTCGACGGTATGCCGGAAGGTCATATCATCCACCGGCACCGAGCCGGTTCTGATCGTCACCTCGTCATCATTCTGCGCCACATAGCTAAAGACGATGGCACTGTCAGGATCAGGCAGCGCATCGAGGGTGATTGCAGCCGACCCCGTTGCAAAGATAATGGTTCCAGTTCCCGAGCCGGTCATCTGGCCAGCGCCAGTATCCCGAATGTCCTGCCATTTACCCAAGGCGATATAGCTGACCACCAGTGTTCCCGGCCTTGGTTTGGCCTCTGCCATATTCAGGGTGTAGTTAAAGCCCCTGTTCTGGTTGGTGATCGGGATAGCCCCACTGATCGCAGCCCCGGTAATGGCAACGGCTGGCTGATAGGTCGCATTGGCGGTGGCCGTGGTATAGCTGCTCGCTCGCCAGACGTTAATCTCTCCGAGCTCATAATCCACGGTCAATTTGCTGAAATTATTGGTCCCGCTTTTATGGAGCAGATGACCCGCACCGTCATCTTCAAAGGTGCCGCCATCGAGGGACAGGGAGAGGGTTTTCGGTAATACGCCACGCTGGACATAGGTTCTGCTCTGGTTGCCGTTAATGTGCACAAAACGACAGCTGACCGAACGGGTAGTGCCAGCGGTGGCCACCATCGTTTTGCCGGTATAGCCACCGTATTGATCGAGCAACGGGCTTTCGACCTTGGCACTCGGCACCAGTGGCGCATAAACGCTCTCGGCCTTAACCGTTAAGTCGCCAGCGGTCACATTGGCACTCAATGGCTGAATGCCGTAATAACGAGAGGTATCAGCTATCTGTGTGCCATAAATGGAACTGGTTACTTCCTCCGGTTCTCCGGGGACTGGCTGCGCTCCGACAAAGGTTGTTACTAACGGAGCACTGATCTCCATTTCTACCTTGCGCCGGTTAAAATCGACGTACTCTGAACCGTTGTGATAGGTAAACGTGACCACCGAATGATCAACGGCAGTGATACGAATAAACTGGCTCGTTAGCCCATCGGGAGTGGTGAGCTTATACACCTCGCCAATTTCAGGAACCGCCCATTCCTCCCGCTGATAGCCGACAATAGAACGCTGACCTTCCAGCTGATCGCCTACCAGTTCCCACGATGCTTTGATACCGGGGACGACATAACTTTCTATTCTGTCTCTGGCATCCAAACGCTCATCGGTCTGACTGTCGGTATTGAACAGCAAAACCGAGACATTCTTATCCTTGGGAGGCTCGGTCAGGATCAAATGACTGCCGAGATAAATGTCATTGTTAT
>NZ_LUKQ02000524.1 GCF_001647025.1 Endozoicomonas atrinae
CCCCATTGACCTTCCGTGAACTTAACCTGTCTGTTTCCTGTTGAGGCTTGCCAGTGCCGTCTGCTACAGCTGCTTCCAAATCTACGTCCATGTGACTGGGTTCCGTAATGTTTGAGAAGAAAACTGCTTGCCCAGAAAACATCGTAAACAGCATACATAAGGATTACAATACAAAAAATTGCATTTCTTTGCATATTTCAGCAATCATTACTCAAGAAAGAACGGATCGCACCACTCAAGGTCGGTAAAAATCGGAATTACCAACATTCATTTGCCCACGGTTAGTGATCGCTGTAACGTAGTTTTTCACGCCGTGAAAACCTTGAGGATTGATTGGCCATGCTGAAGAAAAAAACGATCAAAAAAACAGCGGAAACCGAAGTGACGTTTGAGTTTGCTCAACCGGGCATCAAGTCCGTGTCGCTGGTTGCGGATTTTAGCCAGTGGCAACCCGTCTCCATGAAATACCACAAGAAAGAAAACGCCTTCCGCACCAAAGTAAAACTGCCCGGCAACAAAGCCCTCCATTTCCGTTATCTGCTGGATGAGACCATCTGGGAGAACGACCATAACGCAGACGACTATGTGCCCAACCCTTACGGCAGTGATAACAGTGTGGTCTATACAAAACTCAGAAAGTAATACCCATCAAATTTATGCTTGGTGAACTGAGCTGAAAGACAATACCCTAAAGGACATAAAGATAAAGTGACGAGTCATAGCACTAGGAGTGCTGACCGGGAATGGACTGCCCTACTGCGGAGCCAGAAAATTGGTCTGAAAATTTTCTGTTTTCCTCGCTACGGGTACTATTATCGGTCAGCCTCCAGGCCATGGCGAGGGACTTTAACGAAGAGTTTCGTTCAGCTCACTAGCACAATAAGGTATTGCAGCTGTTTTCTCTGCCAGCATTTAAGTGTGGTTCAGTACAAAGCTCCACACATCAAGCTCCCACCATTGTTGAGGAAACAAAGATGAATAATTATTACCTCTCTTTAGGTGCAGACCACCCCGATTACCCGGGCTATGTGCGTATTACGGCGCCCACCCGCGATGATGCCCGCCAGTTAATGGAAACCCATCATGGCCACGACTGGACCGGCTGTTTTGAAACCTTTGATGAGCTGGATACCCACCAACGGATTCAGCGCGACTACCTGATCTTTGATAATCTGACCGGCGAGGCACTTGCCTGGACTTGCCATATCTGCAAGGAGAAACGGCCCGACAGTAAAATAGAGGTCACTCAACGCACGTTGCTGGAGGCAGATAATGCACCGGTCTACAACGTCCGATACTGCATTGATAACGATGAATGCCAGAACTGTATTGATGCCTTTATTGAACAGCTGCGTGGAGTATTGAATTAAACAGCGTTGCATGACCATGCAATAAAGAGCAGCCAGACGCATTGACGAGACTGCTCTGGCGCTCGGTCGCAGGCTGGTTACATCAGGAGTGCGCACTTAGATTCTGGTTATCCTCCGCCCAAGCCAGGGCTTTCTGAAAAGCCGCATCGCCATATTGTGCTGAGCTGAAGCGACGGGTCAGAGCACAAAATTTACGATTCCGCTTTTTCTGGGAGATATGCGCAAGCCAACCGGTTTGACCGTCTTTCTGGGTGTATTTTTCGATGCTCATCATAACCGGCGATCTCCCTTTTGTGGCAATCATTGTCCGTCAGCG
>NZ_LUKQ02000525.1 GCF_001647025.1 Endozoicomonas atrinae
TGACTGGCTTGAAGAACTTCTACAATAGAGAGTTGAGCTATCAATTGGCAAAGGATAAGCCAGCAACCATTTACACAAGCATTTTAAGGATAAAATGGCAATATACGCAGGTTAAATTGGCGCTTACCCTACATCAAATAAATCGTACTATTGATATACACCGAGACACAGTTCATGAAGAATTCTTTACCTTCTATCCTTGGGAGCAGGAAAAATTTCCTCTTAAAATTCAAGCCAACCCAGAACCAGCAAGAATTATGGTTATGAATATTAAAGATAGATATTATCCTGATATTGAACTACCCCCAGGCAGATACGATATCGTTATAAGATATCAATCTAGGAAAACAAAGAAAGATGATCATAAGATGGTGGTTAATCTAGGACTAAATCAGCAGACCTTTTATTTCCATCATCATACGCATTGATGAAATCAGCATTCACTCTTAGACACCTTTAAGGACTCAAGGTAGCGTCTGGTTGGTCTGCTTGTTTTATTTTTAGCAAGCCACGCATTGAGCTCAATATACTTACCTTCCGATAAATACCCTCCAATAATGCCGGACTCACGAAAATTCATTTCATCAATGAATGGGCTAGGCTTTTCTTCGTCTGAGACACCCGCTGTTCGAGAGAAGATATGTACACCATTGATTGCCCGAGTCAAAGCAACATAAAACAGCCTTCGTTCTTCTTCTATAGTTGATTTAACACTCAGTTCATCATCCCTTAAGTAAGGGTAATTATTGTCCGTACAGCCAGGAATTAGAACAGCAGGCCATTCTCTACCCTTTGATTTATGGTTTGTGGTGAGTGTTACCATAGTATCAGATGTTATTTTTTTATCACTGCCATTTTTAAGCTTATCAATATATGCAACCGCATCGGCTGGCAAAAAACCTTTCAGTTCGAGAAACATAATCATGCTATCAATACCTGCAACACTCTCCTCTTCATTCGTCTTTGACAAGCTAAGATCCTCAAGTTTTTTGTATAGATCAGTTAGTTCAATGTAGTTTTTAATTACATAATCTGAAGAATTCAGTTCTGCTGCTTCTATCGTTTCGATAACAGATGAACGCTTTACAACCTGCTTTTTTTGCCAATCAGATATTTCAGGAAGCTCTTCTACAAACTCTCTGATTGCATCACCATAAAAAGAGGTTTTACTTGAAAGTAACGAAGCAAGCTCATCGACACGGAAAGATTTCAAGCCAATATTAGGAAAGCGCAGCATGGCATTCCAGGCTTTCAATCTCTCTGGTATAGCCAGATCATTGAGTTTTCCAGCCGCAAGCCTGAGTAGTGAGATGACAGAAAAAACTTCTCGTCGATCAAATACACTGCTACCCAATTCACTGACATAGGCCATTCCCTGAGCTAACAATTCGAGTTCAATATTAATACTTTGCGAACCTCGTCGAAATAACACTGCAACTGACTGTTGCTTACTAATGTAATATTTTATTCTTTTTAGTGCTTCCTGATGTTCCTGTGCTGGCATACATCTTATGAGTTCAATATGACTATTCTCATTGCCATCCGCTGATACGGTGTCATCACCGGCGTAAAAAGTCCTCAAAACACCAGTCCAAAATGACCTGTCGTTAAGTATAGCTTTTTGGGGTGGTCTGCAAGTCTGATAGTTCCAGAAAGTTAAATATTTTACTAAGCTGACTCT
>NZ_LUKQ02000526.1 GCF_001647025.1 Endozoicomonas atrinae
TCTGGATGAGCTAGTGAAAGCCGGAAAAGTATTACCAGCGCAGAAAGACCAACTGGCAGAGTTTATGGCCAGCCTCGACAGCGAAGTGGACGTGTTGGAATTCGGCGAAGGCGACCAGAAGCAGAGCTTCAGTCAGCAGGCCTTTATGAAAGACTTCCTGGGCAAGCTGCCCAAGGCCGTCGACTTCAAGGAACATTCTGCTGATGATCAGGAACAACCTCCTGAAAACAGTAACGAACTGGCGCAGATGGCTCTGGAATACCAGGAGGAGCAGCGCAAGAAAGGCAGAACCGTCAGCATTACTCAGGCGGTAAATGCGGTTCAGACTGGAAAGAAGGATTAAGCCATGAGAAACGACGGACTGATTAAATCATTTTACGCCGATGGCACCCTGGAAGGACGCAAGCTGGTGACCTTTGGCACCGGCAAGTTAAAAGTCAAACAAGCGACAGCCGCCACCGATGCCCTGATCGGTGTCACTACCCAGATCGGCAGCGAGAGCAACGGCCGGGTGGATGTTATTTTTTCCGGCATTACCGAAGCAGTGGCTGGCGGCACAATCAACAAAGGTGAAGTGCTAACCAGCGATGCCAATGCCAACGTCATCACAGCCACACAGGCCTCGGATCGGGTTATCGGTATCGCCCTGGAAGATGCCGTGGTCGGTGACTTTGTCACCGTACTGATTGCCCAAGGTTAAGGAGAACCAACTTATGGCTAACGCACCTTTTGTGACCAACCCGACCCTGACGGCTATCGCTATTGCTTACATGAACTATGAGTTTATAGCCGACAGAGTTCTCCCAAGAGTTCCGGTAAGCGCCAGGGAATTCAAATGGACGAAGTACAACACGGAAGACCGCTTCACCATTCCAGATACTCTGGTAGGTCGTAAAGGCCAGCCAAACGTCGTGGAATTCGGCGGCACCGAAGAGGCAGGCTTTGTTCAGGATTACGGTCTGGAAGACCATATCCCGCAGCAGGATTTAGACAACGCTACTAACAGCAACTTTGATCCACGGGGCAATGCCGTAGAGCTGCTTAGTGAAATCATTGCACTGGACCGGGAAAAGCGGGTCGCTACTATGGTTCAGAACAAAAATAACTATGCCCACAAAGAGACCCTCAGTGGCACCGACCTATGGGACGATCCGGCCAGTAAACCGCTGGTGACGTTGACCGATGCGTTGGAAACGCCCATCAAGCGTCCGAACATTATGATCACCAGTCGCAAGGTGGCTGTGGCACTGCGCCGTAACCAGAGCATCGTCAAAGCCTTTAATGGCACGATATCCGACGATGGGCTTGTGCCTTTATCCTTCGTTAAGGAGCTGCTGGAGATTGATGAAATTCTGGTGGGAGCCGCCTATTACAACAGCGCCCGACCCGGCCATGAGATGCAACTGGAGCGCATTTGGGGCAACCATTGCTCGCTGATTTACCGCAACCCAACTGCCAGGCCGAACCGTGGGGTCACCTTCGGCATGACTGCTGAGCATGGTCAACGGGTCAGTGGTACCCGTCAGGATGCCAACATTGGCCTGCGTGGCGGTGAAGCCATTCGAGTGGGTGAGTCAGTCGACGAGCTGATCATTTGCAACGATGTGGCTTACCACCTTGAAAACGTCATTAGCTAAGGAGTGGCTATGAAATACACAGCACTCCACAGCGTACGGCA
>NZ_LUKQ02000527.1 GCF_001647025.1 Endozoicomonas atrinae
GCGTCATTCGTAAGGCGATCAAGAACCGGAAGATTTTTCGGACTGATGAGTCAGTCATGAAGGTAATCTATCTGGCCATGGAAAAAGCTTCCGAGAAATGGACCATGCCGATCAGGAACTGGAAAGCAGCCATGAACCGGTTTGAAATTATGTTTCCTGACCGGTTCAAGGAGTAATAGTTTTGGTGGCGTTTACACAGAATTATTTACAGGCTCAATGACATCGATCAAGATCTGAATGATACCCCTGCCAACTTTAACCTGAACAGTGCTGAAATTGTCGATAGCCTTGGTAATCTAATTACCGGTCAGGGTTCTATTGCCATAGTCGATAATCGGCTGCAGTTTACCCCCGGGGCTGATTTTGATTATCTGGCAACCGGCGAGTCCACAACCATCATCGTTCATTACATCATGAGTGACGATGGTGGTTTGACGTCGGATGCCATCACTACCATTACCGTTACCGGCACCAATGATGTACCGACCATTACTGCGGCCACCGATGTCTCCGGCGCGGTGACCGAGATTGTGGATGGCGGCACCGGTGAAAACACCACCACATTATCCGACAGTGGTTCTTTTGCCATTGCTGATGTGGACCTCACCGATGTCCAGACCGTCAGCGTCACCTCCGACACCACCGGGTACCTGGGCTCCTTTACCCCGACGGTCAGCAACAACACCACCAGTGACGGCACCGGCCAGGTGGACTGGACCTTCACGGTGCCCGATGCCGATATTGATGACCTGGCGGCAGGCCAGGTGCGGACCCAGACCTACACGGTGACGGTTAACGATGGCAACGGCGGCACCGTGGATCAGCAGGTGACGGTGACCATCACCGGCACCAATGATGTACCGACCATTACTGCGGCCACCGATGTCACCGGCGCGGTGACCGAGATTGTGGATGGCGGCACCGGCGAAAATACCGATACCCTGTCCGACAGTGGCAGCTTCACCATCGCCGATGTGGACCTCACCGATGTCCAGACCGTCAGCGTCACCTCCGACACCACCGGGTACCTGGGCTCCTTTACCCCGACGGTCAGCAACAACACCACCGGCGACGGCACCGGCCAGGTGGACTGGACCTTCACGGTGCCCGATGCCGATATTGATGACCTGGCGGCGGGTCAGGTGCTGACCCAGACCTATACCATCACGGTCAACGATGGCAACGGCGGCACCGTGGACCAGCAGGTGACAGTGACCATCACCGGCACCAATGATGTACCGACCATTACTGCAGCCACCGATGTCACCGGCGCGGTGACCGAGATTGTGGATGGCGGCACCGGTGAAAACACCAGCACATTATCCGACAGTGGTTCCTTTGCCATTGCTGATGTGGACCTCACCGATGTGCAGACCGTCAGTGTCACCTCCGACACCACCGGCTATCTCGGCTCCTTTACCCCGACGGTCAGCAGCAACAACACCACCAGTGACGGCACCGGCCAGGTGGACTGGACCTTCACGGTGCCCGATGCCGATATTGATGACCTGGCGGCGGGTCAGGTACTGACCCAGACCTACACGGTGACGGTCAACGATGGCAACGGCGGCACCGTGGATCAGCAGGTGACGGTGACCATCACCGGCACCAATGATGTACCGACCATTACTGCGGCCACCGATGTCACCGGCGCGGTGACCGAGATTGTGGATG
>NZ_LUKQ02000528.1 GCF_001647025.1 Endozoicomonas atrinae
CCACATATTGTCGGCTCCAGCCTTGACGTTTGGCGAATTCTGACTGCGACAGTAGCTTCATAACCCCGCTCGCCCCCTCTCTTCCCCGCCAGAGCCCGACCTATCCTCCAAGCAATTGATAATTATCTGCTTTTTCTTGATAACCAGCGGTTATAGAGCCTAACTGTACATAACAACAACAAATCAACCGAAAGGACAAGCCAATGAACAAACGCATCGAAAAAGCCCTGGAAGCCATCGCCAGAAAGCATCGACTGTTCGATACCCTGAGCGAACAGAATACCTCCGAAGATTTCAATGAAGTCGCTGTCTGGTGCGTTAGAAGCGCCCTGGAAGAGGCTTACCAGCAAGGCATCAACGATGGACAACAAAAATCCAAAAAAGAAGGAGAGACACTATGAAACACGACAAACTCACCCAAGCCCAAGAAAACGTGCTGCAACAAGCCGCCAAAACCGGAACACTGAACACCTCCGATCTCACCATCAAAGGGGGAGCCCGAAAGAAAGTGTTAGAGAGCCTGACCAGTCGGGGCTTCCTGATTTCCCTGAAAGAACCCAACACCTACGACATCAGTCCGCAGGGCAAAGCGGCTATAGGTTGCGAGGATAAACCAGCCTCTAAAGACAAGGGCAAAATCCGCACCGGCACCAAACTCCACACAGTGATTGAACTTCTGGCCCGCCCGGAGGGTGCTGCCATTGAAGAAATCATGGACAAGACCGGCTGGCAGAAACACACAGTCCGAGGCACTTTCGCCGGTGCCCTGAAAAAACGACTGGGGCTGACCATCGAATCGGAGAAACCGGAAGGTCAGGACCGAATCTATCGAATCACCGCCGGACTGGAGACCGTCTTATGAGCACCCGGTCAAGAATAGCGAGGCTGCTGGATGACGGCAGCTATCGCTCCATCTACTGCCACTTCGATGGGGATCGGGTTGGCCAGATCCTCAGGCAGTATTTCTCCAGTGAGAATGATGCCAGGGCAATTATCAATCTTGGTGATATTTCAGGCATTGATAAAGACGGTGCCAGGGCTTACAAGGATATGGGCGATCCGTGGAGTCGAGTCCGTCCCAAACACAGTGCAGACTTAACAGCGCTGTTGAATCTGGCGTACGACACCGATGCCGAGTTCCTGCACTACTGGCAGGAGGGCCAATGGCACACCCTCCAGATGAGTGGTCCACGATTATGAGACCGCCTGCCCTGCTGGCCGTTGAACTCTCCAACGGCCATTTTATGTCTTGTCGCTTACTCTACCCGGACAGAAATACCCTCTCTTATCTCAACCGCTGGTACCGGGACATGGTTGAAGCCATTCTCCTGATTGAGCTGGGTAACCTGCACTCCATCCAGCGGGCAAGAACCACGGCCATGCACCGCGACTGGGGAGAGCTCTGGACCGATCATCAACCCCGTTTCTCTCACTCATGGAACCACCTTAAAGCACTGGCTCGTAGCCTCAAGGTCGAGACACTGATGACTCACAAAGCCGGAGAATGGAGAGAGATAAATAGAAAGTGATCAATGGTTAAACGGCGGTGTATAAACCACCAAAAGAAAATCCCCGCACAGGGCGAGGTTCGTAGAGAACAACCGGAGTCGTTATAAATTCCCGGGCATCCTGCTTGATTTTTCAGGGCTTCCCTCGGCTCACATCATTGT
>NZ_LUKQ02000529.1 GCF_001647025.1 Endozoicomonas atrinae
TTCTTTTTATCAATGGCGAAGTAACCGTTATGAAGCTGGCTTACTAACGCCTCTGGCGAGGTCTCTTCAAACAGGCTGCGATATTTCCCTTTGCGGGCAATGTTGACATACTCTTCTTCAAAGATTTTGGCGTACTTGCCAGGCTGGGCAACGCCATCTTTGTAAAAGCGATAATTGGCGACTTTATCGATAAAGAACAGGCTGAGGACCTTAATGCCCAGGGGAATCAGCAGCAGCTCTTTTTCCAGATGCTCTTCAATGGTCTTGCGGATTTGCAGGCGCTTAAACTGATCGTCATCGACACCGCCAATCAGCTCGCCTTTGCGGATCTCATCGGGCTTGCTGGTAAAGTCGATGGTTTCATCGCCGGTTTTGCAGTAAATGTCGTTGATGACATAGCCTTCATAGACATCACGACCGCCAGACAACTCATACAGGTCATCGTTGGCTATGACGGTTTTAACCACCCGCTTGACCTTGCCGGACTGCATGACATCCATTTCGATCTTTGCCGAAATGCCACTGTTATTGCTTTTGGTGTCGAGCAGTTTGATGTACGCCTTGTTGTGCCCATCCCGTACATCGATATGGGCCACTTCAATCTGCTTCACCAGCTTCTGCTCGTAAGCATCAATGGAATCCAGCTTGTACAGCAGGTTGTGCTTGTCTTTATGGGTCGCAGAATAGCGGAACGTACACAGCGGGTTCAGAGAAGCAATCGCTTCTTTGGACTTGGCGGTGGTGTCCACACTCTGAGGTTCATCAATAATCACCACCGGGTGGGTCGAGCGGATAAACTCGATGGGCTTCATACCACTGAGTTTGTCGTGGGTTCGGTGGATCAGGTTGGCTTTGGTCTCTTTATCCGGATCAGTAAAGCTTTTGCGGAAGGCGTCAATATTGATCACCATGATCTGAATGTAATCATTGGTGGCAAAGCTGCGAACCTGGTCCGGCTTTTGAGAATCGTAGACAAAGTAATCGTACTGAACGTTGTTGTACTGCTCTTTAAAGTGCTGCTCGGTAATTTGCAGCGACTTGTACACCCCCTCCTTAATGGCCACCGATGGCACCACAATAATAAACTTGGTGAAGCCATAGCGCTGGTTCAGCTCAAAGGCTGAGCGGAGGTAAACGTAGGTTTTGCCGGTGCCGGTCTCCATCTCCACGGTAAAGTCCATGGAGTTCAGCTTTTTGGATTGCTTGAGGCCCTGGTTCAGCTGCACCTGTCGTACGTTATCCAGCAGCTCATCGGGCAGCAGCTCCAGGCGGTTACCCACACCCAGATCATCGTATTCCGAACCCTGGTAGAGATCAGCCTGATGGGTAGCAGGGGCACTGTAGGCCGGTACCGAGAAGTTGGTCTGACAGGTTTCCTGGCCTTCAAAGACACTGACCACCGAATCGATGGCCACTTTTTGATAATCCAGATCGGGATCAAATTGAATTTTCATCGTTTACCTCCCTGTAAACGCCCCTTCGGGCGCACTGAAGTGCGTGCAAATTTTAGTCCGATAAAATTTGTCATGGTCTACCCCGCCCTTAGATACTTTTCACATCGTCAATGCCAAACTGCTTGAGCACCTGAATGGCATTGGTTTTAACGACTGGGTCAGCAAAGCCAGCGTCTTTGAACACCACGCGCATGACTTCCGGTTGCAA
>NZ_LUKQ02000053.1 GCF_001647025.1 Endozoicomonas atrinae
GTACCTATACTTCTGGCTTCAACGGAACCGGTTTTTTTGCCTCTGATATTGGTAGCGGCTGGCATGAAATAACCGCTGTTGGTAAAGGGGGTAAAACCTACTTTTATCTTGATGACCAATTTGTTGGGGTTGCTGACGCTCAGTCAACCAGTGATGTTTCAACGATTGGTAATCACGATGGAGCACAACCTTTTGCCGAATTTCTGGATGATTTCCAGATTAAAAATACAGCATTGTTGCCTGATCTTGATCTGAATAGTCTCTCTGAGAATAGCTCTCCTTCAGTGCTTTTTGATTTTAGTGATTCCACAAACCCTGCCTACGATCCGGATCATGGCGTCACTAGTATTCTGAATGGGGTTACCTGGGCTAATGATGCGGAGCAAGGGCCAGCGATGCAGTTCGACAATGAGGCTGATTATATCATTCTCGATGAGCCTATTAATGTCGGCAGTGAGTGGACCATCAGTACGCGCTTTAAAAACCCGGCAGCTCTTAATAACGGCGATCAATATGGCCTGGTACGAAATAATTCAGATATCCATGTCATGATTCATACCACAGGTGAACTGGGGGTACTGGATCGATCACCATCGAATACATTTATTGGTTCAGGATTCAATATGTCAACCTTGGATAACAACTGGCACACAATTACTGCCGTTGGTAAAGGGGGGAAGACTTATTTCTATATTGATAATGAATTTGTAGGTGTAAGTAACTATCAGTCAACAGAAGATATTGTTCATATTGGAGGGGATGACAGTTCCACAATCAGTCCCTTTGCAGAGTATTTAGATGATTTCAGATTCTACGACGAGGCAATAATACCAGGGCTGCCAGAGCTCCCCCTTGGGACAACAGCCGTTGCTACTGATGATGTGATTGCAGAAGAAGATATCATCGATCTGGTCTTTGTCCCTGATGCCAATGCCAACGGCACAGGTTACTCAAACCTGCAATACACCGTCAGTGATGGCACACTGGAAAGTTCAACGCATACTCTGACCTTTGATGTAACGCCTGTTAATGATGCTCCCCTTATCAATGCCGCCCCCACCTGGTCTGCCATTACTGAAAACTTTGAGGGCAGTGACAACTGGCTGACCTCGGGTAATGCGTCCATTGGCAGTGGTCAGGCGACACTGACACCCAACACCAGCCAGCAAGCTGGCGCCATTCTTTATGACCAGGCCATACCCAGTGCCTTCGGCCTTCGAACCCAGTTTGATTTTAAGGCCAATGGCTCCGGCGATGGCCTGGCCTTTTTCCTGGTGGATGGTGCTCTGGTGAACAGCGATAACTTCACAGCAGGAGCTGCCGGCGGAGGTTTAGGCTTTACCGGCATGGCCAATGACTACCTGGCCATTGGCTTTGATGAATATGATGGCGATACCGTTCAACTTATTGGTGCCGATGATACGGTGCTCCACTCAGTCTCAGTCGCAGGCTTTGGTGGTATAGATGGTACAGATTTCCGCAAGGTGGATGTTGAGTTATCTGATAATCAGAAGCTGAGCGTTAGAATGAGCTGGGATGATGGCAGTACCTGGCAGACCATCATTGGTAACTACGATCTTGCTGCCCATGGGATGGATTTACCCGCCAGTCTCAAAGCCGGTTTCAGTGGTGGTACCGGAGATGCGACTGCCGAGCATGTGGTTGACAATATCACCTTTAGCCCACTGGTTGACAGCTATGCCCAATCAGCCCTGGCACTTGAAGACCGGGTAAACACCACCACCGACAGCGACCAGCATCAGTCCGCCATTGCAGCAACGGAAGATGGTGGCGCGATTTCTGTCTGGGTGTCTCAAAGCGGTGGCACCTACACCATTATGGGCCAGAAACTGACAGCCAGTAGCACTGGCCAAGTCGCTGAAGGCAGTGCATTCAAAATCAACACACTTGACCCCAGTGGCAGCCAACAGCTGGGCAACCCGGAAATATCGATTCTGGACAACGGCAATTATGCGGTGGTCTGGCACAGAGTGGCACCGGGATCATGGATAGAAGGCAGAATGAAAGTCTTCAGCGCTGATGGCTCTGTGGTCAAAGATGACTTCAGTATTGGCGGTTCCCACTACAACACAGCTATTGAAGCATTAAGCAATAACCGTTTCGCCACCGTTTCCATGATTAGTGGGACAACGGTCAGAGTTCACCTCTTTGATGATCAGGGCAATGAGACCAGCTCAATCGACGTTGGATCAATTACCGACTGGAACGTGACTCCTTCAATATCCGCATTGGATAATGGTGGATTTGCAGTAGCATGGCGTCATGACAACACCGCCGATGACAGTGCCCGGATTCGCTTCTTTGATAGTAATGGCAACCCGACCACCAGCGAAATCAGCTTCGGTGATGCAAACCCTTCTGATGATCGAACACTCTCTCTGGAAACCCTGAGCAGCGGTCAGTTGGTCAGTGCCTACCAGAGTGCGGGGGAAATTTATCTGCAACGCTGGTCATCTGATGACACATCCCAGGGTGGCCCAATCAGAATCAACTCGACAACCGCAGGCATTCAAAGCCAGCCGGAGATCACCGCACTGGCCGATGGCAGTTTCTATATCACCTGGACATCGGAAAATCAGGATGGTGCTGGCAATGGTATCTATGGCCGCCACTTTGGTGCCGACGGGGTTGCCATCAGTGGTGAAATCCTCATTAATGAAACGACAGTCGGCAACCAGTCGGATCCCCGTGTTGTGCAACTCGCTGACGGTACTCTGCAGGTTACCTGGACCTCAGACCAGAATGGCAACAACGATATCTTCAGCCGTACTCTGGCCGTTGGTA
Source organism: Endozoicomonas atrinae (assembly GCF_001647025.1). Lineage (GTDB taxonomy): Bacteria > Pseudomonadota > Gammaproteobacteria > Pseudomonadales > Endozoicomonadaceae > Endozoicomonas > Endozoicomonas atrinae. Next base: position 2,806 of record NZ_LUKQ02000053.1, read on the forward strand.
ACCAGATCACTGAAAATGCTGCCAACGGTACGATTGTTGGTCAGATAACGGCTACTGATATTGAAGGCCATGCCATCAGCTATAAATTAATGGATGATGCTGGCGGCCGCTTTGCTATCGATAGCAGTACTGGAGTAATCACGGTAAAGAACGGCTCCAAACTGGATTATGAAGCTGACAGCCAGCATACCGTCACGGCCAGGGCAACAGATGCCAATGGAGCCTACTCTGACAAGCAGTTAACCATAAAAGTGAATGACGCTTGGAACGATGCACCCGAGATTATTGAAGAGACAGGGCATAGTTTAAGTCATATTTCATCAACAACCGATATTGATGTTAACAGCTACAACACCGGAACGCTTGATGGGCAGGATGGCTGGCGACTGACACAGCTCGTCAATAATGGCGATATCCTTGTGGAAGATGCTTCCAGTTATGATGGAAGCCGTGCTGTTCGTTTTAACTCAGGAAGCATTCAAGCTCCGGTTTCAGTTGACTTTGAGTCAACCCTAGACAGTTATGAGCCAACGGTTGTTTTTGATAAAAGTAATTCATCAACAGAGTTCTTTAATATCACAGATGGGTTCTCCGGTAACTGGGGAATTACAGGTACTCATGGTGGTAATTTTCTGGGCATATGGGGTTCATTTAATGGGGATGGTAGCTGGACTGGCAGCAGTGATACCACCTATTCATCATTTTCATTTCAGAATACCGCCTCTCAGGTAACTTTTGATGCTTTTTATCGAGAATCGGTTAGCAATGCAGACATAACTTTTTATGGATTCAAAAATGGTGTGCTTGTATCAACGGTTACGCCAAGCTTCTCTCTTGTAAGTCGTGATGGTCTAAATCAATATACAACCACCAATATTACATTTAATGATGTTGATGAAATTAGGTATAACAATGCCAATAGTAATCCATTTGGTGTCGATAATTTCATGATTCAAGAGTCTACACCTGCCGAAACAATAGCCTCTAAGGTAGGAGGTGGAGTAGTTCCTTTAATAGGAAATGAGGATATCCTGACGTTTGAAATTGATATGGAGCCATCTCATTCAGGCAGCTTTTTCGGTATTGGGTCTGATATGGATGGTAACAATAAACTTAGTGATAGCGAGCCAGGAATCAAAGTACAAGTATCTCCTGTTAATAGCAGTATCATTCTATATGCAGCAGATGGTAGTAGTACAACGGTTACAGGTATAGGAAACTTAGATACCAGCTGGTTAAGATTCAAACTAGATATTGATCCCAATGGAAATAATGGAGCCGGCTCTGCAACACTTTTATATAAAAATTTAACGACTAATGATGCAGCCTGGACGAAACATTCAAACCTTACAGATATCAATCTAAATCTTGACTCTTCATCAGCTGGTGCAGATAACCATCACAACTGGAATGGTATCTTCACAAGATTCAATTCTGGTTCTGGTGGTTTTGATAATATCCATCTTGAGTCACTGCCAACAAATACTGTCAACCTCGACCTGAATAACTATACCGCAGGTTCACTCCACGGCCAGGATGGCTGGGTTCTGGTCAACGAAGGCAGTAATATCGGTGTTGATATCCAGTTGGCATCCAGCCATGATGGCAGCGCCGCTATTATTGATTCTTATGACGCTGGTAATACACGAACGTTAGGGTCTCGTGTAAACGCCAATGCTGAGACAATCCCTGACCTCAGCCAGGCCCAGTCCATGGCCTTCGAGGTCGATTTAAAAAACAATTATTGGGGAACGACGTTCTCAATTGGCCACGACAGCAGTGGTAATAATCGAATTGAACGAAACTCTGATGAGCTTCCTTTATCGGTCGGCCTTTCAGACTATTCAGACAAAATCTTTTTCACTACAGCGGATGGTGTCAGCCACGAAGTTCCAATAAGCAACTCAGTAGGCCACTGGTACCGGTTCAGGGTTGAAGTGGATTTTGAAGCAAATAATGGACAGGGCAGTACCACGTTAAGCTACCGTAATATCACGAACAATGACTCGACCTGGACGACTCCTGCAAACTTTACCGAAGTCAACGCCGGTTTAAACCCATCAGCCAATGATAAAACCAACCCGGCCAACTGGGATGGTATTTACTTTCATATGGAAAGCGGTGGAGGGGGGCTGGATAACTTTAATATTACCGCCGTTAACAACCCATACCCGGGGGATACGGTTGACAGTATTATCAAGGACTCATCGATTGTTGACCAGGATGGCAACCCTGCTGAAGCCATGGCAATCACTGACGTCGACAGCAGTAATGGTAGCTGGGAATATTCAAGAGATAATGGCTCCACCTGGAGTGCAGTTAACGACGGTAGTCTGTCAGAAAGCCATGCCCTGCTGCTCGATAGCACTGACAAAATCCGCTTTATTCCCAATGCCAGCTTCCACGGCAATGCTTCAATGGCATTCAAAGCCTGGGATAAAACATCGGGCTCTGCTGGCAGTTATGAAAACACCTCAGAAGACGGTGGCTCCACCGCATTCAGTTCTGAGGTGGCCACTTCAACCGTCTCTGTTGTGGGGAATCAGACTTCTGTCACTCGCGTATACAGTGATGATCCTGATGGCTGGTATCTGGAAGGCAATACCATCACTTTGAAAGTGGAGTTCTCAGATACCGTCAATGTCACAGGTACCCCCACACTGGAACTGAACAGCGGCAGTGTTGCCACCTACAGTTCTGGCTCCGGTACCAATACTCTTGAGTTCACTTATACCATTGGAGCTGGTGAAGAATCACCTGACCTTAGTACAGTATCCACAGCTGCCCTGAGTCTTGCTGGAGGCAGCATTACCAGTACCACAGGTTCAGCAGCCAGCCTGACCCTGCCTTCCTCAACATCTCCCAATTCTCTGGCAGCACAAAGTGATATCCGTATTGATAGTGTTGACCCTGTTATTGGGCTGACCAGTGGCAATATTTATGCTGAAGACACCAATGTCCTGATACTTACCGGTACCGGCTTTGACAGCCTGCTTTCTCCAGGGGAAGGACGGGCAACCGACCTGACCAGCCGCCTGAACTGGAGCAAATTTGAGTGGCAAGTTGTAGATACCACCGGCAGCAATTCCAATATAGGCTTTAGTGCTGATGATATTCGCTCTGTTTTTTCCATGTCAGATGACAAACTCTATATCCGCCTGCAGGACAGCAAACTGGACGCTATCAAAAATACTGCAGGTTATGGAGATGCGGAAGGCAGCGATATTATTCGTATCACCAGCGATGGGTTCTTTGCTGATGCTGCCGGCAATACCACAACAGACATGAATTCCGGAATAACGTTGACCGAAACAGCGGCACCTTCAGATGCCGGGCAAACCCACACCGGTACAGCCAGCAGTGACATCCTGATTGGCGGCAGTGGTGATGATATTCTGACCGGTGGTGCTGGCAATGATATTTTGATTGGTGGTGCTGGTGCTGACACCTTTGATTTCAACAGCGGTGACGCAGGCACAGCCAGTGAGCCAGCCCTGGATCTGATTCAATCTTTTAACACATCGGAAGGTGATGTCTTGGATCTTGCCGATGTGCTGATTGGAGAAGAAAACGGTGACCTGACCGACTACCTCTCCTTTGATCACAGTGGCGATGATTCCATTCTGGAAATAAGAGAAACAGCCGGTGGAGATATCACCCAGAAGATACAGTTGCAGGATGTCGACCTTTCTGTGTTTGGCAGTACTGATGCTGAGATTCTTAATGGCTTGATCAATGGCGGGCATTTAGATACCGACCAGTAGATCACACAGATACCATCAAGAGTAATTGCGGGTAATTATTGCACCATCTGCAAGAATAAGGCTTCATGGCTCAGAACAGAATACGACAAAAGGGATGTGTTGATGACAGCCTGATCAACACATACTCCAGATCAACCGCAAGCAGTATCAGCTGACAGCAACCTTAATCCCGAAAGCGATCAAAACACCGCCCACCAGCTTCTCTATAGTCCGTTTTGACCTTTGGAACAGTGCCAGCAGTTTAGGCTGCGTTAGAAATATGGAAACACAACTGAACCAGAACAGATGTGCAGCTGAAATAATGGCCCCGTATACAATCTGGATGGCAAGTGGTGTTTCCGGACTGACCACCTGAGTAAATAAACTGAGAAAGAAAATCGTCGTTTTTGGATTAAGAGCATTGGTAACAAAGCCCTCTTTGAAAGCGGACAATGCACTGATTGATCCGGACACGTGCCCGATTTCCAGATCGTTCCTGGTTTTAAAGGTCTTCCAGCCAATGTAAATCAAATAAGCTGCCCCCAGGTATTTAACAATGGAAAAGAGCAGAATCGACTTTGATATGATGACCGCAAGGCCTGCTATCGAATAGGCCACGTGCAGCCAGATTGCAGCCGCTATGCCCAGAGAGGAGAATAATCCGGCTCTCCTGCTGTAGAAGATGCTGTTTCTGGTAATCATCACAAAGTCAGCACCGGGACTGACCGCCATAAAAAGAGCGATCATGGCCACTGACATAATTTGTGGTATGTAGTCGTTCAAATGTATTGCTTCCAACATTCTTTCCCTTAACGTTTAAATAGCGGATACAGCAATCAACCAGCAACCGAACGATAAAAATATTTCTGATACTTCTCGACCACAAAAACCCGCATACAAAACGATATTATTGAAACCAGCAGAATTGAAAAAATCATGCGTCCCCAGAGGATAGCGCTGAGGTCGGCGCCTATCAGCAGTATCAGCAGAGTATCTTCAATCACACTGTGCAGCAGGTTGAGTAACATGATGGCACAGAAGATATCCCTGGGCTGAATGTGCCCATTTCGCGCTTCCTGTATTAATAGCCCACCACCATAAGAGAGCCCAAGAGTCACACCAACAATGGTCAGGCTGGTTGCCTCCCGGCTAATGCCAAGAAACCGCAATAATGGACTGAGTGCTATGGTCATCAATGCTTCAATACCCAGCAACTTCAGAATACGCAGTACCAGTATGAGCGCCGTCAGGATCAGATAAATCATGGCCAGGTTTTTTATCTGAGCCATTGCCCAGCCCATAAGGCCAATCTCTGAACCACTGCCGTTTTGCTGCAGCAGCATGCTCGCTTCCTGCTGTGACAGCCCTGTTAGCTCATAAAAATGGTAGAGCAACAGCCCAAAGAGAAAGCTGGCACCAATCCTGACCAGCGTGGTCACCCAAAGTGACACACCCGCCTTTCTGGAGATAGCTCCCTCCACCGGCAGGGAGTGAGCAAGTAACATCATGCTGCCAATCACCGATACCTGGGCAACACTCAACTCCATATTTAAATTAATCAGTACCAGCAGGCCGCTGTAGATGTTAACCAGCAACGTGGTCGCCCAGACCAGCCCCAGTTCACTGGGCAGACCAACGGCGGACATGACCGGATCCAATAACTGGCTCAGATAAACGATACCACCCGCCTCCTCGATAACCTTCAGCACAAGGATGGTGGGAATCATAATCCGAAACAGAGTCCAGCTGACGCTGATACTGTCCTGAAAAACCTGCTTAAAAAATAGAAAGAGCCGCCCCATATATCCTGCCTGCATCCTGAAGGTTTTATGGGTTAAATGTACTAAAGCTCTAATTTATTTTATTAAGAAATCAAACATTAAAGTCATTATGAATTTCTTATTCAGATCAATTTTAGAAACTTTACTTCTTTTAAAACCTGATTTGGTTAATCCTGTATTTTCAAGGGCGCCTCACTATACAATTCTTCAACCACACCAACCGATATCACCACCCATGAGTCTTGATCGAATCGATAGAAGAATCCTCACGGTGCTGCAGGAAAACAACCGCTTAACCAATGTTGAGTTGGCCGAACAGGTCGGGCTCTCTCCACCAGCCTGCCTGAAAAGGGTCAGGCAGTTGCGGGAGTCAGGTGTGATCATTGGTGATGTATCGCTGGTTAACCCTGAGCTATCAGGGAATAAGATGACCATGCTAGTCTCGGTTGAGATGGAGAGAGACCGGAAAGATATCTATGCCCAGTTTCAAAACTCCATCAACAGGGCTCCAGAAGTTATTGAGTGCTATCAGACCACAGGCAGCTATGACTTCGTATTGATCGTCTGTGTCAGAGATATTCAGGCATACGAAGCGTTTCTGGAGCGTGTGCTGAGGGCAGACCCGAATATTCGAAAGTTCCAGAGTTCGGTGTCCATCAGGCGTATTAAATACTCTACCGCTATCGATATACCACAGGCTTAGAGCCACGTCCCTGAGTACCCGGATGATTTGTGTTCAATGGAATAGGGAGATGAGTTCTTCATTGGGGCTTTTAGCCCTTGAGGTTGGGTGCTGTAATTATAGAAGCGACTGTCAGTGCAGGAATAAGAGGCAACAGAAAAGCCTGTTGCCTCCAAATAGACAAATTATTCAACCGTCACGCTTTTGGCCAGGTTACGTGGCTGATCCACATCGGTTCCCTTGATAATCGCCACATAATAAGAGAGCAGCTGCAGGGGAATGGTGTAAAGAATTGGGGCAACCACTTCTGGAGCTTCTTCCACCGGCAACACCCTGACACCTTCGGTCTCAGCCAGGTTCGCCTGTTTATCCGCAAAGACAAACAATTGGCCGCCCCTTGCCCGAACCTCTTCCATGTTGGACTTCAGCTTTTCCAGCAGGTCGTTGTTCGGTGCCACCACAATCACTGGCATATCGTTATCGATCAGCGCCAATGGGCCATGCTTCAGTTCACCGGCAGCGTAAGCTTCCGCATGGATATAGGAAATCTCTTTAAGCTTCAGAGCCCCTTCCATGGCGATTGGATACTGGGTACCACGACCCAGGAACAGACTGTGATGCTTATCGGCAAAGGCTTCTGCCATGGCTTCAATATCATCACTCAGCGCCAGTGTACTCTTCAGGATATGTGGCAGATTGCGCAGTGCTGACACGACACTGGATTCCTGTTCCGGTGTCATACCCGTATGACGGCCAATCGCCGTCACCAGCATCAGCAATGCCGTTAGCTGGGTAGTAAATGCCTTGGTTGATGCTACACCAATCTCTGCACCCGCACGGGTCATCATGGCGATATCCGATTCCCGCACCATTGAAGAGCCAGGTACGTTACAGATACTCAGTGAAGCCATATAGCCCAGTTCTTTCGCCAGCTTCAGTGCCGCCAGCGTGTCGGCAGTCTCACCGGACTGGGAAATAGTGACAAACAGACAGTCCTCCGGCACAAAGAACTTCCGGTAGCGGAATTCAGAGGCAATCTCAACACGGCAGGGAATACCCGCCAGCTCCTCAAACCAGTAGCGAGCCACCATACCGGCATGGTAACTGGTACCACAGGCAACAATTTGAACAGCGCGGGTTTTATTGAGAATCTCCTGACCTTCCTTACCGAGGATATCGAGATTCAGCTGATGCTCACCCAGGCGACCTTCCAGAGTATTCGCAATGGCTTCCGGCTGCTCATGGATCTCTTTCAGCATGTAGTGGCGATAAGGGCCTTTATCTCCGGCATCATGCTCAACATCACTTTCCCGGGCATCGCGTTCAACCGGATTTCCCGAAGCATCAAGAACCGAAACCTTTGTACGGGTCACTTCTGCCACATCCCCTTCTTCAAGGAACATGAAACGGCGGGTAACCGGGAAGAGAGCCAGCTGATCAGAAGCAATAAAGTGTTCACCAATACCGAGACCAATCACCAGTGGGCTTCCGGAGCGGGCGACGACAAGACGTTCATTGTCGTTACAATCCATCACTACCATGCCATAGGCACCTTCCAGCCTGGCTACCGTCTTTTGCACAGCCACCAGCAGAGAATCACTGCTCTTAAGCTCAAGACTGACCAGGTGTGCAATCACTTCTGTATCGGTATCAGAAGTAAAGACAAAGCCTTCTGCCTGAAGAAAGGTTCTCAGCGCTTCATGGTTCTCAATAATACCATTATGAACAACAGCAATGTGATCTTCAGATACATGTGGGTGGGCATTACGCTCATTGGGTTCACCATGGGTGGCCCAGCGGGTATGGGCTATGCCGGTACCACCTTGAAGCGGGTTTTGGGAAACCGCATCAGCCAGTTCAGATACCTTGCCGGTACGCCTTTCTCTCTTGAGTTCACCGTTGGCATCAATGATGGCGATACCTGCTGAATCATAGCCCCGGTATTCCAGACGACGAAGCCCTTCCAGCAGAATATCTGCCACATCCCTTTGCGCTACAGCACCAACAATCCCACACATAGTTTTCGATCCCTTAGGTCACCATAAACGTTGCCAGAACCATCAGGGAGTAGATGACTTCAAAGTCATTCGCCCCCTTCCCGGCGAATCTCAGTCTTCTTTTACCGGGCGCTGCCAGCCTTCGATATTGCGTTGTTTTCCACGAGCCACAGCCAACTGCTCGTCGGGGATATCTTTGGTAATGGTGGAACCAGCTCCGGTGGTTGCTCCACGCCCAATTGTCACAGGAGCAACCAGTGAACTGTTACTGCCAATAAAAGCGCCATCACCAATAACCGTTTTGAACTTATTAACACCGTCGTAATTGCAGGTAATAGTGCCGGCACCAACATTAACCTCATCTCCTACTTCGGAGTCGCCCACATAGCTGAGGTGATTGACCTTACTGCCTTTACCAATGACGGTTTTCTTGATTTCTACAAAATTGCCAACCCTTGCTTTTTCCTTAAGCTCGGTTCCCGGTCTCAAACGGGCAAACGGACCAACCTCACACCCTGCAGCAACGACAGCATCTTCAAGAATGGAGTGCGCTTTGATAATGGCGCCTTCCCCAATGACGGAGTTGCGAATAACACAACCAGGCTCGATATAAACGTTATCTGCCAGCTCAACCCTGCCTTCAAGAACCACATTGATATCCAGGGTTATGTCGTGGCCAGTCTTAACGTCACCACGAATATCCAGACGTTGTGGGTCAATGATCGTGACCCCGTTAACCATCAGGTTATTGGCCAGCTGCTGTTGGCGGGCACGCTCCAGCTCCATCAGCTGAACACGGCTGTTAACACCTTCAACTTCAATGGGGATCTGTGGCTGAACATGAATGACCGGGGTATCTTCGGCTACGGCCATCGAGACAATATCCGTGAGATAGAACTCATGCTGGACATTCTCATTCTTCAGGTCATTCACCCAGCCACTCACCTTATTGCCGGGAATGGCCATGATGCCGGTATTCACTTCATTAATGGCGAGCTGCTCAGGGGTAGCATCCTTGTCTTCAACGATGGCCTGAATATTGCCAAATCCATCACGAATAATTCGTCCATAGCCGGAAGGGTTAGCCAGGTTAATGGTGAGTAGACCCAGGCGTTCACCATTACTGGCTGCCAGAAGTGACTGTAAGGAAGAAGAATGGATCAGGGGAACGTCACCATAAAGCACCAGCACCACATCAGCACCTTTACAGCCTGGAAGTGCCTGCTGCACAGCATGGCCGGTACCCAGCTGCTCTTCCTGAACCACCCAGTTCAGATCGTAATGACCCAGTGCTGCTTTTACCTGCTCTGCCCCATGACCAATCACTACATGGATCTTTCCCTCACCCACCTTTCTCTGGGTATGCTGGGCACTGAGGATAACGTGCTCCAGCATAGGCTTGCCAGCAATGCGATGAAGTACTTTTGGCAGTTTTGATTTCATGCGGCTGCCCTGGCCGGCAGCAAGAATAACGATATCAGCTCTCATGGTAGCCTCGGTCTACAAAGTGCCCCTGCTGGAGCATCTGCTTTTTAACTGTGTCGTCTGGTAACGAAAAAACAAAAGCGATATCAGGTATCAAGCCTGATCAATCAGAGTTTTTTTTGGGAGAAAAAATACCAGAACAGAGATCATGTCTTTCTGAAATGTCAGGAATATTTAACCATTGGGGTCATTGGAAAAGTCTGTAACCTTTGTCCAACAACCAACTCCTGAATAGCCGAAAATCTACTTTACATCACTAGGTTAATGACGACGCACCAAAAGACAACCCTATTTGTCATAAATTTATTGACAATAAGTTGTCGCACAAAATAAGTCAGCCGATTATTCTAAAGGTCTACGATGAACAAACAGTCCTGACCATGAACCTTGACACTCTGGAAAACCTTGGCCTCAGCCAGCGGGAAATCAGTACTTATCTGGCCCTGTTGAAACTTGGATCAGCATCCATCCGGGATATTGCTGCTCAAACTGGCATAAATCGTGGCACCACCTACGAAACCCTGAAAGAGCTGGCTGGAAAAGGTGTCGTCAGTTACTTCCCCAAAGGTAAGCGTCGAATCTTCTCGGCTGAGCCACCTGAAAAACTTCTGGAGCTGGCAGAGGAAAAACGTCAATCTCTGGATGCAACCATTGAGGAGATGAAAATCAGGCTGATCCCTCAACTGAACCATCTCAAACCGGATTTCAGTGCAGGGAATGTCCGCTTCTACGAAGGAGACAGTGGTATTGAGTTTGTACTTAAAGACATTCTCAATACGGTAGCTCAACAAAAAGACCGGGAATACAGTGTCTTTTCCTCCAAGTTGATTCGCCAGCACCTTTACCGCCCTTTTCCCAACTACACACAACAGCGTATCCGGAAGAATATCAAGGTGCGGGTTATTGCCATTGGTGAAGGCGGGGAGGATGCCGAGCTATCCGAGCGCAAGTGGATTGATGCCAAAGGGCGTATGGATGCCAGCTATATTGCAATATATCCTCCAAAAGTCGCCATGATTTCGCTTGGCTCCAGAGATTATCCTGTAGCCGTTGTGCTCGACTCACCCGAAGTAGCTGCAGCTCAGCAAATTATCTTTGAGACGCTATGGAGTTCTCTTTAATTTCCCGCTCTTAACCTGCAGGGCAGCTAACAAAAAGCAATCAGATTCTTTCCTATACTTGTCGGAAACTGGGCCTGTGTTCCCCCGAGGTGTCACTGGCTTTCCCCTTCTTTTTCACTCATCTCTACTTAATCTGTTGAGCCTGAACCGGAGTCTGATTGTGAAAAACTACTACCTGAAATTATGGTGGCTGATCAGTGTCACCTCTCTTGCCCCCTTAGCCCTGGCCACAGACTATAACGATGGAATCCCCCCCAACAATGACTTCAAATGGATGAACTTGAACCTGATGTATGCCTACAAAGAACTACCCAGGCCCAAGAATGCACCCAATGACGGGCATGACTATCTGGAGCTGGAGTTTGGAGGGCGCTCAGGAATACTTGATATTTATGGTTATGTTGATGTTTTTAACCTGACCAATCGAGACAGCAGCGACAAAAAAGGCCAGCCCAAGATGTTTATGAAGTTCGCCCCCCGGCTTTCTCTTAAAGGCCTGTTCAATAACCTGCCATGGGGGCCAGTAACTGATATCTACCTGGCTACGCTGTTTAATTGGGGCGGGGGTGGAGCCACCAACTATGATGAAAGTGATGTTGGCGTCCCCAGTGAAGACACCAACAACTCATTCTGGGGAGTTGGATCAGACATCCAGGTTCCATGGTTTGGTAAAATGGGACTTAACCTTTATGGACTTTATGATCTGAACAAAAAGGACTGGAATGGACTGCAGGTATCTACCAACTGGTTTACCCCCTTCTATACATTTACTAATGGAAGCTTTATCTCTTATCAGGGCTATATCGACTATCAGTTTGGCGCCAAAGACACTTTTGCTGGCAAACCACAGGCTAAGCACGGAGGGGCTATGTTCAATGGCCTCTACTGGCACTTTGATAAGTTTGCCCTGGGTTACGGTCTGAAGCTCTACTCTGATATCTATCTGGTTAAAAATAATGTCAATGGAATGAAGTCTTCAGGAGCCAGTCATTATTTTGCTGTAACCTATAAATTCTGATCACTCTTATGATCACATTCTCTTTCCATTAAAGTGGTATGGCAGGGATGCCTCAGCCCGAAGCCTATTGAAGAGTTATCGCAATAACCTTGTTAATTCACCGGTAACTTTGTTTTGAAATTATTCATCGCTATAAAAATCAGAACACTATGAGAAAAGCCTTTTATATAGATAATTTAGTGCTTACAGAATACTTGCAGGATAATTAACTCATAAAGACACACGTCCCAAAGAACAGATGTTATATTGGTGATAACTCTTCCCGGAAGTTGTCTTTATGCACTCAAGACCAGCGTGCTCAGCCGTTACGCAGCATAAATCCTGGCCGAAGCTGATCATCAAAACCTCACTGGCATCTGTGCTTGTCGTATTGACTTATTTCTGGATCTCACACGAAAACCAGAAACCCAGTTATATTCCTGACAAGACATACAAACTGACCATTCTTAACACCAGTGAGCTTGCTCATGAGTATGAAAATCAACAGTTAAATAGCATTGACCAACTGATTCAAAGGCAAGAGCTGATCAATAAAATACGCGCGGAAGTAGAAGCCGATGGAGGGAAACTGTTGTTACTCTCTGGAGGAGAACTCAGCACTGATGATGACATTCTGAACCTGAAGCAGCTGAACCAGCTGGGTTATAATGCCATGGCTGTGAGCCCTTTATTATTTGATGAGCCGCTAAAGAATATTCGAAATCAGGAAGCCACCGCTGACTTTCCTTTTTTGTCCGCCAACCTTTATGAGTCTGAAACAGGCCGGCCCGTTTTTGATGCCTATGCCCTGTTTGACTTCGATGGGCTCCGCATTGCCGTTATGGGTATTACCCGGCCAGGTGCTGTTTATGATGGTCTTGGTGAGGTAACAGCAGAGTACCGACGGGGTATTGAGCTTATTGATCCGGCACTGGCAACGTCAGAGCTTGTGCCTTATCTGAGAAAGCAGGCAGACATCGTTATCGTTGCCACTCATGCAATGCATTACCCCAAGCTTATAAAATCTGGAAGCAAGCCAGTTTTTCCGGTGTCCAAAATGGAAGGTATTGATCTACTGGTAGGTAATAGCGCCCTTCCCCAAAATGAATCTTACCGTATAACTGAGGCCAGCACTCCTTTTAATACGTCTGGATGCTGCCCGACCATTAGGAGGATTGATTTGGAATTTCGTAATGGGGAGTTAAAGAAAACAAATTCTGTACAAATCAACCTGATTAGCAAAATAGAATCTAAACATGGCTACTGAGTACTCAGTTTAATTCAGGGTTCGATATTAACAAGACTATAGTAATGAAATAATTTTCTGTATCCGATTAATCATAATCCATTCACTTATTCTATCGGTTAATTTCTCTCAGCCTCCGTCACAGCATCTATACTTGCTTCACTCAATCACTTTCATTGATTTAGCAGGTACTTACTTTGTCCAGTTTAAAACCCTCTTTACTATCCTGTGCTGTTGCTTTTTGCAGTCTGCCTGTAATGGCCAGTGGCAGTTATGATTCATTTATCAGTGATGCCAAAATCGATGGTAAAGTTCAGACCGTATTTTTCAATGATGAGAATACTACAACTGATGAAACTTCAGGTGCATGGACAGGGGCTGTTTGGCTGAATGCCCAAACGGGATATCTTGCAGACTTTGTCAGCGTTGGTGGTTCTGCCTATCGGGTAGCCAAGCTGGATATGAAAAGTGGTAATACCAAAGACTTTTCATGGGAAAATGCCTCCAGTGACTTGCTGAACCGTCAAAATGAGGGCTTTGGTAAACTGGGCCAGATATGGGCTGATTTCAAACTGCCCGAGAGCTACGACGGCGTCTCCGCAAACGTTAAAATTGGCCGCCAGCTGGTTGAGACCGGTCTGATCACCATATCGGGTTCCCGCTCCATTCCCAGTGCCTGGCAGGGGGTTGATGCGAACGTCGAAATGGATGGCTTCAAAGGCAAGATTGCCTGGCTGAATGAAGTTTCCAGGAGAACTCAGTCAGGCTTTCACCACATCGTCAATGAAGAAGGTAAAAAAATCGACTGGGTCATGGGCATGCAGCTGGGCTACACCTTCGAGCTGGCAAACCAGCGTAGCCTTGAACTGCAATACCGTAATGGCCTTGCAGACAACTACCTTAATGCTCATAACGGCAATGTCTGGTTCAAGATGCCGCTTTACGATGGCTCAGAGCTGACATTAGGCGGTATGTATTTCTATGCGAAGCAGGATGGAGATCTCTGGGGAACAGATGAGCGTGATGGTTCATTTGACAACAAGGCGGAATCCGGCAATCTGAATGCAACCCTGAATAGCGGTCCATGGACGTTTAATGCGGCCTTCAACTACACCAAAGCGAATACAGCATCCAGTGCTGAGAGCAATGGCTACCATGCCATAGGCTATTACAACTACTACTTCGGTGCTAATACCCAGGGCGTCTGGGACGTACCCACTTCCGCGATAGTATCTGACTTTAACTTTAACAAAGAGAAAGCCTGGTTGATTGGGGCAGAATATGACTTCAGTTCAGTAGGTATTGAAGGACTCTCCTTGGGTTACACATTCTTCTACGGCTCCGGAATGAAAGCCAAATTGGTGAATGGGGGTGAAAAAGACGTAGCAGAACACGAGCATGACCTGACCATGAAATACAACTTCTCCCATTGGGGAATGAAAGGACTGGACTTCAAACTTCAATATGGCTACTACAAGAATGATGAGGCATTCCGTCAAGCTGCTGATATGCCCGAGGCAAAAAACCTGCGAGCCTGGCTAAGTTACAACTTTGCTATTTGATAAGCGATACTTCCCCAGATTCGTTTCATCAGGCAGCTCTCTTGAGCTGCTTTTTTTATTCTGCTGATTCACTTCAATGTTTTGGATTTGCTGACACTCTTTTTATAGCTAATAGACACTATAATTAGAGAGAATTGTCATGATTCGTCCGTTTAAATCGGTAGTCAGCCGGAGTTATCAATGAAAATCGCTCAGCTTGGGGTTGTGGTTATGTCTGTACTTCTGACCGCCTGTAACACATTGCCTGAAGGTCGATGGCAGGAAAGCAGCCCTGCAGAAGAAACCTCACCCATTACTCTGGATATCAAAAAAGATCGCATTGCTGCCAATGCCGGGTGCAACCGCCTGATGGGCTCTGTCAAAATGTATGGTGACCAGCTGGTCGTAGAGCAGCTCGCCAGTACACTGATGATGTGTCATGGTGAAATGGCCAAAAAGGAAGAGGCCTTAAAACAGCTTTTGGGTGATAAGCCCAGGGTACAGATGTCAGGTGATCAACTGATACTCAGTACCAATACTTCCAGTTATGTTTTTCAAAAACAGCCCAATATGGAAGATGGGGTAACCCGCTTTATTTATGTTGCTCCAGAAAAAACGCACTGTACTGGCGTCGGCCCAATGGAGTGTCTGCAGATTCGTGAGTCTGAAGATGATCCCTGGACCCTGTTTTATGGAAATATCGAAGGTTTCGAATTTAAACCCGGAACTGCCTATCGTCTTCGTATCAAAGAGTTTGATGTCCCAAACCCTCCTGCTGACGCTTCCAGTAAGCGATGGATACTGGACCTGGTTGTAGAACAGGAGTGGGTTGGCAATCAGTAAGTTCTAATCCCCCCTGAACAGATGGGTTAATTCAGGGGGGGACTCGCCTAGCTGACATAATTAACCAGAATCATCAACGCCCACGGGAAACTGCATTAACTAATAACTAGTTCCATGGAACCAATTATATTATAGAAAGTCCAAGCAGCTTTATTGAATCAATATGATGATCATGCTGCTTCAGGATGAATAATGAGACTTTCACAAATTTCCCTTGTTACCTGCCTTCTATTTACCAGTATCCCCTGCGTAAAACTTGTGAATGCCGAAGAATCCACAAATATCTGGTCCCAAAGAAAAGGCATTCGAAATTACATGTCTGAGGAGCGTTTTTTCGACCGGCTCGACTTTTTTAAAAGCATGTCAAACTATCACGTCCTCAGCCCGGAAGAGCAGGTTGAAAAAGGTCGGGAATTCACCAGGAAAGCATTAACCGATATTTCAATTGAGTACTCTCACACTCAACTGAAAAAATATGGCATCTATGGCGGCATACCACT
This sequence comes from Endozoicomonas atrinae, assembly GCF_001647025.1. Classification (GTDB taxonomy): domain Bacteria; phylum Pseudomonadota; class Gammaproteobacteria; order Pseudomonadales; family Endozoicomonadaceae; genus Endozoicomonas; species Endozoicomonas atrinae. The sequence continues at coordinate 18,742 of NZ_LUKQ02000053.1, forward strand.
GGTTGCCACAGGACTGGTATTAAGCCAGCTGCCATCCCAACTGCTTGGATCCGTACTGACCAGTGCATCACCAGTAGTGTTAACCCTGGCTGGGTTTCTATTTATTGGAGCAGGGGAGCAGATTTATTATATTAAGGAGCCTGCCCGTCTGCCAGAAGCAGATCTCGTTATTGAGTATGGTGCCAAAAGGCATCTTCTTGATAAAGTTACCCGAGCTTATCTGGAAGAATCTATCTTTTATAGGTTCTGGCAAACTGAGAACAGCGATCAATATGACAAATTAGTCAAAGTGATGGATAAAGCCCTCCGGCTTCCAGTGTACGGCAGACAACTGGAGTTTAATCAGGAGAAGACACAGGAAAAACTCTGGCATTATTCAACGGAACTGAAAAATAGATTAAACCGTTTTGCCTTCTCTGAAATAATGATTCAGAAAATGGCACCAAAACCAGAAGGTCACTACCCCGTATACTTCTATGGAGCACCAGGAACAGGAAAAACATTTGCCGCGAAGCATCTTGCCAATGCAATGGGCACTAATCTAGCCACCGTCACTCTGGATGGAGCCAACATTGATGACATTATTGGAACCTCATTTGACAGTCTTGAAGCCAAACCAGGTTTACTGTTAGAAGCCATCGTAGCCAATACAGCTTCCATTCAGGATATAAACCATCATAATCAGGTGCTGCTCATTGACGAGTTTGACCGGCTCTTTATTGATGGGGATAAACAGTCTCAAGATGTTCTGGCATTTTTCCTGAAAATACTGGACCCAACACATCGATATTTTTACAGCCCCTATTTGAAAACCAATATCCGTCTACCCGATACCATAATACTGGCTGGAAATACTGACATTCATTCAGTCAGCACACAAAACCAGCAACTACTGGCCCTAGCTTCCAGGTTGGAAAGAATCCAGTTTGAAGGTTTTTCTTATCAGGCTAAGCAGGAAATAGCATTCCATTTGATGATCCCCAAAATGGAAAAGAGTTATCAGTCAATATCTGAAGACCTTGCAGACTTTTCCATATCTGAAGGTGATCTGGCCAGAATTGATGATTTTATTCATTGTGATACAGACCCAGGCTTGCGAAGCCTGGAGAAATTTACTCATGAGGTTTTTGAAACCAACCTGCAACAACTGCGTAACGCGGGTGTTTTTCGCTTAGCTCATTAGGTTCTGTAGAAATAATAGTGACTATTAAGTACCTGATTATATGAAATCGAATATTTCTGGCTTAGTGGTTAGTTACTATGCAAGACTCAGCGGAGTGAGCATAGCCGTAGCCATGTGATCGTAGCTGTAACACTGCACAACTGCATGGATGCAGGAGTTAGAGCAACGCATGGAGCAGTTGCCGGGAGTGGCTGACCACTGAGTCAGAAAATATGATTTCATATGGTTGGGTACTTATTGCTCATAACGAGAGTTAGAAAGCACGATTGGTATAACATCCTTAACAACTCTCATTTAAAGCCATCTCTAAATTCAACAGAGCATAATTGAATCCAATATTTTACGAGTACCGAAAAATAGTAAAGATAGAGAGATATACAACAATTACCGTGAACTGAGTCTACTATTCTTGTTTCTTAAGAAATGAAACATCTGATAAACCTCAATAATCCGAATAAAAAATGAGTTCTTATGAAGTTCCGGATGATAAAACTTATATTTTACTCTTTTCTTTTGACCTCCCTCCCAGCTGAAGCCTTACAGAATATTGCAGGAAGTCTTGGGGGTGACCAACAACAGTTAAATTATATTCGTGAGTACATGGCTACCCACCGAATTTTTGATCGCCTGGACTTTCTTCCAAAAAGAGACAGCTTCAGAAAAACGAATATTCTCGGTAAAATCCGACAGGGTGAGCAAGCCTCAAAAGAGATGCTCTGGCAGGCTAAAAGAGAGTATCCCGTTTATACTATCAATGAACACGTATTGGCCTACGCAATACCCGTCGCATTGCTATTATGGAATCGCCAGTATCTATGGCAATGGTTCCAGACCATTAGTGCCGAATCGAAAATGATGTTTACTGTATTGGCTGCAATACCGGCAGTATTATTCGTGGATCCAATCTCAACAGTTTGCTCTCAAATTTACTATGCAGCCTTACCTCCCTCCATTCCAGAAACAGACCTGATTTATACCTATGGTTCAAAGAAAAATCTGCTCGACAGAGGAACCCAGCGTTATATTGAGGATGAGCTGTTCTATACCTTCTGGCAAAGCCCAAGCAGTGAAAGCATTACCCGTTTACACAAAATCCTGGATAAAGCATTAAGACTCCCTTTCTATACAAAGCCTCTGACTTACAACAAAGCAAAAATTACCGAAGCACTGAAACACTTCTCCGATGAGCTTATTGACCGGTTAAATCGCTTTGCCCTGGCAGAGATCACATTTCAAAAAATGGATATTCATCCGCAAGGACACTACCCGGTCTATTTCCAGGGGGCTCCAGGAACAGGGAAAAGCTATGCGGCCAAGCAGCTGGCACAAGCCATGGGTACGAACCTGGCAGTTATCTCCCTTGATGGAGCTACTATTGACGATATGACCGGAACCCCTTTTGAAAGCTATGATGGTAAAGCAGGCCGGCTGGTCGATGCGATTATTGCCAATACGGTTTCAAGCAAAGATATTAACCATAAAAATCAGGTGTTATTTGTTGATGAATTTGACATGCTTTTATTGAAAAGTGATAAACAGGCTGAAGAGGTCATCGGCTTTCTCTTGAAATTGCTCGACCCGGCACACCGCTCCTTTTACAACCCTTACCTGAAAACCAATATTCGATTACCGGATACAGTGATTCTGGCTGGTAATTCGGACATTCATGAATTGAGTAAAAATATTCCACAGCTGGAAGCGATGGCTTCACGCCTGGACAAAGTGGTTTTCGAAGGTTTTTCTACAGATGCCAAAAGAGAAATTGCCTTCGAATCGATGATTCCTCAGCTTGAAGAAAGCTACCAGTCAACAGCTAAAGACATGAAGACTTTTGCATTGTCGGACTTCGAAAAAGCAAAAATAGAGGCATTTATCATTCAGGATCAAGACCCTGGACTCAGAAGCCTTGAGAAGTACATCAATGAAATTTTTGAAATGAAGCTGCAGGTTCTGACGGATACCAAAATGGAGAATGAGTTTTAGGATCTTTGGTTCATATCTGAACCCTGATCATCGCCAGGGGTTCTTTGTTGAACCACAGAGAGCACATAGGAAAAGAAAAGCGTTGTTTCGTACCCTTTGCGATCTCTGTGGTTCAATATAAATGCTAAGTTACAGCAAGGACTTCAGAGCAACTTCAACCATCTCATTGAAGGTTGACTGACGATCTTCCGGAGGCAGTGCTTCACCGGTACGGATATGGTCACTGACGGTACAGATTGCCAGACCCTGTGCTCCAAACTCAGCACAAACGCCGTAAAGACCAGCCGCCTCCATCTCTACACCCAGTACGCCGTATTTTTCCATGGTGTCGAACATGGATGGATCCGGATTATAGAAAAGATCTGCGGAGAACAGGTTACCCACTTTAACAGGCAGGCTCATGGCACGAGCAGAGTTAACGGCATTTTCCAGAAGCCCATAGTCTGCAATCGCAGCAAAGTCATGATCCTTGAAGCGCATGCGATTCACTTTGGAGTCAGTACAGGCACCCATACCGATTACAATGTCACGCACCTGAACGTCCTTGGAAATAGCACCGCAGGAGCCAACACGGATCAGGCTCTTCACACCGTACTCAGTAATCAGCTCTTTGTAATAAATAGATGCCGAAGGAATACCCATACCTGAGCCCATGACAGACACTCTGACGCCCTGGTAGGTACCGGTGAAGCCCAGCATGTTGCGCACATCCGTTACCTGTTCGGCACCTTCCAGGAAGGTTTCTGCAATATGCTTGGCCCGCAAAGGATCACCAGGCATCAGGCAGACATCAGCAAAGGCTCCAGGCTTGGCATTAATATGAGGTGTCACGATTAAATCCTCGTTCTCGATAAAACACGACGATCAATACGCATCAAAGAAAGATGACTCCTTGATGCGGATAGCTGGCTATGGCCTAACCTTGCTCAAAGATCTCAGGCAAAAATGATGTGCCGTAGTCCATGGGTTCCAGTTCAAAGTAACTGGCCAGAGTCTGCCCGATATCTGCAAAGGTTTCCCGCTGACCCAGAGCACATGGAATCAGCTTTTTGCTGAATACCAGAACAGGAATATGTTCACGGGTATGATCCGTTCCTGGCCAGGTTGGATCGCAACCATGGTCTGCAGTGATAATCAGAAGATCATCGTCGCCCATGTAATAAAACAGGTCGGGCAGCATGGCATCCAGCTGCTCCAGCGCTCCAGCGTAACCGGCTACATCCCGGCGGTGACCAAATGAAGAGTCAAAATCCACAAAATTCGTGAAGACTATCGTTCGATCACCCGCTTCAATCAATGCTTCGCGGGTTGCTTCAAAGAGGGCAGGAATACCGGTTGCCTTTACCTTTTTGGTAATCCCCTGATTGGCAAAGATGTCGGCAATCTTGCCAATACTGACAACTTCTCCACCACTGGCCACCAGTTTATCCAGTACCGTAGGCGCCGGAGGCAGTACAGAAAAGTCCCGACGGTTACCCGTACGCTGGAAGTCTCCTGCGTCATCACCAATGAATGGGCGGGCAATAACACGTCCGATGTTGTAAGGCTCCAGAATCTCACGGGCAATCAGGCAGACTTCAATCAGACGATCCAGCCCAAACGTTTCTTCGTGGCAGGCAATCTGAAAGACACTGTCAGCCGATGTATAGACAATCGGCTTGCCGGTTTTCATGTGCTCTTCACCCAACTCTTCCAGAATACTGGTACCAGAGGCATGACAGTTACCGAGCACCCCCGGAAGTTTGGCCTTTTCAATCAACTCATCCAGCAGTTCCTGCGGGAAGCTGTTTTTCTCATCGCGAAAATAGCCCCAGTCAAACAGCACCGGAACGCCTGCCATTTCCCAGTGGCCACTGGGTGTATCCTTACCACTGGAGAGTTCTTTGGCGTAGCCATAAGCACCGATAATCGGCATATCATTGACCATGCCCTTGGGAAATTCACCACAGGCATCCCTTGACGCGTGTACCAGGCCTAGACTGGACAGCTCCGGAAGGGTTAACGGTCCTTTTCGACCAATATCTGCGTCGCCATCGGCACAAGCCTGGGCAATATGTCCAATTGTATTGGAGCCAACATCGCCGAATTTATCAGCGTCTTCAGTGGCTCCAATACCGAATGAATCCATCACAAGGATAATTGCACGTTTCATTCGCTACTCCTGACCTGCCATGGTTATGACAGTTTTTTGTATACCAGAGAATGGGGCTGCGGCGCCTGCTCAGCAACAGTTAGAGCACCGCGAAGCATATCTGCTGCCTGGTTCCATGACGCTTCTGAACTGGCATGGAGCATGGCAATCGGCTGCGAAGGATCAATCCTGTCACCCAACCGGCAAATTTCAGTGAAGCCTACTCCATAATCAATCGTATCAGAAGCGACTTTTCGCCCTCCACCCAACTGCACCACGGCCATCCCCACTTCCCGGGTGTTCATTGCTGAAAGATAGCCTTCTTTATCTGTATAAACCGGCTTAACGATGGCAGCAATGGGCAGGTAACTACTATATCGTTCGACAAAGTCGGACGGGCCACCCAGGCCGTGCACCATCCTGCCGAAAACTTCAGCCGCCTGACCATTATCCAGTACTGACTGCAGTTTTTCCCGGGCCTGCTCAACGCCGGCAGCCAGGCCTCCGGATACCAGCAGTTCTGCTGATTGAGTCATGGTAATGTCCAGCAGGCGCTCATTGCGATATTCACCGGTGAGGAATTGCACGGCTTCTCGAACCTCAACTGCATTTCCTGCAGAGGAAGCAAGGCACTGGTTCATATCCGTCAGCAATGCCGTCGTTTTCACACCGGCCCCATTGGCTACCTGAACGATACTCTGTGCTAGCTCCACTGATTGCTCGAAGGTTGGCATAAAGGCACCGCTGCCCACCTTTACATCCATCACCAGGGCATCCAGCCCTTCCGCCAGTTTTTTCGAGAGAATGGATGCGGTGATCATGGCAATGGATTCGACCGTAGCCGTCACATCGCGGACACCATAAATGCGTTTGTCCGCAGGTGCCAGCTCTCCGGTCTGGCCGACAATGGCGACACCGGTTTCTTTGACTACTTTGCGAAACAGTAATTCTGAGGCGCTGGTGGTATAGCCGGGAATACTGTCCAGTTTGTCCAGTGTGCCCCCGGTATGCCCAAGACCACGACCTGAAATCATGGGTACAAAACCACCACAGGCCGCAATCATGGGACCAAGCATCAGACTGACGACATCGCCAACACCACCGGTGGAGTGTTTATCCAATATGGGCCCGGGGAGATGGTCTGACGACCAGTCCATCACCTCTCCGGAATCACGCATGGCGCAGGTCAGGGCGATTCGCTCATCAATATTCATCCCCTGAAAGTACACGGCCATGGCGAGAGCACCGATCTGACCTTCCGACACCGAGTTATCCGTAACACCTGCAATGAAACTGCGAATCTCCTGCTCGCTAAGCGCCTCACCTTCACGCTTACGACGAATAACTTCCTGTGGAAGAAACATATCAGTACCCTTCTTTGCTGGCTTCACCCTGTTTCAGACCAAGGGCAATCAGCAGATTACCCAGCAGGCTGCTGGCACCAAACCGATAGTGACGACGGTTTACCCAGCCATCACCCATAATGTCATCCGCCAGGTCCAGGTGTAATGCAGCATCTTCTGCGGTTTTGATACCACCGGCAGGCTTGAAGCCAACCTGAGTGTTGCCACTGTCACGGATTGCTTCCAGCATGATGCGGGCTGATTCCGGGGTTGCATTGACCGGTACCTTACCAGTGGAGGTTTTAATGAAGTCGGCTCCGGCAGCGATGGAGATTTCACTGGCCTTACGAATCAGGGCAGGATCTTTCAGCTCACCGGTTTCAATAATCACTTTCAACAGTACATTGGCACCACAGGCATCTTTGCAGCGACGAACCAGTTCAGCACCGACTTCTTCATTGCCAGCCATCAGAGCACGGTATGGGAATACCACGTCAACTTCATCAGCACCATAGGCAACCGCAGCTCTGGTTTCTGCGACAGCGATATCAATATCATCACCACCCGCAGGGAAATTGGTTACCGTGGCAATCGTAACGTCGTTGAGGCCAAGGGCGTTCAGCGTTTTACGGGCAACAGGGATGAAGCGGGGGTAAATGCAGACAGCAGCCGTATTGCCGGCTTCTGTATGCGCCTGATGACAGAGTTCAATGATTTTCTCAGGGGTATCATCATCATTCAGGGATGTAAGATCCATCAATTGCAGAGCCTGACGGCTACGGGCATTAAGATCGGTCATGGGGCAATCCCTCTGGATAAATTGGCAATGACTGGTAGTTGAGAATAGCAATGAACGGGAAGCACCTCTTCCGTTCATTGCTCAGTGGAGCCTGTATTAATAGTATACCAACCCGTGGCCCAAACCCTTTTATGAATAACCTGCTAGACCAAATACATCAGATGGCCAGAAACGTTATTTCATAGTGATTCGAATTCAGAAAAGCTGGGATGACTTGTATTTTCGACAGATACAAAAAACCCCTGTAACAAGACAGGGGTTTTTGCTGATCATCCACCTGAGGCTGCAGGGCATACTGCAGTCTCATTCGTCCATTGCTGAAGCATCGACCTATTGGAACAGGCAACGGTAATAGTTCGTGCTTATTTCAGCCAGCCATACTGGTTCCCGCCAGTATCGCCATGGAACGACGGACGAATACTAACGACTCAAAACACCAGGGTATATCAACAAAATCAGGATGCCCATTCTATGATTTTGAACGGTTTCAATACCCCTCACTATTGCTCCTTTCTTTCTGGAAGCAGCTCTCCCCATCAAAGCGACAATTCCTGTCTATACTCCAGAAAGCTTCTTGATGCAGAGCCTGATATCAGGCACTGCATTCTGCATCCTGTCTTTTCCTGAAACCTCTGAAGCGTTGGTGTTTGTACGAGTGATAACATGGCCTTCACCGTTCGATTTCACAAGCGCTCACAACACCAGCATTCAGCAGGTACATGCCACCATGTCCCGGAGCGTACATCATGCCTCTGCATTACCGCGATGATATTCTGGATAATCTGGTCGACGATGTTTATGCATCGTCCGATCTTTCCATCAGCATGCCCAAATATAAAATGCCGGAGAAGCAGCAGGAGCCAAGACATGCTTTTCAGGTGGTTCATGACGAACTCATGCTGGATGGTAACTCCCGCCAGAATCTCGCCACATTCTGCCAGACATGGGTCGATGAAGAAGTACACAAAATCATGGACGAGTGTGTCGACAAAAACATGATCGACAAGGACGAGTACCCACAAACAGCCGAGCTGGAAAGCCGCTGCGTTCATATGCTTGCCGACCTGTGGAACTCACCAGATGCCATGAACACCCTTGGTTGTTCCACCACTGGTTCCAGTGAAGCAGCCATGCTGGGAGGTATGGCATTGAAATGGCGCTGGCAGGAAAGAATGAAGCAACAGGGAAAGCCAACGGATAAGCCCAACCTGATTTGCGGCCCGGTACAAATCTGCTGGCATAAGTTTGCCCGCTACTGGGATATCGAACTCCGGGAAATTCCCATGGAAGGGGACCGATTAATCATGAGCCCGGAAGAAGTGATTAAGCGATGCGATGAAAACACGATTGGTGTCGTGCCAACCCTGGGGGTCACGTTTACCTGTCAATACGAACCGGTAGAAGCCGTCAGTAAGGCACTGGATAAACTCCAACAGGACACTGGCCTGGATATTCCCATACACGTTGATGCGGCCAGTGGTGGCTTTCTGGCTCCATTCTGCGAACCCAATCTTCTGTGGGACTTCAGGTTGCCACGGGTTAAATCCATCAACGCATCTGGGCATAAATTTGGTCTTGCCCCCCTTGGCGTAGGCTGGGTCGTATGGCGCGACAAGGAGGACCTGCCCGAGGATTTGATTTTCCGCGTAAACTATCTTGGCGGTGACATGCCAACCTTTGCTCTGAATTTTTCCCGGCCCGGCGGACAGATTGCCGCACAGTACTATATTTTCCTGAGACTCGGCAAAGAAGGTTATCGTCGTATACAACAGGCCTGCTATGAAACCGCTCAATACCTTAGCAAAGAGATCGAAAAGCTGGGCGTATTTGACATTATTTATAATGGCAAGGGTGGCATACCGGCCATGAGCTGGTCTTTGAAAAAAGGGTTAAACCCCGGGTTCAATCTTTATGACCTTTCGGATCGTATCCGCAGCCGGGGCTGGCAGATCGCCGCCTATTCCATGCCAGCAAACCGTGAAGACCTTGTCATCATGCGCATCCTGGTTCGTCATGGGTTTACCCATGATCTGGCCGACCTGCTGGTTGATGACCTGAAACGTTGCCTTGATTACTTTGAGAAACATCCGGTTCAAGAGCCCGGAAATGCCGAGGACTCTTCTGGCTATAACCACAATTAATACCAATTAAACTTTCTAAACCCGTTATGAGCATGATGGATTGGAGTGTAAGACAATACCCTAAAGGGCATAAAGGCGAAGTGACGAGTCATAGCCGTAGCTATGGCGAGGAGCTTTAACGCAGGAATACGCTTCAGGCCATCTGCGCAATAGGGAGTTAGAAAGTGCAATTGGTATAACCTGCCCTGCACACTCCTGATGCGCAGGAGTGTGCAGATAATGAAAAAATCTGAAAAGAACCAGCGCTGATCAGGTATTATTGCCAACCTTATCTACTCAACCCATTACAGCCTTCTATGATTCCAACGGAAACGCTACAGATTGTTCGGGCAGTTGCCCATTTTCGTAACTTTACAGCGGCCGCGAAGCATCTGCATAAAGTGCCCTCGGCAATCAGCTATACCGTTCGGAAACTGGAAGACCGTTTGGGTGTGCAGCTGTTCCTCCGTGACAGCAAACGTGTTGAGCTGACGCCGGCGGGTGAGCACTTTATTGAACACACCGACAAGCTGCTTGCCGCACTGGAGGAACTCGAAGACAGTACACGACAATTAGCAACTGGATGGGAGCAGGAACTGCGTATCGCCCTGGATAACGTGGTAAACCAGGGAAAGGTCTATGACCTGATTCAGGATCTTCAGGCTGTGCGCCCTGAGGCAGGTCTGGTCATCAATACCGAGGTCTACAACGGTTCCTGGGATTCATTGTTCCATGGGCGTTGTCAGGTCGTGATTGGCGCCCCTCAGGATATCCCGGAAGCTATTCTTAACCAGGATCGTTTTGCCTGGCGTTCAATGGGCAATATGACCTGGGATTTTGTCGTCTCCCCGGATCACCCATTGGCCAAACGTAAAGAGCCGCTCTCCATGGAAGAATTGCAGGAGTACCGCTCCATCTGCATACAGGATACGTCACGATTCTTCCGTCATGGCTACAACCTGCTTCTGGAAAACCAGCAGGTACTTCTGGTCCCCAGTTTCCGGGCAGCCATTGAGTGTCTGTTAAGAGGACTTGGAGCGACTATTTTGCCAAGCCATTTTGCCAAACCTTATATCGCAGAAGGGCTTCTGGTGCGTAAAGACGTTGTTAACCTGCACTATAATGATGGCTGCCTACTTGCCTGGAATCAGGAAAATATGGGACAGGGCCTGAAGTGGGTTCTGGACTGGCTGGGCTCTGAAACCTGGCTGAACAAAGTCTGGCTGCAATACGATGAGAAAATGCCAATGGGCTATCACGTGCCCTGAGTAAGCCCTTTGAATCACAAGGGGTTAAAGATATGCAAAGCCCTTTGTGATTCAACGAACAGAACGCAGTTATCTGCAATTACTTAAATACCGGCTCCAGATCAACGAATAAGTAATACCAATCGTGCTTTCTAACTCCCGTGATGAGCATGAAGATTTGCCCCTTAAGACAAGGCGGCGTGAGGAGTCATAGCCTAAGCTATGGCGACGATCGCCAACGCAGGATTAAGACTCAAATCTTCAGTGCAATAGAGAGTTAGAAAGCTCGATTGGTATGATCTAATACCAATTGAATTTTCTAACTACTGTATAACTGCCCAATCACGGGAGCACAGACTGAACAGTCGACCAGCTTCGCTGCAAAGGTTATTCCAAGCTTCACAGCAACAATCTACAATATTTTCATAACCTGAAAATGCTTTGTTTGATAAGTCATGCTCCCGCATCCACTCCCATAGCCTTTCTGAGCTGTTTAACTCCGGTGCGAATGGT
>NZ_LUKQ02000530.1 GCF_001647025.1 Endozoicomonas atrinae
GACTGTAGTGATAAACTCTTCAACGGGCATGACTGAAACCTTCTTTTTTGCTTTTTACTGCTTTTAATAGCAGAAAGCAGGTTCAGTCATGTCTCCTTATGCAAACCTAAAAGTCGCACATGGCGTATGAGAAAGTAATTGGCCTTTGATAGAAGGGTTTCTTGTTTTTAGTTTTTTCTTTCTTATTATTTTGTAAGTTGTCTGATTAGATCTATTCAGCATTATATTAAAAATGCCTTTTTAAATTTTTCTGATTTTCTGTCATAAACGAAATAACAGGAGCATTTTCTTGTCTATTGAAGCATTGTCTCTAAAGCCAATGGTTACAGGTGATACGGCTTTTCGTGAAATGGAATCATCAGAGAGTCTTACTCCTGAATGCCAGGTACCAAAAGGTGGTAAGAGATATTTGTGCGATAGTAAATCTTTGCAGGAAAGAGAAGTCACAACAACAAATGATCACAATGCTTCTAAGGCTAAATTGGCTCTACTTGCAGTTATTTTGCTGGATCAGATTGGAAAAGCAGGGTCTTCTCTGAATGGTTCTTTAAATGCTTCAACCGTAAAAGATTTCATCAATAATCTTCCCGATAATGTCACACGGGCTTTTAATGATAGTCTTACGACAGCGGAGCCGGGAAAGGCATGGCATGAAAGCAGTAATTTTCGTGGGCCGATGATGCTTCTGGCTTATTTTTTGGGCATAGCTTTAGTGGTGTTTGCCGGATATTGTATTAAAACACAAGTTATTGATAAACATTGCGGCAGTAAAGAGGCACAAAAGCCAACAGAGAAAGAACAGTCAAAGAACAATGCAGAAGACCAGGAACAGGAAACCAGTTTTATTCAGCGCTCAGAGAGAGGTGTCCCGGATGTACAGGTGCACCCAACAGAACAAGAGGTGTTGGTTGAACAGTGTCGCTATGCCCAGGGCTCTGAGAATCATCAGAATAATGATGGACCGTGCAACGTTGCTGCTTCAGAGCTGGTAGCTGGGAAATTTGCTGTGACTGCTGTTGGCTCTCAGTCCGGCTTTGATCTGGATGAACCCTGCAGTAGTAAACAAGCAGATTAACGGGAAAAGCGATTAGAGTCTTAGGAATTTGCAATAAGGTTGATCCCGTTCTGTGCTTCTGGCTTGGTACTTATTCCGATGCAGAATTATGCCGTTTTAAGCGTGATAACTCATGATTAACAGAGGTTTCACTGTTCTCTAGAATTCAGGGCTAATATTCTGTTCCAGGGGGCTGACCGTGGGTGAAGTCTGTTTTACATTGTTTGATCCGTTCTTCCTGTTTGTTGCCGTGATTGCCATTTCTCTCGGCTACTCAAAAAAATACATTGTTCCACTGACGGCGCTATTTATTGGCTTGCTGGCTGAAACCCTGGCCACAGAGGTAAATCAGGCACGGCAGTGGGGGGAAAGCATTCACGTTTTTCTTGGGGCCGGAATTATCCAGGCTATCCTTGCCTATTTTGCTGTTGGGTGCTGGCGTCGTCGAAAACTCTGTTCCCAGGGCAGGGCTTACGCACGAGGATAATCATTCGCATTTGAGCCACTATCCTCACCGAATATATACATATTCAGCAGCCCTGCCAGATAGCCATTATTCCAACCAGCCCTCTTGCGCTTACGCTTCATGCTT
>NZ_LUKQ02000531.1 GCF_001647025.1 Endozoicomonas atrinae
ACTATGAAGATATTATCAATAAATGCTGTGAGGCATGGAATGAATTACTTTCTGAAGTTGGCCGATTGAAAAGTCTATGCTCCCGTTCATGGGCTGTTATTTCATAATTTAAAAATGGAATTGGTATTAATCACAAGTCGGTCAAAGAGGCTTACCAGCGTTGGCAGGATGGTGAAGCCCTCCGCAACGATCCGAAAGGTACTTTCCGCTTCGCAGACATTAACTGGGAAGAATACCGTGGATCGGTCGGCGGTCAGGACTTTGTTGCAGCCAATGAAGCGTATCTCTACCCGGAAGATGCTGACATCTTTAGAACCTGGTTCGCTCCGGCAGACTTCATTGAGACCGTCAACACCATCGGCCTCCCTCGCTATGCCAAGCAGAAGGTGATGGACTTTGATAAGGGCGTGCTTGTTCATACCCAATCAAACCCACTGCCGATCAACCTCAAGCCAAGGGCGGTTATCAGGCTCACCATGAGCTAACCCGTGAGTTTAAGCTGGCCAGTTATGGCCAGCTCTTTTGCTATAGTCCTTGTTCAATTTGAAGAAGGTAAGAAATTAGATGAACATTAATACAACGCAGATGCAGCAATATCAGACTCAATTAGATGAACCATATGGCGCTTGTGGAATAAATCCTGCCGAAGGGGGAACTTTCAACCAGTTTGATGTCCATCAAATGGATCACCAATCCAAATATTCCATGTCAACTACAGAGGTAAGCTCCCCCCCCCTCCCAAAAAGACAACGTACTTTGACTGCTGAGCAAAGAGAAGAGGCTACCGCTAGAGAGAAAAAACGTAATGCTACAATGAACAAAGCCTTTCAGGAACTTAAAAATAAAATTCCTGGAGGATCTGAAACGAAATTACCAAAAATACAGATTTTAAAACAAGCCACCGAATATATTAAAGAACTTGACCGGCAGCTCGGATTTGCCCCAGATCCTTCTAATTCAATAGATCAAATAACCAAACAGAAGTAATCCTGCCTCATAAGAAATATAAAGTAATAAAAACTCGCTACAAAAGCCTTTATAACCAAAGCGACTCAGGAGACTGCCCTTATGGACGAAGCTTTCAAGCAACTGGGTCACTCAATCCTTTCGACGTTTGGGCAGTCCCTTTTTATTACTTTCGCTGATACCTCAACGCTGGAAACCCTCGGGATCATAAAGCAACAGGTGGTTGAAATTGGCCAGTATGAGGCGGTGGCGGGAGAGATTACCGTGTTGTCACTCGATAGCGCTATCCGGCTTAAGCGAGGGGATACGGTATTGGCCAATGGCAGCACTTATGAAGTAGACCGGAAACTAAAAGACGATGGCTATTTAGCCCAATGGAATATTTATGCTAATTGAGCAGGAAGTCAGCGGGGATATTGAAGAACTGACAACACTGTTTAAGCACTCCCCACAGAAAACTGAATTAGCCATTCAACGCACCATGCGGAAATTGAGCACATGGGTCGAGCGGCAAGTATTAAGAGAATTGGCAAGCCAACTGAAAATCACACAGAAACTTTTTAAAGAGTTTGGCCGGGTTAAAACAACACTGAGCAGACCAAAGAGTGATTCCCAATATCTTATCGTCTGGATAGGAACTTTCCCGGTCGGGGCTCACAAGTTCGGTAAAGCCC
>NZ_LUKQ02000532.1 GCF_001647025.1 Endozoicomonas atrinae
ACCATTCGCACCGGAGTTAAACAGCTCAGAAAGGCTATGGGAGTGGATGCGGGAGCATGACTTATCAAACAAAGCATTTTCAGGTTATGAAAATATTGTAGATTGTTGCTGTGAAGCTTGGAATAACCTTTGCAGCGAAGCTGGTCGACTGTTCAGTCTGTGCTCCCGTGATTGGGCAGTTATACAGTAGTTAGAAAATTCAATTGGTATTAAATAACTTTGCTGCAATACCTCGAAGCTTAGGCTGATCATTTTCACTCAGAGTAACCCCATCAATTTTTTCCATGCCTAAAGCGTGAGGAGTTGCAGAGTCGCCATAAACGGCTGGAACTTTATAAGTAACCGGAAGCCTGAGAAGAACCCTGTTGGTGTCAGGGTGACGGATTGCCCAGTCACACGGCCGTGAAGGGAGCAAAAATGCACATTCCGGTAGCTCACTCTGCTTGATATCAAAAATATGCTGCTTTGCAACGGCCTTATTAGCATATTCCTGCTGCCGTGTTCTGTTGGCCTCAGTAATCAGATTTACTTCTTCCTTAACACTGTCAAAAAATGAGAAAATTGCGTGTTTGGTTCCCTTATCGATTGTGCTGGGTGAAAAGAAGGTAATCAGCCCCAGCATGAATCTGAGTATCCGTAAATCTGAATAAACCCGGGTTTCACTGGCAGGGGAAACCGTCTTGACAATCAGACGCCCTCCTCCCCTCAGGATAATCTCATTGACTTCACCAATTGAACCAGTGCCCAGGTTCTTTCTGTTATCCAACTCATCGGGGTCATAATCAATACCCGCTTCATCAAGACAGCGAACAAGCTCAGCCTTTGTCATTGGTTTATTACTGGTAGTCACGTGAGATAGCGCTTTGGTAAATTTCTCATGGTCATCACCAAAGAAACCTTTTGCAATAGAAGGAGAACTGCATGCAAATTGAATGGCCTTTACTAGAATCCCTCCCTGGGCACTTTCTGCTGCATTCTTGATACTGTCTACACTTCTGTCATTCCACCAGATACTGAACAAAATCCCCATCATCTTGAACGTTCTGACAAAACTGGCAAAGCCATTTTTGATCTGCTCACCCAGCCATTCAATAGAAGATAGTGTACGAGGCTGCCTACCAACAATGACCTGATCATCCGGCACCTTAGAGGGGTCATCAGGGTCAAACTGCTCCTGATCCAGATTCGACACAGGGGTAACAGGCTCGCTGAACACTATGAAAACCAGTATCTGCCCCGTAAGCAGCAGGGTCATAAGGTGTTTTTTGCGGAGGGTAAGCTGAAGAATGGATACCTTGAGATAATGGATCAACCGGATTATCTTCAGGATAATAATAATGTGGTTGAGGCTGCACAACGCTGGCCGGGTAATATGTATGTTCTGGCATTCTCAACAGGGCTCCATATTATTATTAGTGGAAAATTATTATTTAAAACAATAAAAAATGTTTAAAATCTATTTAGGAAATCATTACGAAATAATCAGTTAGTAATTAAGACCGAATAAGAATTTGGGAATGTAATTTAAATTGTGTAAACGCTTGTCGTTAATACTCCAAAATGGAGAATAACAATGAGCGTTGAAATCAACGAAAAACTGGTAGATCAAATAGCCAGTCAGATTAAAACTCAGGATGATC
>NZ_LUKQ02000533.1 GCF_001647025.1 Endozoicomonas atrinae
TTAGCTAATAACTCAGGTGATTTACCACTGACTTCTAATTTAGCTGAAACGACCCAGAGTTCCAGTAAAAATTTAGATGGTACTACCCCCCCCCCCGCTTTTCAGTCGTCAAACTGAAGGAATATTTACAGTCCCGATCGAACCCATCTCACCCTGAGTGAACGGTCAACAAGCGAAGGGTCAGAAGGTATTGATCGCTGTCATCTGGATAGGCAAACGGTAATACTTGCTGCGCTTCTACAGGAGCACCGTTAGCCCGATCAAAGATAACGGAGAACTGTCGGTTATCCGGGAGCGATAGAGTCATGGTTTTATTGGCCGCTTTGGAGAGTGCAAACAGGTTCTTAACGGTCAGCCGGGATACCCAACCAGCCTCACCGTTGCCAGAAAGAACGATTGGCCTGCCTTGTATTAGTTGGCCTTCCTGAACCATCAAAGCTCCGGTTAGGCTCCGCTCGGTGGTTTGCTCGACGGGGTTCCATTCAAACTCATTGATCCAGAGAAGATCGTCCGGGAGGGTAATGGTATCCAGTATCATCAGACCGTCCTCATACCTGCGTTTTTCAGGGCTTCCAACAGTTTGGTTTCATCCGTTGAATCAATGCCCACATTGACCGCACCGCCCGGATATTCCAGCCGGATGATTTTTTGTGGAGATTGCTGTACAGTTCGAGTAGCTGGCGCTGACGTGCTCACCTGACTCTCTCGGAGGGTTTGGGCTTTTTCATTGTTGGCCTGCCGGATACGTTCGTTGTAAATCTGCTCACTGATCCGCAGGGCAGAGGTGATATTGCTGATCGCCTCCTGATCCCCTTTGGCGATAGCTTCTGCCTGCTGTGCCTTTAGATCGTCACGCTGCGTTTGATAACGACGTTGCTCAATGTCCGATTGTCTGCCCTGCAATTCATCCAGTTCATCTTGCAGGCTATTGAGGGTATTCCGGGAACTGTCGCCCAAACTGTCCATGCTCTGCTCTGCCGAGCGAATGGCATTGTTGAGGCGGTCTAAATCCTGATTGTTCAGGAGGTTCATCGTATCAGCGGCTCGCTCGCCCTGCCGGATAAAGCTTCTCGCTGTCGAGCCGCCGAGCTCATAACTCTCTAATAGTTCCTCGAGGGCGATCTTCTGTTCTAAGTACTGGCTTTTGACATAGGCAGCATTTTTCGCAGTCTCATTCATCCAACTGCTGATGCCGGTGACATCGAAGGTATAGGAGTGCTGTAGCTTATTAAGTTCTTCTCTGGTTTCCTCGAGCTGACTTTTCAATTCAGCAATACTGCTGATCGCCTACTCGGTGTTGATGTTGCCTACGCCATTCATCGCCACAAAGGCATCGTGCGCCGCACCACTCATGCCCTGAAGTTCTGCGGTTAGGGTGTTGTAATGACCGGCCATGATTCCGGCAATAGAGGTCGCATCGGTCAGCGCTTCGGCCTGTTGTGCTCCGGCTTGCTCGGCGGTGTTGCCAACATTTTTTACGGCATCCTTGGTATCTTCCGCTTCCTCTTTAAATGACTTGAGCTTTTCCCGGCTCGCATCCATCGCCTCTGTGTATTCTTCGAGCGATAGCGTTCCCTGTGAAAAGGCTTCGGCAATAGTGACACCGAGGCTGGCAAGTT
>NZ_LUKQ02000534.1 GCF_001647025.1 Endozoicomonas atrinae
GAAGAAAGCAGGTGTACTCCGGCCGCAGGAAAACAACTCCGAGCACTAACACGGGGCAGCCTGCGATTGCCATATAGAGGGGCATATTTGCCCCTCGCCCAAAACACCATAAATGGAATGAACCTAATAATTATTTTGAGGTCAAACGGCAGTATTTTCTAGTCTAAGTGAACAGGGTTTTATTCTGAAATCAACAACACCAACCTACCCCCACCCAAGACCTTCTGTCAGGGTTGATCAGCAGAGCAGTTCAAGCGGGAATCCTTACCGTTCAGAAAGTACATGTAACAGTAAATACGTCTCAAGTTGTCAATCCTATAGAAGTACAGGCACCCAAGTTGATGGCAGACGTTTAGAGGATGACTTTTGGAAACAAAAACCATTACGAGGACGTAAAATCACCCCAGCTGATGTGATGACAGCGTATGCAAATGACAAAACCTCCCTACGAGGAGCCTTCTTCCTGCAAAAGCTCTGCTTAAAGAACATTCCAAAAGACCAGAGAAAAATCAGCCCGGATCAGGTCATTCAAGAATTCAATCGAGCTCCAGATCAAAATAATAAGTATCAGTTAGCGATAGCGCGCTTCAAAGCGGAATGTTGCCTGAGGGGCCTGCTTTTGAAAATTTAAGTGTTCTTAAACTGCCACCATTCGCACCGGAGTTAAACAGCTCAGAAAGGCTATGGGAGTGGATGCGGGAGCATGACTTATCAAACAAAGCATTTTCAGGTTATGAAAATATTGTAGATTGTTGCTGTGAAGCTTGGAATAACCTTTGCAGCGAAGCTGGTCGACTGTTCAGTCTGTGCTCCCGTGATTGGGCAGTTATACAGTAGTTAGAAAATTCAATTGGTATGATGCAAAGGTTGAAAAAACCACAGTTGTACGATGAAACCAACGAAACTCAGGATACACTTCAACAGGCCTGGCAAATCTTAAACAACGTATCGGTCAAAGACGATGAGCAACATCGACTTCAATGTATCTTAAAATTCACGGCTATGCAGTATGAGTTGTCAATTGATCATCAGAGAGTGTCAGCAAAAGAGGTATTGCAAACCATCAAAACACTCAGGAGCTCATTTCAAAATTCACGCTTAGAGTTCTTCTTCCTGGCACATTGTTTTAAGACGAGCCTGTCTATTGAGGGACAAAAAATCCATGAGAGTCAGGTTCTAGACTGTCTTCAGAGTTTCCCTGAAGGGAGCAAGTTGCGCCATGCGTTAAGCTGCTGGTTTAAACAACTCAGCTCCGAAGGCAATCTCGTGGAGGAGTTACTGTTTAAACGAGATAATGCGATTCCAAAGCGGGACAGTGATAGTCGGCACGGGCACGCAGCTTTTGCCAGTCAAGATGATGCGTCCGTAGCAGTGAATAGAGAGCACTCTGTATTACCTAAACCAGGTCCAGACAACGCTAATGCAGGCTTTTTGCCCAGTGATGGAAAAAATAGTCATTCAGCCAATTCAACCCATTCAGCCAAACGTGTAAATAGCACCACACCGGATCATCGAGATCTTCCCGACGTAATCCCCGATATAGAAAGCTCTGGTCGAAGAACAAAATCGGTAGAAGTATCCGTTGCCAATCTTGACAAAGGAGGCCCATTCCCTTG
>NZ_LUKQ02000535.1 GCF_001647025.1 Endozoicomonas atrinae
GCCATAACGACACCGGCAAGGTAAACCCTCAATACCCGGCAGAGCTGCAACCACGGGATCGGGCAAGGCAGGCCAGTGAAACCCAGATCAGGGGCATTGCCAGCAAGCTGAACCCGAAGAAGCTCGGTGCCAACCCACTGGCCAGCAGCGGTGCGCCGATCATTGGCAGCGACCGTGTGGTGGAAAGCGGCAATGGCCGTGTGTCAGCAATCCGCAAAGCCTACCGTAACCACCCTGAACGGTCAGCGGCATACCGCCAGTACCTGAAGGACAACGCGGAAGCCTTTGGCCTGAAGCCAGGGGATATGGATAAATTCAGCCAGCCGGTACTGGTACGCCAGCGGCAGGGCAAGCTCGATACCGAAGATCGGGTGTCGTTCACCAAGGAAGCCAACAAGCCCGAAACCTCTACGATGTCTCCGGCTGAAAAAGCCAAACTGGACGCCGCCCGCATTACCCAGGAAGACCTGAGCCACTTTGATACCGATGGCACGGGTGACCTGCTGAACCGCAGTAACGACACCTTTCTTGCAAGGTTTGCTGACCGGCTCGGTGATGAGGCCGGAGAGCTGAAGACCAGGGACGGTAACTGGAATAAGCAGATGCGCGACCGTGTGGAGTCGGCCCTGTTTATGAAAGCCTACGGCGATGACCGCCTCAATAGCCTGTTTGCCGAGGACGACAAGCCTGACCTGAAAAACCTGATCAAGTCACTGGCCATGGCGGCACCGCACTTTGCCAGGGCGCAAGGGGTAGACTCGGAGCTGGGAGGTTATGGCGTTATTGAGTCACTGGTAGAAGCCAGTCGCATTTTGCAGGACAGCCGCAACCGAAACCAGTCGGTGGATGAGATTCTGGATCAACGCTCCCTGCTGGACAGCTTCAGCCCGGAAACGGAAATGTTTGCTCGTTGGCTCGATGCCAACCTGAATAAGAGCAAGCAGGTAGGGCAGGCACTCAGTGAGCTGGCCAACCAGATTGAACAGTACCTCCAGAAGCAGGGGCAGGCCGATGGGGATATGTTCGGTACCCCGGATGCATCGCTGAATGATCTGATTGACCAGACAAATAACACGCTGGAGAGAGACTATGGCGACAAGAGCACACCGATCAAAGACCCGAAGCAGCCCCCCAGGGAAGGGGGAAATCCCATCAAGCGCGGGGAGCGCGACTGGGAGACCCAACAAGCCCAGCCTGTTCAAACTGCTGAAAGAGGCAACGGAAAAAGTGAACCGGGAGAACCCGGAGAGCGAGCCACTGAGTCTGCCAGAGAAACCAAAAGGGACGAAGTAGACGACCTGCTGGATGCGGTGGACGATGGCACGCTCGATAGCGATGAGTGGACGGACGACGACTTTGCTGGGATTGAGGAAGATGGTGGTAAATACGACCCCCAGGACGGGGGAAGTGCCACCAAGCGCCGGGAGCGCGACTGGTACAATAGCCGCAATGCGCCTCACTACTCGGTGCCTGGACTCAAGAGTCTGGGCGGTGCGGAACGGGCAGCCATCAAGCGGTATCTGGACGGGCGACCTGACAAGCAGGGCATTGTTCAGCGGCTGAAGAAGCTG
>NZ_LUKQ02000536.1 GCF_001647025.1 Endozoicomonas atrinae
GAAGAAGAGGTCTATCCCCTCGGTGCCGTGGTCAGCTCCGTGATCTACAACCAGAAACTCCACGTCTTCTCCAAAGCCCTGCCCACTTACCGCTACGACGGCATCAAGTGGGAGCGCAACCAGTCCAGCGCCCTCGACGACATCCGGCCCGCTTTCGCTACCTCCGTTCAGCGTCGTATGTTTGTCTCTGGCGGGATCTCCCACCCGACCCGCATCTGGGCATCCCGCGTCGACAACGACGAAATGTGGCCTGACGACGAAGACCTGGAATCCAGCAACGTCCTTCGTGCCGCTTACTTCGACGTGGGCAACCTCCTGGGTACCGCCGATAAAGTCACTGGCCTCGGTGCCTTCGAACAGAACAAGCTCGCCGTCTTCACCTCCGATAAAACCTTCATCTACAACATCGACCCCAGTGTTGACCTCTGGTCACTCGACGACCGCTCCAACGTCAACGTCGGCTGCGTCAGCCACAACACCATCTGCCAGGCGGACAGCGATCTCATCTTCTGCTCCCGTACCGGCGTCTACGCCATCCGCCGCTCCCGCGAAAACGGCATCATGGTCTCCCATATCGCCATGTCCAACCGCATTCGCACCCTCTACCGCGCCTACATGAACTCGGTACCCAACCAGCAGAACATCAACGCCGTCTGGGACGCCGACAACCTGCGCTACCACATCTACTTCCCGCAGACCGACCACATCAGCCGTCGCCTCTCCCTCTCCTTCGGCACCGAAGGCGAACCCCAGTGGGCCACCGGCGACTTTCTCTACACCCGCTGCGCCGACTTTCTCGCGGGCAGTCTTGTGGTGGGCACCGCAGGGGGTACCTTCGACATCCGCAAACCGGAAGAGACCACAGGGGAAACCCCCACCTGCACCTTCACCACCCCGTTACTCTGGCAGGGTTCCCTCAGCGAACCCAAGCAGGCCCACTCGCTGATCCTGCAAGCCTCCGGTTCCGGCAACGTCCTCGTGGAAGCCTTCGACGAATGCCACAACCCGATCCACACCTTCACCTTCGACATCAAAGACGACGAGGGTGATAACCACGTACCCATGCACTCGTTGCACCAGCAGTACGAACACCAGTTCCCCGTCCGTTACATCGGACTGCAACTCAGGTTTACCATCACTTCAGACGAAGGCGGGCTACTGCGAATCGTCGGTTTCGCCATAACCACCCGATAGGAGATCACTTATGGCTCGCCTCCGTCAGCAACACCCACAGAACTACACCAGTTCCGGCAACATCAGCGTCGAGTTTGAAAACCTCGTGCGCTACCTCAACGCCGCCGAGCTGGGCAACAAGACCCTCTCCGAGCTGCTGCAATCCATCTTCGACCCCGAAGGCAATTTCAGTGGCCCCGTGGATATGCGACATGTCCCCGACACCGGTATCCAGTACCGCATCGGTGACTACGACAACGCTGAATCCGGCTGGATCACCATTGTTCAGTCGGAAGACCTGCGCGGTGCCCCTGGCCGAGAAGTGGGTACCATCGGCGACTCCATCTTCCAGGCCCGTTACCCGTTCATCGCCAGTGCCGACAACGAGC
>NZ_LUKQ02000537.1 GCF_001647025.1 Endozoicomonas atrinae
GAAGAAGAGGTCTATCCCCTCGGTGCCGTGGTCAGCTCCGTGATCTACAACCAGAAACTCCACGTCTTCTCCAAAGCCCTGCCCACTTACCGCTACGACGGCATCAAGTGGGAGCGCAACCAGTCCAACGCCCTCGACGACATCCGGCCCGCTTTCGCCACCTCCGTTCAGCGTCGTATGTTTGTCTCTGGCGGAATCTCCCATCCGACCCGCATCTGGGCATCCCGCGTCGACAACGACGAAATGTGGCCCGACGACGAAGACCTGGAATCCACCAACGTCCTTCGTGCCGCCTACTTCGACGTGGGTAATCTCCTGGGTACCGCCGATAAAGTCACCGGCCTCGGTGCCTTCGAACAGAACAAGCTCGCCGTCTTCACCTCCGACAAAACCTTCATCTACAACATCGACCCCAGTGTCGACCTCTGGTCACTCGACGACCGCTCCAACGTCAACGTCGGCTGCGTCAGCCACAACACCATCTGCCAGGCGGACAGCGATCTCATCTTCTGCTCCCGTACCGGCGTCTACGCCATCCGCCGCTCCCGCGAAAACGGCATCATGGTCTCTCAGGTCGCCATGTCCAACCGCATTCGCACCCTCTACCGCGCCTACATGAACTCGGTACCCAACCAGCAGAACATCAACGCCGTCTGGGACGCCGACAACCTGCGCTACCATATCTACTTCCCGCAGACCGACCACATCAGCCGTCGTCTCTCCCTCTCTTTCGGCACCGAAGGCGAACCCCAGTGGGCCACCGGCGACTTTCTCTACACCCGCTGCGCCGATTTCCTCGCGGGCAGTCTTGTGGTGGGCACCGCAGGAGGCACCTTCGACATCCGCAAACCGGAAGAGACCACAGGGGAAACCCCCACCTGCACCTTCACCACCCCGTTACTCTGGCAGGGTTCCCTCAGTGAACCCAAGCAGGCCCACTCGCTGATCCTGCAAGCCTCTGGTTCCGGCAACGTCCTCGTGGAAGCCTTCGACGAATGCCACAACCCGATCCACACCTTTACCTTCGACATCAAAGACGACGAGGGTGATAACCACGTACCCATGCACTCGCTGCACCAGCAGTACGAACACCAGTTCCCCGTCCGTTACATCGGACTGCAACTCCGGTTTACCATCACTTCCGACGAAGGCGGGCTACTGCGAATCGTCGGTTTCGCCATAACCACCCGATAGGAGATCACTTATGGCTCGCCTCCGTCAGCAACACCCGCAGAACTACACCAGCTCCGGCAACATCAGCGTCGAGTTTGAAAACCTCGTGCGCTACCTCAATGCCGCCGAGTTGGGCAACAAGACCCTCTCCGAGCTGCTGCAATCCATCTTCGACCCCGAAGGCAATTTCAGTGGCCCCGTGGATATGCGACACGTCCCCGACACCGGTATCCAGTACCGCATCGGTGACTACGACAACGCCGAATCCGGCTGGATCACCATTGTTCAGTCGGAAGACCTGCGCGGTGCCCCTGGCCGAGAAGTGGGTACCATCGGCGACTCCATCTTCCAGGCCCGTTACCCGTTCATCGCCAGTGCCGACAACGAGC
>NZ_LUKQ02000538.1 GCF_001647025.1 Endozoicomonas atrinae
GGCTCAACCCGTTGAAGCCGGAAGCGATCCCCTACAAGTTTGTTCCCTACGAAAGTGTGCTGCACCGGTTCTGGGGCATCGGCATCCCCTACATGATGAACGACAGCCAGGATGTGATGAACTCCACTGGCCGGGCCCTGCTGGACAATGCTGCCCTCACCGCTGGTCCCATGTTCCAGATGGACGTCAGCAAATTTCCGGAAGGGATGAGCCTGGAAGATGCCAAGAAGATCTATCCCTACCGACTCTGGTTTTATGACGGGGAAGCCGGTGAGGGGCCAATGATTCAGGCCATCAATATCCAGAGCAACCAGAAGGATCTTTCCGGTATCTTTGAACTGTTCCGGCGATTTGCGGATGAAGAGACCTCACTGCCCAGCTATACCCACGGCGAACAGACCCAGAGCCTGAACAAAACCGCCAGCGGCATGAGCATGCTGATGACTGCTGCCAATGTGGCCCTGAAAAGCGTGGTAAAAAATATAGACGACTACGCAACGGTGCCCCTGATCGACAGCCTGTTCAATTTCGCCATGCGCTGGAGTGACAGCGAAGACGCCAAGCGGGGCGATCTGGATGTGGTGGCCATGGGCAGTGCTGCACTGGTGGCCAAAGAGCTGCAATCGGAACGGATGATGAATGCCCTGAATGTCAGTATGAACCCGGTACTGGGGCCGATGACCGATCACCGTTACCTGTATAACGAATACCTGAAATCCCTGGATATTGACCCCGATAAAGCCCTGCGCCCTGAGGAAGAACTCTATGCACAACCCACTGCACCTGACCAGCCAGGAGGCGGAGGCGATCCTGCGGCTGGAAGGCAACCCGGATTACCAGACGCTGGTCGAGCACCTGCAACGTCGCCGGGCGGAACTGCTGGAGAAAATGTCCCACGCCCGGGATTCAACGGAATTGCGCATCCTGCAGGGTAAAACTCAGGAACTCAGTGATCTGATGCAACTGGCGCAGCGATCGCGAACCTATTTACGACAATAACTTTCTTCGCTCCCCGCTGTCCGCTCCCCGCTTCCCGTAAAAGCCAAACCAGTATCGTCTTTTACGGGTCGCGGGCAGCGGGGGGCGGGTGGCGAACAATGCCTGAAAGAACATGGACAAGCCCCGAGCCCCACGGACTTTCACAGGCGTAACCAACGTGGACAAGCCAGAGCCCTCAGCGGTTCAGAGTGCCCCACAGGGAGAGTGAAATGGCCATTGATGCCGAAAAACTGGATCAGGAAACCGATGCCGAACTGGCAGCCCTTATGGGTCTGACTACGGACGCCCCTGCCGCTTTTGCAGAGCAAGAGGACGAGCAGGACAAGCAAACCGATCAGAACCCACCCGCTGATGAGCTACCCCCGCCACCCGAACCGGAGTCGGACGCTGATGACGAACCGTCAGAGCCGCCTGCTCCAGCATCCAATGACGATGACGGTGAAGACTGGCAGGACAAGTACACCAAGGCGGAAGAGTCCCGCAAGAACGCCCATGCCCTGATGACTCAGGCCACCCAGAAAGCCGCTGACCTGGAGCGGAGCAATACCGAGCTTCAGCAGCA
>NZ_LUKQ02000539.1 GCF_001647025.1 Endozoicomonas atrinae
TGAAGGTCCAGTCCACCTGCCCGGTGCCGTCACTGGTGGTGTTGTTGTTGACCGTTGGGGTAAAGGTGCCGAGATAGCCGCTGGTGTCGGAGGTGACACTGACGGTCTGGACATCGGTGAGGTCCACATCAGCAATGGCAAAGGAACCACTGTCGGATAATGTGGTAGTGTTTTCACCGGTGCCGCCATCCACAATCTCGGTCACTGAGCCAGTTTGAGGAATGCTAACCATGATACCTATAGAACTATCAACATAGCCTGGAACATTGTTACCTCCATTCACAGATACATTCTGAATACCATATCCAGATTGACCATCACTTTGCGCAACTTCATTAGTGGTTCCCAGACCATCAGCGAAGAAGGTGCTTTTCTGAGCGTCGGATAAACTGTTCCAATTCGTTAATGTGGTATAAGCAGCTGAAACAACCTTGATGCCGATGGAACCGTTGCCATTATCTGTGACTTCTACTTCTACGGCCTTTCTATATATATCGTCAGACTTATGAACCCAGATGGTGTTTCCAGAGATAAAGTCATTGGCTAGTGTAAAGCTGTCTATGTCATGGTTATTTACACTTGTTCCGCCCCATGTAAATTCAATAGTGATTTGATTACTGTCTATTACATTGATGGTGGGTGTATCGTTAGTGCCAGTTATGGTTACGGTAACCTGCTGATCCACGGTACCGCCGTTACCATCGTTGACCGTCAGCGTGTAGGTCTGGGTCAGTACCTGACCTGCGGCCAGGTCATCAATATCGGCATCGGGCACCGTGAAGGTCCAGTCTACCTGGCCGGTGCCGTCACCGGTGGTGTTGTTGCTGACCGTCGGGGTAAAGGTGCCGAGATAGCCGCTGGTGTCGGAGGTGACACTGACGGTCTGGACATCGGTGAGGTCCACATCAGCAATGGTAAAGGAACCACTGTCGGATAATGTGGTGGTGTTTTCACCGGTGCCGCCATCCACAATCTCGGTCACCGCGCCGGTGACATCGGTGGCTGCAGTAATGGTCGGTACATCATTGGTGCCGGTGATGGTCACCGTCACCTGCTGATCCACGGTACCGCCGTTACCATCGTTGACCGTGACGGTATAGGTCTGGGTCCGCACCTGACCCGCGGCCAGGTCATCAATATCGGCATCGGGCACCGTGAAGGTCCAGTCCACCTGGCCAGTGCCGTCACCGGTGGTGTTGTTGCTGACCGTCGGGGTAAAGGTGCCCAGGTACCCGGTGGTGTCGGAGGTGACACTGACGGTCTGCACATCGGTGAGGTCCACATCAGCAATGGCAAAGGAACCACTGTCGGATAATGTGCTGGTGTTTTCACCGGTGCCGCCATCCACAATCTCGGTCACCGCGCCGGTGACATCGGTGGCCGCAGTAATGGTCGGTACATCATTGGTGCCGGTGATGGTCACGGTGACCTGCTGATCCACGGTGCCGCCGTTGCCATCGTTAACCGTGACGGTATAGGTCTGGGTCCGCACCTGACCCGCGGCCAGGTCATCAATATCGGCATCGGGCACCGTGAAGGTCCAGTCCACCTGGC
>NZ_LUKQ02000054.1 GCF_001647025.1 Endozoicomonas atrinae
GAAAATCAACATCATTAAAACCTTCGGGTAGCTGTGGTCGACGAGACATCTGTTCTAGATAATGCATGGTAATGATGCCTAAGCATAGTTGGCGGCAGCTTAAGGATTTAGAAAATGCGATTGGTATGAATACCCTGAAAGGTTTCTACCAGTCTCTTAACAGCATTCTGACTGATGAATACCAGCCGAGCTGCCTGGCCTGGTCACCGGTTAACCGCATAGCTTCCGTGGCTATTGACAACCCATTCGCTGGGCTGGCTTTCAGCCGCTGGACACGGGGCATCAGCGACCAGCAACCTCCGGTTTCCGTGATGCTCACCAGCGGCACCCTTGGCATCTCCACCCAGCAGGGAATTGCCCGGTTTGCCCCTCTGCGCTCAGCCCTGGGTATCCGCGAAGTGGATATCAGCAGCTATGGCCGCTATGCGCCCAGTCATTATGGCGACATCCGGTTTGTACTGGCAGGAGACGTACCAAACCCTTTTATGGACAACCGGGAAAACGACAATGAACAGGCCGACTACAACCAGCAATGGCTTGCCTTTACGGCGAACATGCTGGAAGCCTGTCTAAAAGAAGGAGCCACGCTCTGTCTCTGCCCATCCTTTGCCGAAGTCGCAGAGCTTCAAACCTTGGTAAACCTTCCTGAAATTGGCTATCACCTGCGCGGCAGCCGTCTTGATGAGCTGATAGAACAGCTGCAGGCCGGGCAAATCACCGCCATCGTCACCCCATCCGCCTGGGAAGGTGTCGGCATCCGGTCAAAAGATGGCAGCCAGCTCCTGAAGAACATTATGGTCACCCGTCTCCCTGTCCAACCCCCCAGCCGGGTCATGGAGAACGCCTTTGCCGCCCGCTATATCAGTAATGGCCGGAGCAGGGATGAAGCAAACAAGGTACTATTTGCCCGGGTACGGGATCGTGGCCTTCGCAAACTCCGCCAGGGGCTGATCGGCCGGGGCATCCGCGCCAGCCAGGACAGTGTCACCGGCTGGATAGCCGACCCCCGCATCGGCCCCGACCGCCGCTATCGCCTCGCAGGCGTCATCCCCGAACGTTTTTTCAGCAACTATGAACAGGCAGAATATTTTCAGTCGGACGGCCATCGAATACCACCAAAACCAAAGACTGGAAAGCCAGAAGTTTTGGTATGGCTTTAGTCTCGTTACCCGTTGCCAGTACACGAGCCCCGAAAAAGGCAAAAGGTGCAGTCCGCCCACCGTTATGCGCTTTTCGAAAAAGACAGTCAACATTCTTACGGTCAAGCGGTACGGCTAACAGGGCGATTTTCCAAAGGTATTGATATGAGCCAGTTTGATCTTTTCGAAAACAGTAAAACCGTGCCCCGCCTATCGGCGTCTGCCTACCGAAAACAACAGGAAACAGCTTTTACGGACGTCGGGAGCAATGAGCGGGCAACGGATTTCAAATCGTTTGAACTGGTATTTGAAACCGGCTCCCCAGTCACACTGCGCAAACACCCAATCCATCTGGATGGTCTGTTGTCGTATGCTTGTTTCCAGCACACCGGCTGCCCCGAAAAGGCGCTTGCCATGCTGCACACGCTGCTCAAATACGATGAGCATCATGACCTATACCATGGCAGCGCCCTGGCCTTTGGTGTCACTCCGGAGCAGGGAATCACCGCCAGGCACCGCCACTATGTCGGGAGTTTACGCTTTGGTAAACAACTCAGGGATAACCGGATCACCCCATCCAGGGTGGCTAATGATGGAACCGAGGTATTTCGCAGGGTTTTCACCACTGGCGGACCGGAAAAAAGTCGCTTAAACCGGTTTGAAGCTTTCCATTCGCCCTGGCTGGTGTTCCACGGTGTCGGTGATATCCACCGTATCGAATCTCTGGCGCAATTTTACTGCGCCCGCATCGGAGTCAATGCCAACTCCGGCAGCGGTACCGTGCGCAACCTCTGGATTAACACCATCGATCACGACTACTCCATGATCGATGCCCACGGCCAGATAGCCCGCAACCTGCCCATGACCTGGCTGCAGAATCAGGAACAGGCACCGGACTACACACGCTCTGCATCCATCCCGGTCAAGGCCCCATACTGGCCAGGGCATCAACAATACCGTCCGGTAGATGGCGTACCGGCGGATAAAGTCCGTCGGGTCATATTGATACGTTAAGAACGCTTCCCACTACCCGCTTCCTGAAAAAGACAAGACAAGTGCTTTACGGGAAGCGGGCAGCAGGAAACGACTTTTAAAGAGGTTAAGAATGAACACCCACCACCACCGACGCCCCTACTACTTCCGCGGCACCACCACCGCCGTCTCCGGGCTGGCCGTCAGCCGTCCCGACGATAACTTTGCCAGTTCCACCGGATCAAAAGATCTCCAACGCCTCCCTCGTCTGGGTCCGAAACTGGATCAGTCGCCGGTTTTTTTTCCGGGAACCCAACTGCGTCACCTGATCCGCGAAGCCTTATTAGTGGGGGCCTGCAAATCGGCCGGAGGCCGTCTCCCCCTGAAGGACCATTTTATGCTGATTCAGGGTGTAGCCATTGGTGAGCTGGCGAAAGAGCTCAACGCCACATCCATGGAAGGCTCCATTGAACGGGAGGAAGGGCTCAGACGTATCAATCCGCTGATCAGCCTCGGTGGTTTCTGGAAACACGCTGGCACCCTTGGCGTAAATGACTGGATACCGGAAAACACCGCGACGCCGGTTCACTACCTGCACTCCAAAATGCGCGGCATGCCCCATAAGAAAAACCCCGAACTGGTCAGCTATCTCCCGGAGACTGATGTTGCACAGCTCAAGCGCATCATGACCGAAGATGGCGATATCGCCCGCCGTGTCCGTGACATTGATGATGAAATCAAGGCCATAAAAAAAAGCTACGCCAGTGCCACCACTGCAGAAAAGAAAAAGCTCGGTGATCAGATCAATCAGCTGGAAGCCAGCAAGGCGGACATCAAAAACAGCAAAGAGGGACCGACCGAAACGCTGGTTCGACCGGTCGAAGGGTATGAAGCCATCTGCCCCGGCACCGTCATGCGCAGCGGAATCGATATTGCCCGGGCTTCCGAGCTGGATCTGGGCTTTATCCTCTATGCACTGAGGGAAATCAGCAAACACCCGTTTGTGGGAGCTCATTTCGCCGATGGCAAAGGGGAGTTTGCCCTTGACTGGCAGGTTCGCACTTGGGGCGATGATCTTAACGCTCCGCAGACTCTCGGGCGGATAACGGTCGGGCTGTTATCGTTTGACATCATTCCGGAAGGAAATGACAAGACCCTGCAAGCAGCACTGGAACTGGCGGATGCGGCTTTTGCCAACCCCAAAAAATACGGACTGGATTTCAGCGTCTTTAACCAGAAAAACGGTTAAAAGGTGCTTCCCCCTGCCCGTCAAAGCTCATCTTTTATCTTTAACGGACAACGGGCAGGATCTTTCACCCCCACAACAGTGGGGAATACACCAAAATCTGATGTGCATGAGTTCGATCGGGACGCTAACCCCCACAACGGCGGGGAATTTTACCGAGCGGGAAGCTCCTGCAAAACCAGAACGCCAACCCCCGAAAATCGGGGAACATCCAGCACCCAGGCCATCGATGCCATCAATCATCCGCTAACCCCCATAATCGATGGGGACTCTGATAAACCGCATCAAAGGAGTTGCCCTGATCACGCTAACCCCCGCAACAGCGGGGAATGCTGACAATTTAACCGGTTGAAATTCAACAGTAAAGAGTCGCTTCCCGTGCCCCGTATAAGATAAGTGCACGCTCTTACGGGTAACGGGTAAGGAAAACGGGCAACGTCTTTTGATTGCATTGCCATTGGAAACCGGTAAAATTTTTAGCCGATTTAAAACCCGAAATCAACATCAGCTTACAAGAGCGGCCAAACCATTCAAATGTTGCAGTTTCAGCTACGCATTTTGCTGACGGGCGGTAGCGTAAGCGCAGAAAACATAGCATCTCCGTTGCCCGTTGCCCGTTGCCCGTTGCCCGTTGCCCGTTGCCCGTTGCCCGTTGCCCGCACAAGCTTAATCCGCCCAATCGTACGCGCAATGAAAAAACAGCCAAAGTTAACTCGTTCCTATGCTCCGAAGGTTGTCACATAAGGTAGCGAGCACAGGTAAGACAAGACAAAAAATGGCGAAAACCAATACCGCACTCACAGAAAGGAAGTTGAAGTCCGATACGCCATCCTCAGACTCCATTCAGCAAAAGCCATAAAGCACCCTGCAAGCAGAGCTTTTAAGGGTAACGGAACAGGTACGGAAAACGGCTACGACCAAAGAAAGACAGGAAACCACCAACCATGAACCCTCTAAAAGAAGCGGGCATTTACAAAATGCTCAGAGAAGTTTTCTTTGGTATGACCATGGATGACTTTATGATTTTTATGTACGTATCCACCAACCCAACAGCGCCCTGGGATGCCATTGCCTCCGAAACAGGCTGCTGTCCGGACAAAATGGCTACCGCACTGAATAAATTATGCAGCAGTAAATCGGTAACCAAGCCCTTCCAATACGGGTTACTCAAAAAAGTAGAAGGCCTTGATGGCGTCACCACCTTTGCTCTGACCGACAAAGGCCGCCAGTACTCGACACTCTTTCACTGAAGTTCCCCGAAGACCACCAACCTCACCAGAGACGCCATGACTCAATACACAAACCAGCCCCAGGACGACGAGGTTATCAGCCTTACCGAGATCATTCGCACCCTCCTCCGTGGCAAGTGGTGGATTATAGGCTGCACATTATTATGCTCCCTGGTCGCCCTGACTTACCTACTGGTGGCAACGCCAGAGTACAGCACCAGGGCACTGCTGGAGCTGAAAAACGGTGTCGAAAAAGACGGAGAAACGCCAATACCCCTTGCCAACACCGCCATTGAAGTCATGCGCAGCAGCGTGGTGCTGCAACCGGTGATCACCCGTGAGAAGCTTGATATCGAGGCACGGCCAGCCTACTTACCCCTTATTGGTGAAGCGCTTGACCGGGAGTTGGACAACCAAACCATCACCGTGACCCAGTTCAATGTGCCCCGCCATCTTCAGAACAAACCATTCACCCTCACCTACCTTGGTAATAATGCTTACCAACTGGATTATCAGGGCAAAACGCTGTTTAACGGACAGGTCGGTGAGATCGTCCGAGCCCAGGACAACGGCCAGACAATTGAGCTGCTGATCTCGAACCTAAAGGCACCCGACCACAGCGAATTTGTGTTAAAAAAGCGCTCCATGCCCAGGGCAACCGAAGACCTGCTGAAACAACTGACCATGAGTGAGCAGGGCCGAAACACCAACATAGTGATGCTATCCATCACAGGTCCGGATACATCCGCCAATGAACAAATACTCACCACCCTGATCGCACGTTACCGTGAATACCGGTCGGAAATAGCAAGAGCCAAACTGAACAACGAGAAGCAACAGGTAGAAGCCGCCCTGCAGACGGCCAGAGCCAACCTTTCACGGGCAGAGGCCGACCTGACAAAAATTCAGGCAGCCAACATCAACGAATCAACGCAGCAGGAGGAACAACAGCAATCCATCACCACCCCAACCACAGAAATTCAGCAGACCATTGCCGCTGAAATGCACACCTATAACGCCCTGCTAAACAAACGTGAGTTACTGAAAATAGCGTTGAAGTGGGAGGCGGAGAAAGAGAAAGTACAGATACTCAGCTACGCAACATCATCCCAGAACCCCATCAAACCCAGAAAACCATTGGTTCTGGCCCTGGCGACCCTGCTCGGTGTAATGCTGGGTATCGGACTGGTGTTATTTCGGGAAATGCTGACCCGGGAACTGACGCCGGAGGAGCTGGAATCCCTGACCGACCTGAAAGTCTACACGACTATTCCATACTGCAAACACCAAAACAACAAAACGGGTAAACGACAAGTACAAAGCATCAAGCAACAGGATCAGCAAACCGACAGCAGGGCACTGGTCACACGACACCCGGCTGATCCGACCACTGAAAGCCTGCGCACCCTGCGCACCAACCTGCTCTATGACCTGACCAAAGCACACAATAACCGCGTTATACTTACCAGTTCATTACATGGCGCGGGCAAAACCTTTATCGCAGCCAAACTGGCCGAACTGTTAGCTCAGGCAGGTAAAAAGGTATTACTGATCGATACAGACCTGAGGCAAGCCACTGACCAGCGGGAAAGCCTTAACCACTATTTTGCCGAGAATGCCACAACAGGCCTGACGGATGTGCTCGCACAACCGGACGGCAACCCCATCGTAAAAATCAGTGAGCGGCTGCACCTGTTACCCAGCGGTCGTCCTACAGAGAATCCGGTAGAACTGCTGATGGACGATACTTTTACCCAAATACTGGAGCGCTTCTCCACCGAGTACGATATAGTGCTGCTGGATACCCCGCCACTGCTGCCGTATACCGATAGTGCAGTCATCGCCGAACGTTGTGCCATCACCCTATTGGTGGTTAATGCTCAGAAAGACGATATTGTGAGTATTGTAAATGCCAGTCGTCGTCTTGAACGGGTCGGCATTACGGTGCTGGGCTCTGTGATAAACCAGATGACTAAAACCGAATACAGTTAAGGTCGTTGCCCGTTGCCCGTTGCCCGTTGCCCGTTGCCCGTTGCCTACCAGTCTTATCCACTGACTCTCTTACGGGAAAAGGTTACGGACAACTGGAAACCATATTCATCGGCAACTCCCGTATTGCATTGTCGTGCAACGGGGGTAAAATACGCACCCAACTTATACCACTGGTCAATTGCCAGGCAAAATCCCCTGAAAACAGTCAACTTCGCTAACGGATGGATGATCGACAATACCCGATGCCCCGTTTGGCAATGAGTTCTGTTTACTTTACAGGGCTGAAAACACAGCACAACTCGTCTTTCTGCCCACACATCAGTGAGCATTCAGGCATCGTATCCGTGCGGTTATACAATCTGAACCCTGCAATTTCAGCTCAAGCAAAAAGTTGAAGGGCGGTAGCGTGGGGGAGAGGTAAAATTACTCGCATGTTGTGAGTCTCGCGCACCAATCCTCCTAAACCATTTCATTGACCTCTCAGTTCATAACACCCGCACAACCAGATCTGAAGATGTATTTTGATGTAACTGCTTTTGCCTGCTAAGAACGGCTTTAGCCGCTCTCCTAAGGGAAAATCATGAAAGTCCTGAAGCTACTGGCGTCGAGCAGGTAGGTGTAAATCCTTATAGAGCCAGATAAGCATCCATTGTCTTATATAAAAAAGATATGGATGATCTGGCAATGAATGCATTTGATTTAATGAACAAGCTATCTGTCATTTATGATGCGCGTCAGCAATGGAAAGTAGATCATAAGCTTTCTGATATTCTGCTATTAACCATTTGCGCAGTGATCGCAGGCTGTGAAGGTTGGGAAGAAATTGAAGATTTCGGTAATGAAAGACTCGACTGGCTAAGAAATTATGGTGAGTTTGAATACGGAATCCCTTCGCACCATACCATTTCAAGAGTGGTTTCAGCCGTTAATCCAAAGCAATTTCAAACATGCTTCATTGAATGGATGCAGGGCTGTCATCAGGCAACCAATGGAGAAATCATTGCAATTGATGGTAAAACGGCAAGAGGGTCTTACGATAAAGGCAAGGAAAAAGGTGCAATTCACATGGTGAGTGCGTTTGCGACAGCAAACGAATTGGTTCTTGGTCAAATTAAAATTAATGATAAAAGTAACGAGATTACCGCCATACCTGAACTACTTGATCTCCTGGAAATTCGCGGCTGCCTCATAACCATAGACGCCATGGGGTGTCAGAGGGAGATTGCCAAGAAAATCGTCGATAAAGACGCTGATTATTTATTGGCGGTAAAAGGTAACCAGGGCAAGCTTCATGATGCCTTTGAGAATTATTTTTCTATTGAAAAAGTGAATCAATGGAAAGGTGATACTTTCAGAACCGAAGAGAAAAGCCATGGCAGAATGGAAACACGCCTTCACATAGTCAGTGATATTTTTGATGAGTTCGTGAACCTTTCTTTTGATTGGAAAGGAATGAAAACACTTGGAATTATTTTGTCTGCCAGAATGGAAGACGGTGTATTTAATGCCGACGACATCAGTATTCGTTATTACATATCCTCTGCTGAATTAACGGCAGAAGAGTTTGCACATGCTGCAAGAGAGCATTGGGCAATCGAAAATAAACTCCATTGGAAAATGGACGTTGCAATGAGAGAAGATGATTGTCGAATCAGAAGAGGGAATGCAGCTGAAATGCTCACGGGTTTTCGGCATATGGCAGTCAATATGTTGAACAATACCAAAACCTTTAAAGCAGGTTTGAAACGTAAGCAGAAAAAGGCAGCCATGAGAACTCAATATCTGTCTGAAGTCCTCGCAGGGTGCGGGGTTTCATGATTTTTCCCTGCAGACAGTATTTATTTAATGGTCACGTTGCACTATATGTGATAGTAAAAGACGGTAGAGTGCGTATCTGTAACTATTTATAGCATACGTTTTCCACTCTACTACCGCCTTTTATAAACAGAAAACCGTAATTGGAAAACGCACACCTGAAAGGAGCAAGTATGGCCGAACCACTCATCCACAACATTCAGCAAACTCTGGAAAACAGCACCATTGCTATTATTGGCCTCGGCTATGTAGGCCTGCCACTGGCGGTAGAGTTCGGCAAAAAATTTAATACTATCGGGTTTGATATCAATCTCACTCGCGTCGAGGAGTTGCTGGCCGGTCACGATAATACCCAGGAAGTTGATGACAAAGAGCTAGCCACGGCTACCCGGTTAAGCTACAGCGCACAACAGGAAGACCTGAAAGCGGCCAACGTTTATATCGTCACCGTTCCGACGCCAATAGATGCGCATAATCGTCCTGATTTGACACCCCTGATCAGGGCTTCTGAAATGCTGGGCAGTGTGATCAGCGAGGGTGATGTGGTTATCTACGAGTCAACAGTTTATCCGGGTGCTACTGAGGAAGATTGCATCCCCCTGATCGAAAAAAAGTCTGGCCTGATCTTTAATAAAGATTTCTTCGCTGGTTATAGCCCGGAGCGGATCAACCCCGGCGATAAAGAACACCGGGTGACCACCATAAAAAAAGTCACATCAGGATCAACCCTGGCGGTGGCAGATTTTGTGGATGCACTCTATCAGTCGATTATTACGGCAGGTACTTACAAGGCCAGCAGTATTCGTGTTGCTGAAGCGGCCAAGGTCATTGAAAATACCCAGCGTGACTTGAACATTGCCCTGGTGAATGAGCTGGCTCTGATTTTTAATCGTCTGGGTATTGATACCGAAGAAGTCTTACAGGCAGCAGGTACCAAATGGAACTTTCTACCATTTCGGCCCGGGCTGGTTGGGGGACATTGTATTGGTGTCGATCCTTACTACCTGACCCACAAAGCCAAGGAGATTGGCTACCATCCTGAAGTCATTCTGGCAGGGCGTCGAATTAACGATGGCATGGGCCAATACGTTGTCTCGCAGGTGGTCAAAAAGATGATCAAAAAACGTATCCATGTGGTAGATGCCAACATACTAATTATGGGGCTGACCTTTAAACAGAATTGCCCGGACTTGAGAAACACCCGCGTGGTGGATATGGTCAGGGAGTTCCGTGAATACGGCGCCCATGTGGATGTTTATGATCCGTGGGTAAACCCGGTAGAAGCAGAACATGAATACGGCATTACACCGGTAAAAGAACCCGCAGCTGGTAAATACGAAGCCATTGTTCTGGCCGTTGCCCATGACCAGTTTATGGCGATGGGGGCAGAAAGCATCCGCAAACTCGGTCTCAAGGAATGCGTGGTTTATGACGTTAAGTATGTATTACCTGCTGAAGCTGTAGACGGTCGGCTTTGAATAACGCTGACCGCAGTCCGATTTCTGTAACCCGAAAAAGAAGTTCAGGTATGGAAAGCACATTGTGGGTACTGCTCAAAAGCGCTATGTAACAATTCGTTTCGTTGTCTTTTACGGACAACGGGCAACGGAATTCGGACAACAATCTTTTATTATGAAATACGATCAAGTTAAACAAGACCTGAAAGCAAATCCGAAAACCTGGCTCATCACCGGCGTTGCTGGTTTTATCGGTTCCAACCTTTTGGAAACCCTGCTTAAGCTCAATCAGACCGTCATTGGCCTGGACAGCTTTGCCACCGGTTATCAGCATAATCTGGATGAAGTCCAAGCCCTGGTTACTCAAGAACAGTGGCAACGCTTTACTTTTATTGAAGGCGATATCCGCAACCCGAAAGATTGCTACAAGGCATGCAAAGGGGTGGACTACGTTCTGCACCAGGCTGCTCTGGGTTCAGTGCCCCGTTCCATCGATGATCCGATCACCACTAATGAAACTAATATTGCAGGCTTTCTGAATATGCTGGTGGCAGCCAGAGATGAAGAAGTTAAAAGCTTCACCTATGCAGCCTCCAGTTCGACCTATGGTGATCATCCTTCGTTACCCAAGGTAGAAGAGAATATTGGTAATCCACTATCCCCTTACGCTGTCACCAAATATTTAAACGAACTCTATGCGGGTGTGTTTGCAAGTACCTACGGATTCAAAGCCATCGGTCTTCGATACTTCAATATTTTTGGTCGTCGTCAGGATCCGAAAGGAGCCTATGCAGCAGTGATCCCAAAGTGGACAGCGGCGCTGATTAAAGGTGATACGGTTTACATTAATGGCGATGGCGAAACCAGCCGGGATTTCTGTTACATCGATAATGCTGTGCAGGCCAATGTTCTTGCTGCTGTGGCAGATGATGAAGTAAAAGATAATGTCTTTAATGTGGCGGTGGGAGATCGCACAACCCTTAATGATCTATTCAAGGCCATAAAAATGAATCTGGCAAAGACATTGCCTGAAGTAGCAACCGCAAAGCCAGTTTACCGCGATTTTCGGGCTGGGGATGTGCGTCATTCTCAGGCAGATATTATGAAAAGTAAAACCTTACTCGGCTATCAGCCAACCTACAAAATCAAGGATGGGGTAAGTGAAGCAATGCCCTGGTATTTAAATCAATAAATCATTTAGGGTGCTGGATCCTGGTTCCAGTTCACGTTCAGCACTCATTCGGAAACCATTCATGAAAGTTTTTATAAGCAGTGCGAGCCGCTTCATCAGCACCTTGCCCTCTCTGCGCATGAAATTAACCATGCTTAAGGGGTGCTGAGCATTGTGTGCAATTAGTGGTATCTACCAGAAGCCAGATCACAATATTGATCTCCACAAATACCTTGAAAATATGCTGCGGGTGCAACACCATCGCGGTCCCGATGCCCATGGAATATGGCTGTCGGATAATGGTGCTATTGGGCTCGCCCACAACCGCCTGTCCATCCTTGATTTAACTGATGCAGGGAGTCAGCCTATGCACAGTGTGGGCAGGGACTACACCGTCGTATTTAATGGGGAGATCTACAACTACCGCGAGCTACAGCAACAACTTATCGCCAAGGGAAGCCAATTTCGCACACACAGCGATACCGAAGTACTGATTGAAGCATACCGTCAATGGGGTGAAGCCATGCTGCTTCACTTACGCGGCATGTTTGCCTTTGCCCTTTACGATCACGCTGCCGACACGCTTTTCTGTGCCCGTGATCGGGTTGGCAAAAAGCCGTTCGTCTATGCACAAACCTCACGGGGTTTTATTTTTGCATCAGAAATTCTGGCAGTACGCCAAGTTGAGGCAATAGACACAGGCTACGACCATGACGCTATTGCCGCGATGTTACTGCACAACCTGCGCCATATTCCTGATCCACATACTGCCTATCGCGGTATCAAAAGGCTACGTGCTGGACACGCCATGCGCGTACGGCAGGGCAGGATTGACCAAACCTGGCGTTACTGGACGCCAACTCAGTCCAGCCTGCCCACCACCGCTCAACAATTGCGAACTACCCTGGAAGAAGCGATAGCCTTGCGCATGCGTGCCGATGTCCCTGTTGGGGCTCTGCTTTCTGGTGGTATCGACAGTTCAGCTATTGTGGCGATGATGCAGCAACACGTTACTCAGCCGATCCACACCTACGCTCTGGGCTTTGATCGCGATGATGAAGACCTTCGCCGTGCTCGGCAGATGGCACAACAACTTGGCACCAATCACAAAGAGTTCTACTTCGACCCTGAAGAGCAGTGGCAAATTTTCAATCAACTGATCGTCACCCATGGTGAGCCGATTATGCTGCTGCCGCTGGTACACGCTTACACCCTTTGTCGTTCAATACGTGATGACGGGATTAAGGTAGTACTCACCGGAAATGGGGCCGATGAAATTTTTTACGGCTATACAGGTCATACCCGTACCCTGCGTATTTCTCGTTGGCTCGATCGCATCGCTCCATTGCGGCCACTCCTTAATCCTCTCAAACAGACCCGTTTGGGCTGGATGGCTGCCAAGCCGGGGGCACGCAAGGCTGCTTTTTATAGTGCTATCGCTAAATCCACCTGGCATCACTGCCTGTCGGCTGATGCTATCGATACCCTTGCTAACCGTGCAGCTGAAGAGCTGGGATACTGGGGTGAACTCTGTCCTTCACAGCATTACATTGATGAGTCAAATTTCGTTGCCCTGATGGTCGAAAATACCCATTCAGTTACGATTGCCGGTGACCTGCCAGCGATGGCTGCATCCATTGAGATCCGCGCTCCATTTTTGGATCAGGAAGTGATTGATTTCGCACTGGCCACATCGCCCGAGCTCAAAATTCCTGATGCCAATAACAAAAATTGGCTCAAAGCCATTCTGCGTGATGCAGTACGAGACCTGATACCTGAATCACTTCTCAAGGCGCCAAAGAGAGGGTTTGGGTCGGGCATCCAGGAGGCAGATCTGTTGCGCGGAGCTTGGCGTGCTCGAACAGACGAAATAATGGAAAACCCAAATACTGTTGATGGGCTCCTCAGCAAAGCCGGCATCCAGCAGCAATGGCAGGGTTTTTTAAGTGGCGATGCTGTAGCAAGCCACGTGGCAAAACAGCTTGCATTGCAATGCTGGTTACACGAGGAAGATGATGCAACTCACTGAACAGAGTCGACAGGCCTGGGTGCAATTTTTGAACAATCAAGATAATTACGGTCATGCTCGGCGAGTTCTCCATGGTAC
Source organism: Endozoicomonas atrinae (assembly GCF_001647025.1). Taxonomy (GTDB): domain Bacteria; phylum Pseudomonadota; class Gammaproteobacteria; order Pseudomonadales; family Endozoicomonadaceae; genus Endozoicomonas; species Endozoicomonas atrinae. The sequence continues at coordinate 13,129 of NZ_LUKQ02000054.1, forward strand.
TGATATTGATGCCCATGTACAGGCTTGTTGGGATTCATCTCGGTCCACTGCGAAGGGGATAAAAGCCGACCTCCCTGACATAAAGGTAAGGCGAATCCTTGAAATCGGTAGCTCTGCCGGGCTTAATTGCTACGCCTTGCAACAAGAGTTTCCAGACGCCGAAATAATCGGTATTGAGCCAGAACATCAAGCAGTCAACGCAGCCAATGCCATGCACAGTAAAGACCAAGCACGACAACCTCAATTCGAACAAGGCTTTGGTGAAAATCTACCATTGCCTGACGGAACGGTTGACCTTATTGTCTGTCATACCGTAATAGAGCATGTCAACGATGTCGAAGCAGTGGTTAGAGAAATGGCACGGGTGCTCAGTCTAACCGGTGCTATTCACCTTGAGGCCCCCAACTACCGATTCCCTTACGAACCCCATTTAGGTGTCTTCACTATCCCACTTTTTGGGAAAAAATTCGTTAAATTCACGGCATTGTTACAAGGTCAATGGAGCCAGCTCAACTTTATCAACCACTTGAAATTCGTCACGCCCGGATCATTACAACGGCTATTTAAAAAATATGGTTTTTGTTGGGATAATCGTGCAATTGATAAACTGCGCGCAGCAGCCAGCGGCAAGGCAGTTATTAAAAAATATCGACTGATAGCTAAGGTGCTCGGTGTATTGCAGCGCATCGGCGTGGCTCCACTCATTATTGCTATAATCGGCACTTTAGGTCTCTACCCAAGCGTTCTTTATACTCTGCGAAAACAAACACATGCCTAGCAAGTTTACCGCCCTTTTATCCCGGTTGCCGCTTAACCGTAATTATGCCAAGGCTCTAATAACAGGGTATGGCTTGATGGGGGTCACTATTGTTGTTCAGTTGGTTTTGGTGCCACTCTATCTTAGCCATCTTGGTAAAGAAAAATTTGGTGTGCTGGCAATGATACTGGCTGCGAACAACTATGTGGCGATTGGAGTTGGATGGCTGAGTGGAGGCATGGCACGCATTATGGCAGAGCGTGCAGCCATCAATGATGTCAAAGGATTTAGATCAGCATATGCGTTTGCAAAATGGCTATATGTTGGTTACGCAATATTAGTTGTTCTGGTGTTTTGGATAACAGTACCCTTGTTGATACCTAATGCACTTAAAGATATAGAAATTGTGACAGCTCTATTGCTGGCATGTCTCTACTTAATATTGTTGTACGAGTATAACGCTGACCGACTTGCATTCAATGCCTGCCACAAGCAAAGCAAAAGCAATCGGAATGAAATGATTGGTCAAATAATTTTTGCCGTTGGTGTCCTTGCTGGCCTTCATGCTGAATGGGGTCTCGCAGGAGTTATTTCAGCTCAAATCGGAGGGATTTTTACGATACGCACATTAGCATGGTTTTATTGGGGGAAAGATGTCTATCAATTTGCGTGGATGAAATCAATACCAGACTTTCGAGACCTTTGGAGTCGTGTTAGCGGCAAGATGGGGCGGGAATATGTTATTTACGGTATATTGCTACTTACATTGCAAGCCGATGTGTTGGTGCTCGGGTGGTTAACAGATCCAGAGACAGTGGCCAATTACTATCTGCTTTGGAGAATACCTGAAGTGATAATCCTGGTATTCTGGCGTATACCCGGATCATATGCCCCATTTCTTATCGCCATGGATACAAGGGAGGAACATGATGGACTACAGAAAAATTACAAGCGTGGACTCTATTTTATGATGGCCGTCGCAGGGGTTGCCGCACTGATATACGGCACGATAGGTAGTTGGGTTGTCACAATTTGGGTAGGCGATAATGCTCCGGAAGGGCAACTACCCTACCTACTCGCTGCAACTGCAATGTTTTTCTTGGCGGTTTCACGATGGCCAGCAGACATTGCATATTCATTGATCAATACAAAACCATTGAACCGTATCGTAGCGTTAGAACTTGCTGCCAAGTTGACTATAGTTCTGTTATTTTTCTCAACTTTTGGATATATCACTCCAATTTTGGCAGTAACCATTGTTCATGGTTTGCTGGTTTTCTACCTTTATTTATGGCTTGGGCGAAATACCATTTTATTTGTTGCTAAAAAAAATGGTAATGAAGATAGAATTATAAAAAATGGAGGTAACTGAAAGTTAATTTTATAGCTAATAATAAGTATAACTAGCTTAGCAGGTAAATATTAATTATGATTTTGGCATTAGTGCTGATTGTTATAATGTTGTTGATTTTCTTTGCGGACGCATTACGATATGGCTGGATAACCACTGCTGCAAAACCATTTTGGCTGTTTAGCTATTTCTTTATGCTTTCATACCCAATAAAATATCTAATAATTTCTTATGGATTACCAATACAGGCTCCATTGGAACCGGATATGTATATTATCAAGCATGCTTTGTTATTTTCTTTTGTTTTCTGGTTTATGATACGAGTAGTATACGCATCCATTATAAAAGGTAATGCATGCATGATAATACATGGTCAAAGAAATGATATACACATAAGCTCTATTAGTTCTCGAAATGATTTTGGTGTTATTTTCTTGGTAGGCCTGCTAATTTTATTGTCCTATTACTATTATTGTTCGTTGCTCTCATCTGTAGGCTTTGAGCTTATACGTGTTTATCATGGAAACGAACAAATTGAAGCAAGAATTGGCGAAGGAATAAATTTCTTGATTGGGGACTTATATTTAGCAGGATTTTTTATTTATCTATTTGGAATTCAAAAAAAAAGAAAAGCTATATCATTTGTTGTTCTTGTTTTGGTTTTTTCAATTGCATTTTTATCCAGTATTTTGCTAACTACCAGGAGGCCTTTGTATCTAGCTTTCTACTTGCTTTTGCTCTATATTTATTTAGGCTCGAAGAAGTCTGGCTTGTTGGCTTTATTGGCTGTATACCCAGTTGTTACATCTTTACTCGCTCCATTTGCACAATTATTTAGATACTCATTTGATAAAATTACTGAAACTGGTATTCCTTCTTTTAATGTAGAAGATACTGTGGTTTCAATTGGCTCTACATTTGAAGGTGTTGAATATTTATCTCGATTTCTGGAAATTACAAAAATTCCCGAACATATTGGAGGGATTGATTTTGGGGTTGCTTACGCATTTAATTCATTCTTCGCGCTTATTCCTCGTGCAATGTGGTCATCAAAGCCATTAGTATATGGCTCAGTGGAAATACAAGATTATTTGTACTCAACAGGTTATGGAGTTACAACACTTCCCTCTGGAATAGTGGTCGATTCACTATATGGATTTGGGTTAATAGGTTTTATATTTTATGCGGTAACCGTTGCATTCCTACTTAAATGGATAGAACGAACCATTTTTTATAAACAATCAGCGTCATTTACAAGCATCATTGTGGCTTCTTACTTGTACATATATATGTTTAATTTTGTAAGAAGTGGTACCGGAATTATTCAGGGTGTAGTTATGTTATTACCTTGGTTGCTTGCGGTTAAATTCATAAAGAAAATTAAAATTTAAACTAAACGTAATGATTTACTTTTATCCTCACTCTTACCTTAGGGATCGTCAACTAGACACGATAAAACATTGGCCAAATAACGAAGTCGTCAATCCAGAAATCGCCAAAAATCGTGTAGGAGCACAGGTACCAAGAGCACAAGCGACTAGTAATAAAGTCTATCGCTCATGGAAACAAATTATACCGTTGTTAAACATCAAAAGGCGCCCTAGGCAGGCTCCTAGCGGGGCAATTGTTTATGTTTGGGGTGGTTTGATTGCAACAGGCCCGTTTATCGTAGATATTGATAATCCTTGGTCATTAGTAGGCTATAATCTGCGCGCCATGCCCTTTTATCGGTTCATAATCAAAAGAGTCCTCTTATCAGATCGCTGTCAAGAGATTCGCTGTATGAGCGAGGCATGCAGACAATCTTTAAGATTCCTGTTTGGTGAAGAAGTTTATGAGAAGGCAGATGTTCACTACCCCTTAACTGTTCAAAAAACGTCCAGTTTTCCTGACCGCAAAGAAAAAGCCTGTCGTTTCTTGTTCATTGGTACGCAGTTTGAGTTAAAGGGTGGGAGAGCACTCCTACAGGCTTGCAAAATCGTGGCTGATGCATGTCCTGAAGCCTCGTTCACACTCGTTACACACTTGCCTGATGAGTATCGAAAGTTCGCTAATTCGATTCCAGGGTGTACTGTTCTGGCCGCAAACCTTTCTCGTGACAAAGTGATTGAGCAGATGTGCCAATCAGATGTGCTGCTTCATCCCTCGTATATGGAGTCATTCGGCATGGTCTTATTAGAGGCTATCAGTTGTGGCTTATGTGTAATCACGACAAATATGTATGCCAGTAGTGAGATTGTAATTAATGGCTCAAATGGTTTTCTAATTAATCCGCCTATTTCAGCATGGGAAGGCTACATTCCAACCAATAACTTTCTTGTACCTCAATTGTTAGAAAATATGAAGTCGGTTGACTATAGTCAGTTTATTCAAGATTTGGCAAAAACTATGATAATCGTTGCATCTGACCCTGAACTCCGAGTTTCTATGAGGAAACAAAGTATTACGCATTTCAACTATCAGTTCATGGGGAAGAGTTAATGCGTATTGCCTTTTTACACCCAGCCATAAGAAGTTATCGAACAGAATTGTTTGAGCGTTTATCTAAACATAATGTAGAGTTTCTTTTTACATCCATTAATTCCCTTGATACTCCTGCAGGTACTGAGACAGAAAGCATTTTAAAAACTACCACTATCAAATTCTATCAATGCAAAGAGATTGAATTTGGTGGTAAGAAAAATTTTTCGTTTGATCTTTGGCGCGTCTTTAGATATCAAAAAGTAATATTTTCTTGTGCAACATCTATCCCTTTTTTGTTGCTCAGTCTTCCATTACACATGTTTGGCAAGCGTATCATTCTTTTTGATGAGCTATGGAAATACCCTGATCAAAAGCTGTATAGACTATTGCGACCATTAGTTCGTTTTCTTGTTCGCACCACGGTTAATGCTTTTGTGCCAGCGGGTACGTGTGCCGCTAAATACATGGAATCAGAATATGGAGCTACTTTAGATAATATATACACTGCCTACAACACCACCACGTTAACCAATTCATGCCCCCAACCCCTTACTGATTCGCTCAGGTTCAAAACTTTGGAATCAGATTTATGTAGCGCGAAATTGCCTGTTATTTTATATCTTGGCCGGGTAGTAAAATATAAAGGTTTGGATGTCTTGCTGAACGCTGTTGCGGCGCTTGATTTTCGTATGAAACTCTTAGTCGTCGGTGATGGCTCTTTCAGGTCAGAGTGTATTGCACTTACAACGGATCTCGGCATTTCTGATCGCGTAATTTTTTGGGGATCTTGTGAAATTGAAGAGTCTTCTTGTTTTTACAAACTTGCGGATGCATTTGTTTTGCCAACGCGATTTTTACCTGGTGATGCTGTAGGGTACGAATCTTGGGGGTTCACTATAAACGAAGCGATGGAGACTGGTATTCCTGTCATTACTACAGACGCTGTAGGTGCAGCACATGATCTAATTATTAATGGTGAGACGGGATGGATGTGCCAGGCTGGGAACATTACTGCACTTGCTGACGTACTAAAAGATGTCATAGAAAACTTGGAACAAGCAAAGAAAGTCGGTATCAATGGTAAAAGTTGGGTTTCTTCAAAGTGTTCATATCAACAAAATGAGGAGGCTTTTTGCCAAGCTATTGGATTCGAAAAATGATTTTGTTTTTATACCGAATTTGTTGTCCAGCTTTAGGATTGGTGTGGCGATTTCTTCGTATTCTAGGATGTATTAAAATTTATTGGAAATACAAAAATCAATATCGCACGGAAATTTTTCGGCCGGTAATAGTATAAATCCTGAATTATTGGCGACACAGAAAGTTTTTGAAAGATAATGTGAGTGTTCACCAAGTGAACTCAAGTCTATGCAGGACAAATTATTGTCTCGCTTGAGGTGAGTCTACGGTAATAGATTGACTATTATTGATGGAAATCAATCTGCATCCGATGTCTTGAATCAAGCATTAACTCTATTACACCGTCCTTAGAATATGATGCGCATTTTAATATTATTTTCAAGCAGTGAATTAGGCGGTGCTGAACGAAGCCTCTCGCGTATGGCGATAGCAAGTTCAAATGTTAATTATAAACTTGCGACGATCAAGGGTGAAGGACCATGGTGCGATTGGATTCGCTCACAAGGTATGCAACCGATAGTTTTTGGTAAAGGGGGCTCTCATGGGAGTGGAGGCATGTTTGGCGCAATGGTGCGGATGCTTCGTTACCTGCGTTCGTCACCTGTCGATGTCGTTTATGTCTGTGGTGTGCGTGCATCGCTCTGGGTTCGCCTGCTCCGATTACTGGTCCCAACCACTAAGGTCATTCATGGCGTGCGCTGGAATCCTGATAGCAATAGTCATCTTGACCGGTTCTTCCGTCTCGTCGAGCGCAGTACCGGCCTCCTGGTAAATGCATGGATTACAAACTCTGAGGCGGCAAAAAGAACTTTGGTGGAACACTGCGGTATTAAGACCGATCATATCCATGTGATTTATAATGGCCTTGATGCTTTGCCAGAAGAATTGCCCAAGTTCGATAGTCGTCCGCTGGAAGTCTTAACGGTTGCTAACCTGAATCCCCGCAAAGGTCACCGTGAGTTTTTGCAAGTGATTCACAAAGTACTTCAGCGTGTACCGGATGCTCGTTTCATCTTTATTGGCCGTGATGATATGAATGGGACCGTACAAGAGGCTATTAATATTGCTGGCTTACAGGACTCAGTTTGTTATCAGGGATTTCAATCTGATGTAACGCCGTGGCTCAAGCGGGCTCGGCTTTTCGTATTACCCTCGTTGTGGGGGGAAGGTTGTCCAACCTCCATTCTTGAGGCGTTTTCTTTTGGTGTTCCGGTTATTGCCCATGCCATTGATGGTGTGCCGGAACTCGTCGAGGATGGCCGTGATGGTTATCTTTTGTCTGTAGGTGATGAGGCATTGATAGACCGTATAGTTGAGCTGCTTATCAACCCAGAGCTGGCAGAAAAAATGGGCCAATTGGGCCGTGCCAAAGTGGCTGAACGCTTTGTCCTTGCTTCTTGTGTGAACCGGCATGAGGCCGTGTACAGTGAAATGGTAAATAATTAAATGTGTGGTTTTTGTGGTTATTACGCACCCAAGAATGTTGATGATTGGCCAGATGCCATCCGAAGAATGAATTCTGCGATCGCACATCGTGGTCCAGATGATTCTGGCGTATGGCAAGATAATGAGTTTGGTGTGGTACTGGGGCATCAACGCCTGGCGATTGTTGATTTGTCATCGGCGGGACACCAGCCAATGTCATCTGGTAGTGGTCGCTATATCATTGTTTTTAATGGCGAGATCTACAACCATCAGGAGCTACGGGCGACCCTCCGTGATAACTACTCCTGGAAAGGTCATTCTGACACTGAAACGCTGCTGGCAGGTTTTGAGGCCTGGGGTGTTCAATGCACACTTGAAAAGTGTACAGGCATGTTTGCCTTTGCCCTATGGGATCGACAAAGTAAAACATTGACATTGGCGCGAGACCGATTAGGGGAGAAACCACTATACTACGGATGGCAAAACGGAGTTTTTCTTTTTGGTTCAGAGCTTAAGGCTCTTCGGGTACATCCAGCCTTCACTGGAGAGATTAATCGTGATGCCATCGCCTTGCAATTGCGTCATAACTACATCCCTGCGCCTTATTCGATTTATCGTGGTATCCGTAAACTTCTGCCTGGCCATTGGTTGCAATTGAGTTTTTCTGATTTACAGACACTGGCCTTGCCTGTGAGCCACCCCTTCTGGTCACTGGTCGATGTGGCTAACCATGGCGTGGCGACACCCTATGGGGGTAATGCTGATCAGGCGGTAGATGAGCTTGACAGATTATTGCGTAATGCTGTCAAGCAACAAATGATGGCTGACGTCCCGTTAGGCGCATTTTTATCCGGTGGAATCGACTCATCCACAGTTGTTGCACTGATGCAAGCGCAGTCGGATCGTCCGGTTAAAACTTTCTCTATCGGTTTTAATGAAGAGGGGTATAACGAAGCGGTACATGCCAATGCCGTTGCTGCTCATATAGGTACAGACCATACTGAGCTTTATGTCACTCCTGAGCAGGCGATGGCGGTTATCCCTAAACTGCCATCACTTTACGATGAGCCTTTCTCCGACTCATCTCAAATTCCCACCTATTTGGTGTCCCAACTGGCCAAACAGCATGTCACTGTATCGCTGTCAGGTGATGGAGGTGATGAACTTTTTTGTGGGTATAACCGCTATCAAATGAGTCGTGGCCTGTGGGGTAAATTGCAACCGATTCCTACCCCCTTTCGGCAGATGACGGCCTCGGCTTTGACATCTCTCTCGCCGGATCACTGGAATCAATTCGCCAGATGGATCCCTGGTACCTCTCGTTACTCTAGTTTTGGTGATAAATTGCACAAAGGGGCAGGGGTGTTGGGCTCGCGTACCCTCGATGAACTCTATTTAGGTTTTGTCTCCCACTGGCCGAAGCCCGCAGATATTGTCTTGAATAGCAACGAACCACCTACTGCCCTTACTGGCCATCGACCTGATTTTATCGGGCTTGATGGCGTCCAGCAGATGATGGCGTTGGATGGTTTAACCTACTTACCTGATGACATTCTGGTCAAAGTGGATCGTGCGGCGATGGGGGTATCTCTGGAAAGCCGTGTCCCCTTTCTCGATCATCGAGTGGTTGAGTTTGCATGGCAACTACCACAAAGTTTGAAATTACGAGATAGACAGAGTAAATGGGTCCTGCGGCAAGTGCTCTATCGTTACGTTCCCAAAGAGCTGATCGATCGTCCCAAGATGGGGTTTGGCGTACCTATTGATAAATGGTTACGTGGCCCATTGCGCGACTGGGCTGAAACATTGCTTAATGAATCGCGCTTGCGGAACGAGGGTTTTTTCAACCCCGACCCGATACGTCAAAAGTGGGCAGAACACCTTTCTGGCAAACGCAACTGGCAGTATCATCTTTGGGATGTGTTGATGTTTCAGGCATGGCTTGAACGGGAACAGCAATTTGAATTCCAAGTCAAGGCTCGTCATTAATACAAACTTTCTCATTTCACATAGGATAGCAGGGCTTACGCACCAATCACTACCTCCCAGAATCCCTTGATACACGAGGGGTACAGAGATGTCGGCCAAGTTTGCTAAATGGACAAACTCAGTAATATACGTCTTAGAACGCACATTAATGAAAGTTGTTTGATTATTTATCCTGAACAACTGCATCGAGACCAGTTAATATAACTGCATTATTTATGTTTTACCGCATTAACTGATGCGTAAGCCCTGCATAGGATAGTCTACAGAATTATCGTTAGCCCATGGTTGTGCATTCCATGACATATCCTGATTTTTCGAGTATGGTTGGATGAGAATTAAATCAATTTCATGAAGATATTATATCTGGTCACAGAGGATTGGTATTTCACCTCACATAGACTAAACCTTGCTATTCAGGCAAAAAAAAATAACTCTAATGTTGTCGTTGTATGCAATGTAAGTGGCCATTCAAAACTTATAGAATCTACCGGCGCTCGGGTCATCAGTTTAAAGCATTGGGATCGAACTGGCATTAATCCGCTCTCGGAAATAAAGGCTATTTTTGAGATTATCAAAATTTATCATAAAGAAAAGCCAGATATCGTTCATCATATTGCTCAAAAGCCGGTTCTCTATGGCTCGATTGCTGCGTTGTTTTCTAATATAAACGTAAAAGTCAATGCAGTAGCTGGGATGGGGTTTGTTTTTTCATCTGATTCATGCAAGGCCAGATTATTAAGACCTTTCTTCCAGTTTTTTTATTCACTTCTTTTTAGGCGCAATAGAACGGCATTGATTGTGCAAAATGAGGATGATCAGGCATTTTTTGTTACTAACAAACTGGTTTCCACTAATAAGGTTAGTTTGATTCGTGGTGCTGGTATTGATGTTGATGAGTTTTATCCAGTTGAGGAGCCTTCAGGTGTTGTTGTTATTGCATTGGTTGCTCGAATGCTTTCAAGTAAAGGTGTACCAGAAGCCATTCAGGCAGCCAGGTTGCTCAAGCAGCAAGGGGTGGATTTTAGACTTGACCTTGTGGGTGATCCTGATCTTTTGAACCCAGAAAGTGTGACTGAGGCAGAGCTGCGAGCCTGGCATGACGAGGGCGTTGTCAATTGGGTAGGCCGGCAAACAGATATTGCTAAAGTCTGGCAAAACTCGCATATAGCATTATTGCCATCACATAGAGAGGGAACGCCAAAGAGCCTGTTAGAGGCAGCCGCTTCTGGGAGACCGATGGTTACCACCGATGTACCCGGTTGCAGACAGCTGGTGATAAATGGTGTTACTGGATTAATGGTTCCAAGAGAGTCACCCGCTGATTTAGCAGTGGCATTAAAACGATTAATCGAAGATCAAGAACTTCGTGTATCCATGGGCATAGCAGCCCGAAGTGATATGCTGAAACGTTATTCTTCGGAAATAGTCACCAAAAAAACATTTGAATTATATGATTCACTACTGGCTTCCTGATTTATGAAAATACTGCTTACAGGTGCTAGCGGCTTTGTTGGAAGCAATCTTAGTTCGGCTCTGGATCAGAAAAATATACGACATATAGATGCCCTAAGATCGGGAAAAAATAATTCATGTGAAGGGCAATATTTTATTCATTCTATAGATGGCAATACATCTTGGGAGAAGGCATTTAATAAAGTAAATATTGTGGTTCACACAGCTGCCCGTGTGCATGTTATGGCTGAAACTCATCATGATACATTTGCTGAGTTTCGGAGGGTGAATGTTGATGGGACATTAAATCTTGCACGCCAGGCTGCAAAAGCGGGTGTCCGTCGTTTTGTTTTTATAAGCACCATCAAAGTTAATGGTGAAACAACCGTTGATGGATACACTTTTAATGAAATTAATACTGATCCACCTGAAAACCCGTACGCCCTATCAAAATATGAAGCGGAAAACGGCTTAAGAGAAATTGCAGATAAAACAGACATGGAAGTTGTCATTATCCGCCCACCGCTTGTTTATGGGCCGAAGGTAAAAGCCAACTTTCTTAGTTTGATGAAACTTTCAGATACCCCCATTCCTTTACCGTTTGGCGCAATTCACAACAAACGCAGTATGGTGTATGTAGGCAATCTGGTTGATTTTATTATCAAGTGTATTGATTACCCCGCTGCAGCCAATCAGACATTTATGGTTTCTGATGGTGAAGACTTGTCTCTGTCGGCTTTACTCAGGACGATGCGAGTTGCACTGGGCAGGCCTGCACGTTTGTTTTCTATACCAGCATCATTATTTCAAATGGCTGGTCGCCTTTCAGGAAAGTCAGGTGTCGTTGATCGGCTGATCGGCGATTTACAGGTTGATTCGGCAAAAGCCAGGAACCTGTTGGGCTGGAACCCTCCCTTTACTGCTCAACAAGGTATAAGCGCCACAATAGCAGCATACCTTGAAGGCAAACGATTTGAAGTTAAAAAGTCGGAAGGTAAACAATAAAGTGATCCGTTTTTTTGATGTTTTATTTGCACTACTCGGGCTGATTTTTGGTTCTTCTATCCTGCTGGTTATTTATATTATCGGCCTGTTTGATACCGGCTCTCCTCTGTTCCGGCAGGAGCGGGTTGGCCGACACAAGAAACCCTTTACCCTGGTTAAGTTCCGAACCATGAAGGTCGATACTGCATCCGTTGCCAGCCACCTCGCTTCATCCGCCTCAATCACGCCATTAGGGCGTTTTTTGCGAAAGACAAAACTGGATGAACTCCCTCAGCTCTGGAATGTACTCAAAGGCGACATGAGTCTGGTAGGCCCGCGCCCCAACCTGTTCAATCAGGAAGAGTTGATTGCCGCCAGAGAGCATCTCGATATTTATGACGTACTGCCGGGTATTACGGGCTTGGCACAGGTAAACCATATTGATATGTCTACCCCGGAACTGCTCGCCAAAACTGATCGCCAGATGATTGAGTCCCTGACGATTCGGGAATACTTCAAATACATACTGATGACCGTAACCGGCAGTGGCCAGGGAGACAGGGTGCGCTGAGGGCGTTGCCCGTTGCCCGTTGCCCGTTGCCCGTTGCCCGTTGCCCGTTGCCCGTTGCCCGTTGCCCGTTGCCCGTTGCCCGTTGCCCGTTGCCCGTTGCCCGTAAGCGTTGACCTGTTACGGGTAACTGGCAACTCAGCTGAAGATTGTATTTTCGAATATTCAATGTAAATATATTTTCCTCTGCCTATTCCCCGCATCCCGCCGTCTGTAAATTCTGCAGCTTGTCTTTTCGGGTAACAGGTAACAAACAATTCAAGATTGCTTTATTCCGATTCTTCAATTTATTACCTGCTTCCTGCAACCCGCTATCTGTAAAGACTGCAGTTTGTCTTTTTCGGGTAACGGGGCCGGGTAACGGGTAACGCAGCCAAAGGCTGAACATGAGAGAAAGACTACTTAGACTATCCCGAACTCAGAAAACCCTCACCATGCTGGCGGTGGATCTGCTCATCGTCTGGATGGCTGCATTCAGTGCCTTTTATTTGCGTCTGGGTTATGAAGAGTTTGCTGCCCGCTATCTGAACTCGTTTATTATTACCGGGCTGTTGGCCTCGGTGATTTCCTTACCCGTCTTTTACAGCCTGGGGCTGTATCGTGCCTTGCTGCGCTATATGGGTCAGCATGTGTCGTTTATTATCCTGCGAGCCAGTTTCCTTGCCTTTCTGTTACTGACAGCCTCCATAACCCTGCTTGGTGTACATATACCCCGAAGCGTACCGGTATTGTACTGGCTGCTCTCTGCCCTGTTTCTGGGATTGAGCCGCTATGGCGTTCGTTTCTGGCTGCGCGGCTTCAGGCTGCGGGATATTCTCTTTGCCCCCATCAAACTCCCCCAATCCAAAGGCCATGAACAGCAGGGACGGCCAGTAGCGGTTTATGGTGCCGGGGAGGCTGGCAATCAGCTGGTCGAAGCGCTGGAGCATTCCCGTGAGTTTCGGCCGGTGGCTTTTATTGACGACGATGCCCGATTATGGGGGAGAACTATTTCCGGTTGTCGTGTCTTTTCGCCAGAGGCACTGAACCGCCTGATTTTGCAGACTGGAGCCGAAGAGGTGCTACTTGCGATGCCTTCGGCCACCCGACAGAGACGAAGGGAAATTGTACAGCACCTGGAAACCTTTGGCCTGCCCATTAAAACCATGCCAGGTATTCGGGATCTGGCCAGTGGCAAAGCCAGGCTACAGGAAATTATGGAGGTGGATATCGGTGATGTACTGAGCCGGGATGAAGTGGCGCCCATCGCCGAACTGGTGGAGCAGGATATTACCGGCAGAGTCGTCATGGTGACCGGAGCCGGGGGCTCTATCGGTTCCGAGATGGCCCGCCAGGCACTGGCCAGACACCCGAAACTGCTGGTACTGCTGGAACACTCGGAGTTTAACCTGTACACCATAGATCAGGAGTTACAGCTATCCATTCGCAAGCTGGGCCTGAATCTGCCGGTGATTGCGGTACTGGGCTCCATAAACGATCCGGTGCGTTTACTGGATGTAATGCGAACTTATCAGGTTGAAACCCTCTACCACGCCGCAGCCTATAAACATGTGCCACTGGTGCAGTACAACGTTTCCCAGGGGTTGCGGAATAATGTGCTGGGTACGCTATACACTGCACAGGCGGCCATAATGGCAGGCGTTAAACAGTTTGTACTGATCTCCACCGATAAGGCGGTTCGCCCCACCAATGTGATGGGAGCCTCCAAAAGGCTGGCAGAAATGGTCTTGCAGGCCCTGAGTCTTGAGCCGGAAGTCCGGCTGTTTCAGCCGGAACTGTTCGGCTCCACGCCCGGCACCGTCATTACGAACCATACCTGTTTCACCATGGTTCGTTTTGGCAATGTGCTGGGCTCCAGCGGCTCGGTGATACCCCTGTTCCGGGAGCAGATCCGTACCGGTGGGCCGGTAACGGTTACGCATCCGGACATTAACCGCTATTTCATGACCATCCCGGAAGCAGCCCAACTGGTTATTCAGGCCGGTGCAATGGGTCAGGGCGGCGATGTGTTTGTGCTGGATATGGGCGAGCCGGTCAAAATTATCACCCTGGCAAAGCGGATGATCTCCCTTTCTGGCCTGTCACTCCGGGATGAATTCAATCCGGATGGCGATATCGAGATCAAATTCTCCGGCCTCCGTCCCGGCGAAAAGCTGTATGAGGAACTGTTAATCGGTGACAACGTTGAGGGAACCATTCACCCCCGAATCAGTCGTGCCTGTGAGGAGATGCTGGCCTGGGCACAACTGAAGATTGTGCTCGCCGAGATGATCGAGAGCCTGAATGAGCACCGCTACAGCATCACCCGCGAGTTATTGCTGCGTTATGTCAATGGTTATGCCCCCAGCGATAAGGTAGTGGACTGGCTTTATCAGCACCCGGGGCATCAGCCGGTTAAGGATGAAATCTCTTAAAGATCGTCCCCGTTACCCGTATAAGATAAGACTAAAGCTATGACCGGTAACGGTGACGAAAATACCCGGTAAAATTTTTTGAAGGATATTGCCTTGCCAACACAGGATAATCGTTATAGCCGTTTTCTGTTTTACTGCCTGCTGCTGATCATTGCCTAGCTCCCCCTGCCCTTTGGCAGTAAGCCTGAATGGGCGATGGGGATTCTTCAGGTCAGTATATTTGCACTGTCGATACTCGGTCTGGCGGGATATGGTTTTGGGTATGTGACGATCACGCCAGCTTTTCAGAAGGGGATGCCCGTGTTTGCCGGATTGGTGCTGGTTGCGTTCTGGGTCTGGGTCTGGGTGCAATCGTGGCCTCTGCCTGCGGGGATAATTCAGCAGCTTTCACCCGTGGCATTTACTGTGCAGGTGGAGGCATCAGAAACGCTTGGGCTGCCAGTACCAGAACTCCTTTACCTGTCTCTCGATCCTTTCGCCTCTCAGGTCCATGCTTTGTTATCACTGGCTTACGCCCTGCTCTTTGCATTAGTGCTTTTACTGGTCAATACCCCAAGGCGTCTCCGGGTCATTGCCTGGGTATTTGTGATTGCCGGGGCTTTCCAGTCACTGTTTGGTGCCCTGAGCACTCTCTCAGGGGCAGAAGTACTGCTGTTTGGAGCAAAAGAGACAGGGCATGGCACCGCCACCGGTACGTTTGTCAACCGTAATAATTTCTCCGGCTGTCTGGAGATGACTCTGGCAGTGGGTATGGGACTCCTGTTAGGTCAGTTAAATGAGAATAAATAAAGATTGACCTCGATCCATTACCCTGAAGCTGGTAGTCGTACAAATCAAATCCGGTTTCTAAATATGATGTCGAGCAAGCTATTTTGAACTGCTGAGCAAGGTGGAATAACTTGTAATAGCAGGGTTGTTGCGAGGTATTCCAACGAAGGGCCAGCTGTTCAAAATAGCTGCACAGCTCATGTCTAGAAGGTGGAGTTGGAATGATATGAACGAACTGATCAACTGGCTGCAGGCATTACCACCAGAAGCCTCTCTCTTTGCATTCTTCACCGCGCTGGCCTTCGCCTTATTCATGGCGGTAATTCCGGGCAGGGCTGACCCGACGCGTTTTGTGAATGACAAGTTCAAACATGCCGTCACTTTTCTCGTACTGTTTATTATGTTGGATCTGGCATACCCAACCCCAGGCATGCCCTGGTGGAAACCGGTGGGGCTGTTTGCCTTCGGAGTCTTTATTGAATTTTGCCAAAAGCTGACCGGGCACCGAAACTTCAGTATTGGAGACATCATCGCCAATTTCGTGGGAATCATGAGCTATCTTGGCTTGTACGCTGTATATCAGGGTGACTATTAAAAGCTCCACACTATCATCAGTACCGGAGCCTGTCAGAGGTACAACATATCCCTTATCTAAAAAGTTACTCTTCAAACCAATCCCGGAACATCTGCTCAAGATTTCAAAGAACAGCCATTAAAAGCAAAAAGCAGATGTACATTCAAACCAGTTATCACTACACCGGAAATCTTTCGATCTTCGGCGCAGTGTAAATCGCCTATTCCGATTGCTCAGAACAACAAGAATTATTATTCAATCGCCACTGGCCTGCCTTGCGTACCACCAACGACGACAACGGCAGATAAATCACCACCAGCAGCACCTTCAGCCAGGCAATGCCCCACACTTGCTGATGAAGTTCAGGGTTCTGCCAGAAGCCACCAAACAGAAACAAAGCACACACTGGCGTAAACACCACCTGAACCAGGCTGTTGGATAAAAACGCGCGCAGCTCAAACCACTGCGGATTCATCCAGCGGCGAAACAACTGGAAAAACCAGATATTGATGTTGTCGGTAATCCACAGGGCTACGGCCAGTGCAGCATACCAGCCTGGGTAATGGCCCATCGCTTCTTCAAATACCAGCGTTTCGTGGCTGAACCCGGTGTGATCAAACACTGGCAGCCATAGCGCCAGGGTCTGCATCCCCGATCCCAGCATCGCCAGAGTCATTAATACCCACACCGTCGAGTTCAACAGTCGTCGTGCATTACGCCGACCGTATAGCTCCGAAACCGGATTAAGAAAGCAGAAGCTCAACGGGAACAGTAATGACGCCAGGGTAAAATCTACGCTCCACCAGCCAAAGTGGTAACCGAACAACAGCGGGCAGAGAATCAGTGTGGCCATATACAGCCCCCACAGGTAGACCAGCAGCGGCTGATCACCCACCAGGGAAAAATTGTGGCCGCCACCTACGCCACGGTCTGCAACAATATCCTTACGCCCTTTCAGGTACG
>NZ_LUKQ02000540.1 GCF_001647025.1 Endozoicomonas atrinae
CCAGCCATCGGACTTTGCCAGAGTGGTGAGGGCTTTGTGGGCGTCTTTGTTGTTCATGTTATTTCCCGAGAAAGAATTTACCGGCGAAGTAACCGCCGATGGCGATGGTCATGATGATCCAGGTGATTTTTTCGAAGATTTGAGCGCGTTCGGATTTTCGTTCGAGGGATTGAATACGGTGATTGTTGTCCTTGATGGAGCTGCGGAGTTCTTTATTGCCCTCGATGACGGCGGCGATGCGTTCTTCGATAAGAGTGAGTTTCAGGATCGCATCGGCAAGCTGCTCGAACTTGGCTTCGAAGGTATCGAGTTTGTGTTCGATCTGGTCGAGTTTTGATTGGTGCTGTTGCGATCCTTGCATTGGTTTTTATCCGAATAAATTGTTATTCAAACCCTATATTTACGCCAAGAGTATTCCCTGTTCTTACTGATAAATATTGATATAAGTTATGGGTCGGGGAACCTGATGGTTGATTTTCAAGCATTAGCCAGCGGCTACTTTTTATAACTGCTCCCGTGATAATAAACTCTGCATCCTGAAACAAAATTCTTATATCTTTACCGAGAAAGGGGGAATAGGAAGTATCGGAAAAATCTATTTCAAAATAATAAACAGAGCCATTAATACCTACTCGTACCCCCCTAATAGGAGATGTGTGGTTATCAACAGAAACAGTTTTTGGCGTTATGTCACCATAATTACCCGCCAAATATCCATACTGAATAAACCCGTACAGATCATACACTCCAATAGTCCACTGATGCGTCGGCGTAAACGCACTCTCCCCATAAAAATCACTGAGCTTCAGCACCCCGCTCGCCGGAACATTGCCAGAGCCATAGTACTCAGAGAGCTTATGCGGTGCGGTGCCTCCAAATTCGGTGGCGATGTCTGCCAGAGATAAGCGTCCACTGTTCGGTAATGCCATATTAGTTCCCTATTGAAATGTCGGTGGCCTGTACTTCGCCAGAGAATATGGTGGTTGTGCCGGTGACGGACTGCTGCGCGGTCTTGGCTTCGAGTGCGTCGAGTCGGGCTTGCAGGGTGGCAACGATGGCATCGACCTGAGCCTGGGTGTAATAGGCGGCGTCGTGGTTGTGGCTGTTGTTTGCTTTGCCGTCGAGTTCGGTTTGCAGGCCGGTGACGTTGGCGATGGTGTGGTTGTGGCTTGATGCTGCCTTAGCGTCGAGCGAGGCTTGCAGGTTGGTAATGTCGCTGATCGGGTGCGTGTGCGCTGACGGTGTGAAGGTGGCTGGCTTGCCGGTGACGTCGCTCCATGTGGGTACCCAGGTATCCGCCCTGTATGGATGGGCGTGAGAGTCAGACTTGCTGGCCAGAAGTGTGTCGGTCTGGCTTTTGGTGTAGTAGCTGCTGTCGTGGTTGTGTGCCGAGGGCGTGAACGTGGATGGCTTACCGGTCACTTGCGCCCATGAGGGAACCCAGGTGTTCGGGTGGGCGCTGACGTCGTTGTAGGTGAGGCTGACCACGCCCTGATGGCCGTTGACGGAGGTGACGGCTTCGGTGTTGTCGATTTTGTAGAAGGTGTCCGATG
>NZ_LUKQ02000541.1 GCF_001647025.1 Endozoicomonas atrinae
ACTCTCTGCAACCAGAATTCAGGGATGGTTTGAGATATCGACATGATGACCTCCATGATAACTGGAAGCCATGATTTCAGGCTGGGAAATTAGACGGAAGGACGTGGGTTTATTTGGCGCTTACGGTCGAGACGGCAGCAAAGCATGTGTTACTGAAATTTAAAAAGCCTTCTATAGAGGCTACTGGTGAGAAGTTTGTACTCAGTGGGCGATGAGTGAAAAGTGTAAGAAGTCGTTGCTCTTCTCTTCTCTCAGCCATTTTTTGCATGGCCTGTTCACCAAAGCCAAGGGCTGTTTCTGTATCCATGTCAGCTTTAGCAGCTTTTATGCTTATTAGATCCCGTAAAACAGGGAGGTAGTTTAACTCTGTTGCTGTTGGTGCGAGTAGCTTGGTTAAGGTTTTGGGAATAGCGTCATGGTCATACCATGGTGCATGGTGGTATGGTGCAAGATGAATCATGGTTCTTTTTGGGTATGTTTCAGGGTTCAATATCTGCCAGAATAACTCTTCTCCAAACTTTTGGTAGTATTGCTGCAATACCCTCTGTATTGCATCGTTCAGGCTATTTAGATATTCATGCTTTACATTTTTCATTGAACTTTTGTAGCGATGAAATGTCTTTAAAGCACAAAAAATTATTACTTGGATGAGTGTGCGTAGTTCTCTGTCTTCATTAGCCCTGTATTCTTTTGATGTTTTTTTATCAACGGTTTGAATTTCTTCACTCAGATAGTCAAGCCATTCTTGATCGTCTGTGCTTTGATCCATATCAGAGCAGCACCTAATACATGAGTGTGCGATTTTTTCCCATAATCCTTTTCCACTAATAATTGCCTTGAGATTAGTAATGATCTCAAGGCTTCCAATTTTCAGATCATCTTGAGGCTGTGATGTTGTTTCTTCTCTTGCTCTGGGTTTTTCTGTTGTCGAAGGTTGATCATAAACGGTTACCTCTTCATCAGATGTATCTAACGTAAGGGGGGGATTTCTTCCGGGTGAGGCCGTAATGGTAGTAATCGTAATTCACAGTCTATTTGTCTAGAGGTTGAGCGTTGGCAAAGTCTGGAATTTTGAGTTTCTTTTGCCTCTTTTAGATTTTGTAGACTGCTCCCTTTTCTTAAACAACGTTCTGTCGTGCTAGGCCTTAATGCGCGTTTCGGATTGAATGCAGTTGTATCCCTGCTAAAGGGCTGTTTTCTGGGGAGAAGGGTTTCCTGTGAGCCGGAGTATGAGCATTCAGGTGAAATTTGGTAATCCATATGTATTGAGATTCTTTGTTGGAATAAGAGTCCCCCTCAGTGTAGTTCTGTAATGAGATCTATGAATATAACGACTTGTTGTAATTAATATGATAATGAAATGAAAATTATTCTTATATTAATAATTGCAAAGTGAGTGTTACCCCAAAGGGGCAACACTTTTCAGAATCAACCTGACTAGCATGGTTTGCCGGGTAACCCCGGTTTTGGAAAAGATTGAACGCAGGTGGGCACGGGCGGTATTTCGACTGATAAACAGAGTTTCGGATG
>NZ_LUKQ02000542.1 GCF_001647025.1 Endozoicomonas atrinae
GATGCTCTGGTCGGGTGCGGTGGTCTTCTACGGCGTCATACATCAAAAAGGGGGCAGCCTGGCTGTTGGCCTGGATGCTCTGCCACTGGCCGACGGCATAGGCGCTCTGCAGGTTGGTTCTGAATATGTTCTCTAATCGGGAGGCGCTGCCCAGCTGCGCTTTGGTGATCTTGCCGGTCAATGGGTCGACCACGTCCTGTTTGCCCCACCATCCCGCTTTCTGCAACTTGGGGATCAAGGCTCTTTTGAAGTCTGCCAGGGTATCCCCTGCCTCCAGCATCTTATCCACCTGTTTGTCTACGTACGACAACAGGTCGGTATCCATCATCTTGGCAACGGTAAAGGCAGCGTCATGCTCCTCGCCGATCATGTCCATCCAGCTGAAACTGGCTTTAATGCCTTTCTGCTGAAAGTATTGAATGGCCTGTTCGGGCTTCAGGTTAAAGGCAGCACTCAGTTCAAAAAAGTTGTAGATTTCTGCGGGCATCCCTTAAAATTGCTCCCTGCACTTTCAGGATACAGTCCATCTCTGGACATAAAAAAGCTCCTCTGGTAGTAGGAGCTTTGGTGTTTTTGGATATGGGTGTCAGTCAGGATTGTTCCGCTGGGTGTTATATCTATACTGACTGAGTCGGTACCTGGCTTATTTCATGGGCTGGTTCCTGCGTAGGGACGCTCTGCCTGTTCATTCGTTCTCTGATTCCCAGAATACCCTGTGATACCGCGTTGGCCGCAGCGCTTCCGAGCTCTCTACCACGAGTCAGTGGTTTCATAGCCAGCGCCTGACCACGCAACCCCTCCCGGTAACCGGTAATCCATTGATAGGTTGAATAGCCGGCAATCCCCAACCCGGCCGCAGCACCAAAAAGGGAACCTGTGGTAATTCCGACAGTAGCAGCTGTTGACGCCGTAGCGGCATTTACCGGGCAAACATCACTGTGCGAAAAATCCAGCGCATCCAGCCATTCAGTTCTCGAAGAGCAATTGGCTGTTAACACACGTTGGTCTGCTTTTTGGCAAAGAAGCTGAAGCTGATCATCTGAGATATGTCCCAAATTCTTTAGAGTGCCATTGACCGTGCTGTTCACCGCCGTGGTGTTGGCTACCGTTCCTCCTGACTCAACCAGCCCCCCCCCGATGGCGGCTTCTGCGTTCTTACCCGAGGTTTCGACCGTGCTGTTCACCGCCGTGGTGTTGGCTACCGTTCCTAAAACCACCCCCCCCCCGATGCCGGCGTCTGCATATTCACCCGAGGTGGTAATATGCACATTTTCGGCCTGAATATCACTGACTGTGCCATTCACAGTACAGGCTGCTAACCCAGCAGTCTTACTGGACGTTATATGGGCATCAATAAAGCGAAGGTGACTGATGCTGCCTTGATCCAGCTTTTTAACAAAGCAGTCAGACAGATTGCTGATCGTATGGCACTGCCCATGGTACTGGCCGGTGAATGGGTGTGTAT
>NZ_LUKQ02000543.1 GCF_001647025.1 Endozoicomonas atrinae
CGCTGTTGCCCTGAGTTCCATTTTCATCATTAAAAAAAAAGAGAGCCTTTCTAAGGCAACCGCCTCTCAGGAGGTGAAGTAATGGCTATCTCTCTCGAATCCATCAGTCGTTCTTCTGGTATCAAAGCACCCCGGATGGTCTGCTACGGACCTGCAGGTGTTGGTAAATCAACCTTGGGAGCCTCTGCTCCGAGCCCTATCTTTGTCTGCACAGAGGACGGCCTTGGCAAGCTCGAAGTCGATGCCTTCCCGATGATGAAATCGTTTCAGGACGTTCTCGACGCACTGACAGTCCTCTATTCATCGGATCACCAGTATCAGAGCGTCGTCATCGATAGTCTTGATCACTTGGAGCCGATGGTCTGGAAACACCTCTGTGAAACCTATGTCGGACCGAAGGGTGAGCGGTATGAATCCATCGAAGACTTCGGCTATGGCAAAGGGTTTATTCTCGCCCTCGATCTCTGGCGACAGCTGTTAAACACCTTAGATGCTCTCCGCAATGAAAAGGGCATGGCCATCATTCTGATTGCTCATTCTGAAATCAAACGATATGAGAGTCCGACCACGGATAGCTATGACCGCCATCAGATCAAACTCCACAAACGGGCTTCCGATCTGGTTCAGGAGTCAGTCGATTGCGTTCTGTTCGCTGATTACAAAACCGTCATTGAGAAAGAGGAAGGCGGTTTTAACAAGATCAAAACTCGTGGCATCAGTACTGGCCAACGCTACCTCTACACCGAGGCTCGCCCGAGCTTCATTGCCAAGAATCGCTATGGCCTATCATCTGAGCTCCCGCTGAGTTGGCAGGCCTTTAGTGACGCACTGACCCAATCCACCAGCCAGAAATAAGGAGATTACTCATGGCTCAATTAGGTTTTAATGCAGGCGACTACGATCCGACAGATGACTTTGAACCACTGCCGGCAGGTGAATACCTCACGATGATGACCGAGGCATCACTTGAAAACACCAAGACCGGTGGCCGCATGGTGAAACTGACCTACACCATTATGGAAGGGCAGTTTGAAGGCCGTAAGCTCTGGTCACAGCACAACATTGTTAATAAAAGCCCGAAGGCGGAGGAAATCGGGAGGAAGGAACTGTCCCGGATTGCTCACGCCATTGGCCAGCCAATGATAAATGACACGGATCAACTGCTTAATCAGGTCGTTCGTATCCGGGTAGTGCTGAAAAACGATCCGGGCTATGGACCTAAAAATGAGGTCAAGAAGTGGATCGGTGTCGGTGGACAGCCAATGCAGCAGGCTCCCGTACCGCAGCAGCAGACCCCGGCTTATAACCCGCCACCACAGCAACAAGCCCCGGCACAGCAACAGCCTCCGGCTGGCCACCCTGCGGCTCAACATGCAGCGCCGCCGTGGGGAGCAAAGCAGTTTGCCGGGAAGACTGGTATGCAGCGATAGCGCTTGCCTTTGGCATTGTCGTCTATACCGCCGT
>NZ_LUKQ02000544.1 GCF_001647025.1 Endozoicomonas atrinae
GTAAAACTCTTCGAAAGCCAACGCCTAACCGATGAGGAAGATGGTGGTGGTCGGGTGACGGGTAACGAGGTCATTGATGGCAACGTCAATAATCTCTTTCAGGACATTTCCCGGATCGACCGAACCATTGGTGATGTGGCCTTGCGAAAGGCATTCATTGGAATCAGCACCGATAACAATGACATTTATCTCGGCAGTCATTTGATATTGACCGAGCCTCCCAAGGATAAGAATGTCTCTGTTTTGCTGTTCAATACCGACAGTCAGACCGATGAGCGTTTGGATGCCAGAGACAGAATTGAGAGCTATGTCGTCCCCGGCATTAAAGCATCGTGGGAACTGGTGGGCGATCAGCTGGAAGGCCAGCGTTCCATTGTGGGCTATCAGCGTGAGGAATGGGCGGTGCCTGAAATTGGGGAGGTCTATAAGCTCACCACTCCCGATGGACTAACCAGCCAATTTATTCGTATTACTGCCGTTGATCATTCAGTGGTGACGTTTACCTATCACAACGGTTCGGAGTATGTGGACTTTAACCGGCGCAAGGTAGAAATGGAGATCAGTGCACCGCTAATAACCACCTTTGTCGGAGCGCAGCCAGTTCCCGGAGAACCGGAGGAAGAAACCAGCACCATTTATGGGACACAGATAGCCGATACCTCCCGTTATTACGGCATTCAGCCATTGAGTGCCAATGTGACCGCTGGCGATTTAACGGTTAAGGCCGAGAGTGTTTATGCGCCACTGGTGCCGAGTGCCAAGGTCGAAAGCCCATTGCTCGATCAATACGGTGGCTATACCGGCAAAACCATGGTGGCCACGGCTGACACTAGCCGTTCGGTCAGCTGTCGTTTTGTGCATATTACCGGGAACCAGAGCCGAACCTATGTCCAGCGTGGCGTACTGCCTAAAACCCTCTCCCTGTCCCTCGAAGGTGGCACCTTTGAAGATGACGGTGCGGGTCATCTGCTCCATAAAAGCGGGACCAATAATTTCAGTAAATTGGCAGTGGATTATGACCTCGGGGAGATTAATGTCTGGCGAGCGAGCAGCTATACCACGGCAACTGCCAACGCTACCTATCAGCCAGCCGTGGCCATTACAGGTGCAGCGATCAGTGGTGCTATCCCGATCACTAACCAGAACCGGGGCTTCAATTACACCCTGAATATGGCAGATGCCAAGCCAAGACCGGGAACATTGGTGGTCAGCTATATCGCTCTCGGAAAATGGCAGAACATTCGGGATACTGGCGCTGGCCAGATGACCGGCTCGGGAACCGGAACCATTATCTTTGCAACGGGATCGGCTGCGATCACCCTCGATGCGCTGCCTGATCCTGACAGTGCCATTGTCTTTAGCTATGTGGCGCAGAATGATGATGAGGTCACTATCCGAACCGGCTCTGTGTCTGTGGATGATATGACCTTCCGGCATACCGTCGAGAAACCCGGCAT
>NZ_LUKQ02000545.1 GCF_001647025.1 Endozoicomonas atrinae
GTGGACTGGTGGGCGCTGCCGGTCGAACCCGCAATATGGACGACATCAGGGAGAAGCAGCAGAGGCTCAACGACCTGATGAGCCAGCACCAGACCCTGCAAGACCAGATGCAGGAACCTCACGCCGATCAGGCCATGCTGGCGGAGCAACTGCGGCAGAACTCGCTGGCCATTGCCGGACTGGAGAGCCAGCTTCGGGAGCTGGGAGAAACCGTCCAGCAACCTGAACAACTGCAACCGGAAGCCGGGACACAGCCGCAGCCGGAGGTAGGACCGCAATGGAGTAACTGGTCAGACAACAATAACCCGAATGATCCTCCGGGTGGCGGCGGTGTGTCCGACAACCCGAATGCAGGGCCACAGGATTTCAGTGGTTATGATCAGCCAGCCTGGCAGCGTAACCGACCCGGCAATCCGGCAGAGGCTGCTCGGTTTGGCCAACGCTACGTAGAGACTGCCGACCCCGCCAGCAACATAGAGCAGCCCAGTCAGTGGCAGGGGCGAACCGTGGGTCAGGAGGGGCAGTACCCTCGCAGCCAGTCCATGGATATCCGTACTGTGGGTATGCCTGAACAGGAGCAGAAGCCGGCACCAGAGAAGAACCGCTGGAAGAACCGAACCGTTACTAGGGAACAGTCTCAGCCAGTCGAACCCCGCCAGCAGGCACTGCCTTACTACCCGCCTGCCGACTTTACCGGCAACCGTTACGGCACTGTGGATGCTGACCCGGAAGCCGCACAGCAGGACAGCCAGCAACGCCGACAGGATCAGATCGACAGGGCTACCCATCAGCATCCGGGTTCAACAGAGTACACCGGCAACCCTGACCGTGACCTGACCAGCTACACCGAACGGATGAACGGCCTGAACCGGTTGTTCCGTTCGTTCAACTGGAAGAAAGGTGACGACAGCAAGAAACGCCGTGTGCGTAAGCTGATTGAAGATCAGCGCAGGCTGGAAATGAACGCCCGGAAAAGTGGACGAGGTTTTACCCCGACCTCCATGAAAGAGGCACTGGCCAACCTGAAGGCGATGGTCGAAAGCGGGGACGGTATCCGCTTTGAACGGGAAGTGAAAGCCATCGAGGCGCGGCAGCAGCAGGAAGGGATGAGGCTAACTGCACAGGAAAAGTCGGGGACCCCTTCTGGAAAAAAGCCGGTACTGGGCAAGGGCGACGAATCGGTGATGGCCGATGAGCGTGAAGTCAGCACCCAGTATGCCCTCTATGAACAGGAAGACCTGATTGCCAGCCATAACGATACCGGCAAGGTAAACCCTCAATACCCGGCAGAACTGCAACCACGGGATCGGGCAAGGCAGGCCAGTGAAACCCAGATCAGGGGGATTGCCAGCAAGCTGAACCCGAAGAAGCTCGGTGCCAACCCGCTGGCCAGTAGCGGTGCGCCGATCATCTGCAGTGACCGTGTGGTGGAAAGCGGCAATGGTCGTGTGTCAGC
>NZ_LUKQ02000546.1 GCF_001647025.1 Endozoicomonas atrinae
AATTTTTCAAAGCGGTAAAGGCGTCAGCGACTTCCTGCAGTTCCAATGGCGTGTTTTTGGTGAACTCCTTAATCCACGCCATTGCCTGCTCGCCTTCGGCCATGCTGCCCATGATGGCGTTCAGCTGTACTTCCAACCGTTCAAACTGATCCCCGGTATTCAATACCCCCTGCATCGCTTTTTTGATGGCGTAAAAGCCCACGCTGGTGAGTACCAGGTTGCGAATGCTGCGTGCTAAGCTGGCAAAGCGGTTTTCTGTCTGCTGGCTGGCTCTGCCCATGGTGCGTAACCGGGCAGTGACTTTGGTCAGGGCTCCCTTGGCTAAATCCCGAGCCCGGATAACGATATTGAGTACGCTATTTGTGCTGGCCATGTTGTGGGTTCCTTTGTGGGTACCCGGTCAGCATGGGGAGTTTTTAATTAGCTGGTCATACAAAAAAGAGCCGTTAAATAAATAAAGCAAGCAAGCAAGCAAGCAAAGGCTAATAATTAAATATCATTCCTATGCAACCACAATAGGTTTTTCTACAAATATGATCAGGAAATTATTGACATGTTTTTATCGAGAACCAAGAGAAAATCAAAATAATTCAGGCAATCAGCAAAATGTATCTTGTTTTAATGTACGTCGTGTTAGAAGTCACAAGCCTGACTTATTAACAACGCTACCTCCTGAGCTACGACTAAATATTGCCGAGAGGCTACCACTACCCTCTTTATTAAGCCTAAGAACCGTCAATAGCAACATGTACCATATAATTGACAGTAAAATGCTTAGCAAAGCAAAAGAAAGGTGTATCTATGATTTTCATATTTTGCAGAAGCCCCTGGACACAGAAAATAATGAACAACAGCTTTTGTCAGAATGGCAAAATGTGAATGTTATTTATTGTGATGAAGAAAATCGCGGTAATTCTTATAACATACAGTCAATAGATGGAGTCGATAAACTGGGGTCTTTTACTACTGGTAGATTTACTGACGGTTCATACTTTATATATGTTTCTGCAAACTTCGAAGATAGGAGCAATAGGAGAATCGCCATCACATTAAGTCAAGAAAACCGTAATTTATACCTCGGTTCTTCATACAGCCAAATTTCAGACTATATAAAAAATAATCGTACTGATGATCTAGTCAATCATGTTGAATGGATATCTCAACATACCAAAATGTATTTTTAAATGATGGCGCCCTAAAGCGCCTGCACTATTTTTATAAACTGCGACATGCCAACACCGCCAATGCTGCTGTCTCTCAACACCTCAAACTCCATTGAAACTTCGGCAAACTCGTCACTGATAAAGGGCAGCCCCTGTACTGGCGAAAACTTCAAGCGGTGCATGGTAATGCTCACCGGTTTTCCGGACTGCGCTTCGTTCATGCCGTCAAAGAACAAAGCAAACTCCTCGCCTGCTTCCACCAGTGCCTGCATGATCTCTTGCGGTGCTT
>NZ_LUKQ02000547.1 GCF_001647025.1 Endozoicomonas atrinae
AGTACATAGGTAAAGGGGAATACGATACTCCCGCCGGTAAAGTTCAGCCCCATAATATCGGAGTGCCACATGAAGAGGACCGGACAAAGTACCAGCAACCCTACATACAGGCCGAACAGTACCAGAAATAAATTCTGCTGATTAACCAGATGAAAGGAGAAACAACCAAATGCCCCCTGATCCGCCACCACCTTTGGGTGCCCCTTGATCTGCTCATAGAGCTTTCCCCGCTCCTCTCTTGGCAGCCGGTCAACCTCCCCTGAGCCAATGTATGTCAATAAGCAGCGGACCACCCTGTCGCCCTTCTGCAATAACGTGATCTCATCATTTTCCGGGTCATAACTGACAAATTTCATACATTCCCTTTTGTTATTATTTTTCCCTGGTAGTTACTATCGCCGGTCAGAGCACACTGCCAGTTTCCATGATTTCATCGACCTTCCAGTAATCCATATTTCTGACCCTGCCGATGACGTCCATCTCTTCACGGCGGTTGTGCTTCAGCTCCAACTCCTCATAGTAATAGTTGAAGCACCCCAGCTGCTTTACCCCGTCTTTTGGGTACCAGGCTACATAGAGTCCCGGTCCCGGTCTTCTGACTTTCTCCACCGTCAGCAGCGTATTTCCGGGGAAATGGTCATTGGTTTCCACGATGTAGAAGAATTGGTAAAACTCCGGTTGCTTCGGGACATGCCTGAGGCTGTTGAATAAATCCGGTACGGTGATATCAATCTCAAACGGATCACCTTCGCCGGGAATAACCGTCACCAGGGTTTTGAAGACTCCCCGGCGAAGGCTGGGTCTCTCATGGTCGTATGGGCCGCCTCTGCCCGTAGACAGCCACACGGGGCATATCCCCATGGACTCACTCAGTCTGTCCAGGTACTTATGAGGGTTAGCGATCTCCCCATTCGCCAGCTTGTACAGGTAGCCACGGTCAATACCGGTACGCCGTGCCAGTTTGGGAATGCTGGTAATACCCGAGAAGTCCATGGCCTTTTTAAACCGTTCGGCTATTTCAGGATGGTTCACTGTACTTTCCCCGATCTGCCTGTATTTGACGAATGATCCCCTTCAGTGCCAGCTCTATATCTTCCGGGTCCCGGTGTCGATCTTTAACCGTGTTTCTCACCTGCATCGATGCCATTTGTACAGTTCCTTTTATCTTATTGTTTTTTTCTACCGCTACTTCTTCCGATGATGGGTCTATATCCATAGCGCAATATCCGTGATACATCGAAGAAAGACAGCTTTATGAATTTTTACGCTATCAGACTCAACCATTGGGTTTCAACTGATTTGTGTAACTTTGTAGAATTTGCAGAAGATTACATAATGGCACAACACCGTATGCCGACTATGGTTGACCTTTCAGTCAATCAGTAAGGGTGGGGATGTATGAAGGGATTGCTGGGCGCACTGCTGCTCCTGTCGGGCATCGCC
>NZ_LUKQ02000548.1 GCF_001647025.1 Endozoicomonas atrinae
GGAAGTGCTTTTGACAACAAGAGCACTGATCCAGAGTAAGGGGCGCTGGGAACAACTTTGGTCTGAGTTCATGACTGGAAAGGTTGAAGCTAACCTATGAGTCAGTTATCAAATTGAGAGAGCACCCCAGGAAACCTTTAAGTACATACATGCACCTAAAGGCATCTAATTATTTAAACCATTTCCTTCTTATTCTTTTTTACAGCCTGACGTGCCTGCATCCACCCCATACCGGCTTCCATCCGCTTTTGAGGATTGTACTGATCCTCCTGAAAGCACCATTGATAATCACCGGCATATTTCATCAGCGTGTAATTGCGGAAGCTGAACACCTGGCCATTACCCGGGTCGTCCCAGATATTGTCAAACTCCGCGATCACCCAACCTCTTTCTTCATCCACAATAAACCACTTGGTCACAAAGGTTCTTACCGCCCTGGCAACCGGATTGGTGTAGATACCAGTAATCCAGTCCCGGATCTCTTCCCGGCTGTTTCGATCTGGGTCCACTGTCCCATACCCACCTCCATTTATTGTCCATGCCAATACCCGGAACCATGCCGGGCATGCACGATCGATAGTAGATGGCACTCAGTGACTATGAAATATTGAAAAGTCAGCGAAGCAGGAGGAAAGGCTATCTGAAAAACGACGAAGGTACCCAGTTCCCATGGAAGCCAAAAGGTACACGTCGTGGAAGGTGGATGATGGCCACATGAACCTGGGCCTATACTCCAGTGCCGGTTCGAGGTAACGTGAGTCACCCTTCAAACAGATAGCCAAAGGATATGGGAAGGAAAAGAGAAAAGAACCGTGTCATGAACAAACGACAGCAGCAGAGTGAAATCCGTCATCAGCGCATTTTGCAGGCCGCCAGCCATCGGTTTGCCCGTTTTGGTTACCAGAGCGCATCCATGGATGACATTGCCCGGGATGCCGGAGTATCGAAAGGATTGATTTACTGCTTCTATAAAAACAAACAGGCACTCTATGAAGCCACGTTACGCAGGGAGCTATCGCAATGGCTGGAAGAAAGCGCACACATTGCTCCCCATAAGGACGACCCGATGGCGGATCTGCAAAGCCTGATCTGCGCGCCATTTGATATTCTGCGCAACAAGTCCGTTTTACAGACACTGCTCACCGGCGACACCGAGACCTTAACACGCTATCAGCCGCTCTTTCGCCGACTTCGACGCCGCTGGCGCAATCGGATCATGGCAATACTCAGAGATGGGATCGCCCATAACGTATTCGACCGGGAAATGGATACGGTTCACACCGCCGGAATTATCTATACCTTACAGCGAAGTTATACCAATTCCATTTTTAAATTATGAAATAACAGCCCATGAACGGGAGCATAGACTTTTCAATCGGCCAACTTCAGAAAGTAATTCATTCCATGCCTCACAGCATTTATTGATAATATCTTCATAGT
>NZ_LUKQ02000549.1 GCF_001647025.1 Endozoicomonas atrinae
GATCATCCTGAGTTTTAATCTGACTGGCTATTTGATCTACCAGTTTTTCGTTGATTTCAACGCTCATTGTTATTCTCCATTTTGGAGTATTAACGACAAGCGTTTACACAATTTAAATTACATTCCCCTATTCCAGTGGATCGCTATTTCTTGATCCGTTCCTAAGAACTATGAAGATAAAAAAAACCAATGTTATTATACCAACCCACATCATTTTTCGAGTACCTTGTTTGCGTGCTTTTTATGAACAAAAACTATATCTTTTGTATCTGTATTAAAATGAATAACTTCGCCACTTTTGACGTAAATCATCATTTGATCTAGAAATCCACTTTCAACTACTTTTGAGTTGTAACTATGATTTTTGTTAATAAAGGCTGTTATTTCAGATAAACGAACAATTTCACCTTTATTCAAGCCATTATTTTTACAGTCTTTTGCTATTTCTGTTCCTATTACTTCCCATTTTTTTGCTCTATCTATCATCCCCTGAAGCAATTCTTCAGGTTCGTCCTTCTTACCAAAAAGCTTGCTAAAAAATCCTGCCATTTCACACTCCTTGTAGAGATTTATGTTTGTTGTTTTGACGCATAACGCCAATTTCAGCCGCCGAGCCGCAGGCGAGGTTGGGTGCTGGGGCAAAGCCCCTGCACGAACTGGAAATTTTTGTTAGCTGGCGATTTTCTTATTTGCCACACCAAATGGCACATGAACAGAGGGCAAAACTGATGAAGATGCCTCTAAATGCAGCCTTTGATCATCAAAAAACATATGTGGTCTCATAACTTCTAGAACTCTAGATTTTTCTACTCCACCCATGAAAAATGCTTCATTGACCATAATATCCCAAGCTCTCATAGTGTTAATCACTCGCTTGTGAGAAGGAGCATTACGAGCTGTTACGATAGAGATTTTAAGGACTGGCTTATATGTTGCGTCTTGCTCTGCTTTTTCTAGCTCAAGTTTTTGAATATCAGAAATTCTTTGCAAGAAGTCTTTCAACGGCCCAGGGTTATGAGGAATATCTACTTTTTCTTCTTCATGATTGTGAAATTCATTAAGCTGTCCTGTATTTTGATATATTTCTTCTGCTTCATCATCTGCGATAACTCCATCAAAGTCGAATGCGATCCTTAATTCAGGATCACTCAGATCATCAACTATCTCACCATTTAATATTTGACCAGCAGGATAACCAGCCAATACAGCTTGTTTTACATCTTTTGGATTTGCGGATAAAAAAAGTTCTATATCAAAAGCTGGGATATATTTGTATGGAGAAGTTCCCTGAAGAAATACAGCTCTTGTCATGTGTCATCACCGGCGTAAAAAGTCCTCAAAACACCAGTCCAAAATGACCTGTCGTTAAGTATAGCTTTTTGGGGTGGTCTGCAAGTCTGATAGTTCCAGAAAGTTAAATATTTTACTAAGCTGACTCT
>NZ_LUKQ02000055.1 GCF_001647025.1 Endozoicomonas atrinae
GAAAATCAACATCATTAAAACCTTCGGGTAGCTGTGGTCGACGAGACATCTGTTCTAGATAATGCATGGTAATGATGCCTAAGCATAGTTGGCGGCAGCTTAAGGATTTAGAAAATGCGATTGGTATGAGAACAGGAGCAAGTTTATGAAATATCCGGGCTATACCCATCGTCTTTGAAATTGCTGCTGTGTTGGCTGCTCTTGTTTACTGGAGTACCTACTCGGCGCGGTCACTTGTCACATTAAGCTCCCAGCCGTAGCCATGCCAAATTCTTTGGGTTAAATAGGTATACTGCGAATACCTTCTGTCGTGTTGTTATTTTGTGTTCTGGCTCAGACTGCTTGGTTCCTTACGAAGTGCGAATCAGCGATTTTAGATATTGTTAAAGTATTTGGAAAGACAGTGACTCATCCTGGGGTAGCTTGTTGACGCTGCTGGGTACGCAGAAAAATGTCAACAGAACGCGAAAAGTATTTAATAGAAAACGGCCGCAAAATACGGCCGTATAGAGGGTTAAACGTCAATACTTATGAGGGACTCAGCTTTTACTTTCGGGCCTTGCATCGAAGTCACCATCCATTCCCCGGAGTTGAGCCACTAAGGACTCACGATGTCCAATAATTGCACCTTGTCTAGCGCCTTCTTTGGCGTCTGCAAAAACATTTTGTGCTGGAATATTTCCAGGCCCAGATGGGTGCTGTCCATATGGATTGACATGACCTTGACCCATGAGTTCAGCCCTGGCTTCAGCCTTGGCTTGAGCCCATAAAGGATTCATCCTAGCGTTATGCGGACCAGCCTGCATTTCAGCCAGGACTTCAGCTTTGGCTTCGGCCTTCATACTGGCGTACTCATTAGCCTTGTACAGCGCATCTGCTCTGGCTTTTTGGATTTCTGCATCCTTCTGCAAAACTTGCTGGAGTTCTACCCGGGTATCTAGGTCTGGGGAGGTTTCAAGGCCTGTTGAGATCCTTCCTTTAAGTTCCTGAGTAAGATTAAAATTGGTTTTCATTTCGTTGTCAAACCGAGCAATGTCCGGATGAACACCATCAGTCCCCCTAGCTTGACGCGCGTTTTCAAGACTGGCTACATAGCTCCTCTCTGCAGCACTACGAGGTTCCGGTACACCTGAACCTTTGCCATCAGAAGGT
Source organism: Endozoicomonas atrinae (assembly GCF_001647025.1). Taxonomy (GTDB): domain Bacteria; phylum Pseudomonadota; class Gammaproteobacteria; order Pseudomonadales; family Endozoicomonadaceae; genus Endozoicomonas; species Endozoicomonas atrinae. Next base: position 1,153 of record NZ_LUKQ02000055.1, read on the forward strand.
ACGGAGCTACCTGCGTATTCTGGGGCAGGGGTAAATGGCGGTGTTCTTGGGATGTATGCGTCATGAGAGGTTACATAAGATGATGGCCCGGCAGGTGGTTGATAGGAGTAGCCATGGCCATAGTAAGAACCATGAGCAGGTGGTGCTGCTGGTGCTGGTGCTGATCTTGTTCCTTGGTCAGAAGCCTTTCCTGATTCTTTGTTCTCAGCAGCCTTTTTATCGCCGTCGGGTTTCTTATCGCCGTCGGGTTTCTTATCGCCGTCGGCTTTCTTATCGCCGTCGGCTTTCTTATCGCCGCCAGTGGTTTTCTTATCGTCGCCAGCAGGCTCGTATTTTGTCTCCGGATTATAGCGTGAAGTAAGTCCAGCGAAGCTAAGGTGACCTTTAGGTAGTGACCACCAACTACCGCCATCATTACCTGCTTTACCATCAGAGGCTTTTTTATCGCCGTCGGGTTTCTTATCGCCGTCGGGTTTCTTATCGCTGTCAGCGGCTTTCTTATCGCCGTCAGTTTTAGCCTCGCCCTTGGTCTCTGCGGCAGCAGATGGCTGCCCAGACGGTGCTCCCGGTGGGTGCTGGGGCTGAGTCATGTAGGGGGCACCACCATAATGAGGTGCTACAGAGCCGAATTGCCCTCCTTGAGGATTATATGATTGGGGTGGTGGGGCTCCAGTTCCAGTTCCACCAAAGTAGCTTGTGGGGGTGTGTGGACTAATACCGTGAGCACCAAATTGGCCATGCTGCGGCCCATGACCCCCTGTATATCCAGTGTTGCTGGCTCCATATCCACCTGCAGGTGGTGTCTGGTAGTTTTGGTATGCTGTGTTGGCGCCGTACGCTTCCATTATTGAATCCTTATTAAACTGATGGAAAGTTTGGATTTAAAATTTATACGGATCTCATTTTGCCGAGATGGCGTCAACATTCGACAGGTTGTGGAGTTATTGGTTCTATATCAATTAGTAATTATTGTTTTAGAAATATATAGTGTTTTAATTGTCTTTTTATTGTACGACAATTGATTTTTGATTTTTATTTTTTCACGGATTAAAAAAGGATAAATGATTTTTTCTCTTGATTTCTGTTTTTTTATTTGTCTTGTTGTTTAGTCAGGCAGATACGGATTTTTGATGAACGATCGTTGGGTTTACTAATCAATATTACTGTCTTTTCATTCTTTCTGTCATTCGTGAGTATATAGAGTTTCATAAAATCAATTGATGACAATTTCACCAGGCACTTCACAACCTAAATAGGTTGTGCTTTTTTCCTTGAGAGAGTGTTACCTGTAATATTAAGAGCACGCACATGATTTACCTGGATGGGTAGTTGAGTAGACTGGTTTCTGGTGCCAGTATATTCAACTAAGCATCGTCGTGCAGTATAAGGAAGTTATGTTAAGTGCTCAGGAAGAGATATAGATATTTCAAATGAACGGTTAGAACCATTGGCTGCAGTTTGGTTGATTTTTCTGCAGGCCTCAATTGGAGAAGGGTATGTTCCAGGCGAAAGATGCATTCAATGCAGGCATTGTCCAGCAAAGGCCAGCTGAGCTCTGGTCGATGATCTCTCCTCATTATTCTGTGGATGAGGCTTCCTGGTTACAGGAGCTGGTTCATGCTCTGGATGTGCAGACCGGGGATTACACTGGGACTGCCAGTAAAGCCACCAGAATGATCGAGCAGGTCAGGGGGAGTGATAATGGCATTCATATGATTGATGCATTGCTGCTGCAGTACAGCCTGGATACCCGGGAAGGTATTCTTCTGATGTGTCTGGCCGAAGCCCTGATGCGTATTCCTGATCATCGAACTGCTGATGCACTGATCCGCGATAAGTTAAGTATGGCTGACTGGAAAAAACATCTGAGCCAAAGTGATTCCCTACTTGTCAATGCTTCCACCTGGGGGCTGCTGCTGACTGGCAAGGTGGTTAATCTTGAAGCCGGTGAAGATGGATCTGCCGGAGGGGTTATTGGAAAACTAGTGAATCGGATGGGGGAACCCGTCATCCGTCAGGCGGTTAATCAGGCCATGAAGATTATGGGGCGTCATTTCGTGCTGGGGCGCACCATTTCGGAGGCGTTAAAGAATGGTCTGAAGCAGCGGGAAAAGGGGTATACCTACTCTTTTGATATGTTGGGCGAGTCTGCCCTGACGATGGAGGATGCCCAGCGCTATCATGATGAATACCTTGCGGCAATAAGAGCGGTTGCCTCTGAGCCTGATCACGAGAACTCTTCCCGTGCCGGGATTTCCATCAAACTCTCTGCTCTCCATCCACGCTATGAAGTGGCACAGAAAGAGCGGGTTTTCCGGGAGCTGGTGCCTGCACTACTTGACCTGGTTCGTGAAGCCAGGGCGGGGAATGTTGCCATCAATATAGACGCTGAGGAACAGGATCGTCATGAGTTGTTTCTGGAAGTGTTTGAGCGGGTTTACCGGCATCCGGATTGTCGTGGATGGGGTGGGCTGGGTTTGGTGATTCAGGCCTATGGTAAAAGGGCGCTGCCGTCGTTGTGCTGGCTTTCTGCCCTGGCTCATGAGCAGGGCGACCGTATACCGGTTCGTCTGGTAAAAGGGGCATACTGGGATAGTGAAGTGAAGCTTTGCCAGCAACAGGGTCTGAGCGGTTATCCGGTTTATACCCGCAAGGAAGCGACCGATGTAGCTTACCTGGTGTGTGCAAAGTTTCTGTTATCAGAGCCTGTCAGGGCCACGCTTTATCCTCAGTTTGCCAGTCATAATGCCCACACCGTTGCCAGTATTCTTACCATGGCAGCAAGTGAAGGTGCTGATGACTTTGAATTCCAGCGCCTCCACGGTATGGGTGATGCGCTTTATAATTTTATTCTGAGTGAGCATCGTCATCCGATTCGTATCTATGCTCCGGTGGGCAGTCATAAGGATCTGTTACCTTATCTGGTTCGTCGATTACTTGAGAACGGGGCCAACTCATCGTTTGTTCACCGTCTGGTGGACGCTAAAACCCCGATTGCTTCACTGGTAAAGCACCCGGTTGAGACGTTAACAGGTCGGGTGTGTTTGCAGAATGACCAAATCCCGCTGCCACCCGATATTTATGGTCAGTCACGCAAAAACTCACTGGGCATGAATGTGGATATTGACAGTCAATGGCAGCCGTTCCACCAGAAAGTACAGAGCTTTATGGGACATGAATGGATCCAGGGGCCGTGGGTTGATGGTCAGCTTTTACCGTCAACAGAGACTGCTGACATAGCTTATCCATATGATCGTACCCGAATTGCCGGCCATTTAGGGTGGAGCGATGAGTCTCAGACTGATGCGGCCGTTGGTATTGCTGAAGCAGCATTTGAACGTTGGAATTCAACGCCTGCACAACAGCGGGCAGCCTGTCTGGAGAGGCTGGCTGACCTGTTGGAAGAAAACCGTGAAGAGCTGGTGGCTCTGTGTCATCAGGAGGCTGGCAAAACGCTGCATGATGCCATTGATGAAGTGCGAGAGGCTGTCGATTTTTGCCGTTATTACGCTGGTCAGGCTCGGGAGCGGTTTTCATCGTCCATCATGATGCCGGGCCCTACTGGAGAGTCTAATGAGCTGCGGCTTTCCGGCCGGGGAGTATTCCTCTGCATCAGCCCATGGAACTTTCCACTCGCCATTTTCCTAGGGCAAATTACTGCTGCGCTTGCTGCCGGGAATACGGTGATTGCCAAGCCTGCTGAGCAGACCGGCCTGATTGCTGGCCGGACGGTTGAGCTGATGCTGGAAGCTGGCATTCCCGGAGGTGTGATTCAGTTATTGCCTGGCGACGGTGCGACGGTTGGTCGTCAACTGGTGGCTGATGTCCGGATTGCCGGTGTCGCTTTCACCGGTTCCACAGAAACCGCTCGAGTGATTAACCGGGCACTGGCCAATCGTCCTGGGCCGATTGTACCACTGATTGCGGAAACGGGTGGGCAGAACGCCATGATCGTAGATTCAACCTCGTTGCCGGAACAGGTGGTGAATGATGTTGTTTTGTCCGCTTTTGGCAGCGCGGGTCAACGCTGTTCAGCTCTCAGGGTGCTTTATGTGCAGAAAGATATTGCTGACCGGGTGATCTCTCTGTTGCAGGGGGCCATGAAGGAGCTGTCCATTGGGAATCCGAGTCTTCATTCGACCGATATCGGCCCTGTTATCGATGAGAAAGCCCGGCAATCACTGCAGGCGCATATCGAACGGATGAAAAAAGAGGCCAGGCTTCTGATCGAGTGCGACCTGCCAGCAAGCTGTGCAAACGGCAGTTTTGTCGCACCGGTAGCCTTTGAAATTGACCATATTGGTCAGCTGGAGAAGGAGCACTTTGGCCCAGTTCTTCATGTTATTCGTTACGATGCGAAAAAATTACCGGAGGTGATTGATCAGATCAATAGTACTGGTTATGGCCTTACCCTGGGAATCCACAGTAGAAACGAAGTGACGGCGACATTTATTGAAGAGCGGATTAAGGTTGGCAATATCTACATCAACCGGAACCAAACCGGTGCTGTGGTGGGTGTTCAGCCATTTGGCGGTCAGGGGCTGTCGGGCACTGGTCCAAAAGCGGGTGGGCCAAACTATCTGCAGAGGTTTGCGACAGAACAGACGTTGTCGATTAATACAACGGCAGTTGGTGGGAACGCCACGCTGCTGTCTTTAGGAAGTGAGTCTGTGTAACAGGCTGAAGGTATACCAATTCCACCTTCTAAATATGACCTGCGCAGCCATTTTGGACAACTGGATCTTCGTTGGAATTCCTCGCAATACCCGAGGGCACAAGTAGCCCGGCTATTACTCGTCATTCCGCCTTGCCCAGCAGTCCAAAATAGCTTGCTCGATATCATATTGAGAAGGCGGAATTTGTATTACGTTCCCACGCGGGATCCAAAGGGCCTGAAAGCGTGGGGACGAGGAGTTGGCAGGGTTGCCGTAGGTCGGTTCCCAAAGGGAGCCGACACCCGAACAATTTATTTAATCCTGTGTTACCCGGTTGACCTCTTCGAGACTGGTAACACCCTGCAACGCTTTTAGCAGGCCGGATTGGCGAAGGTTATTAAAGCCTTCCTTTTCTGCTTGTGCCGAGATTTCCAGAGAGTTGCCTTCGGCCATAATGATCTGCTGCATACCTGGGGTGATCGACACTACCTCATAAATACCCACACGACCTTTGTAGCCGTTCTTGCAGTTTTCACAGCCTTTAGGGCCAAAAATCTCGGCGGAGTCCGCCTGCTCTTCGGTAAAGCCTTCTTCCAGCAGTGTTTCTTTAGGGATTTCAACCTTCACCTTGCAGTTGCTGCAGAGCCTTCGTGCCAGACGCTGAGCAATAATCAGGCTGACAGAGGTTGCGATGTTAAATGAGGGAACCCCCATGTTCTGCAAACGGGTCAGGGTCTCTGCAGCACTGTTGGTGTGCAGTGTGGACATTACCATGTGACCGGTCTGGGCAGCCTTGATGGCAATGTTGGCCGTTTCCAGGTCCCGGATCTCACCCACCATGATGATATCTGGATCCTGACGCAGGAAAGCCCGCAGTGCCTGGCTGAAGTCCATACCCTGTTTGGGGTTGACGTTGACCTGGTTAATCCCTTCCAGGTTAATTTCTACCGGATCTTCCGCGGTGGAAATGTTACGCTCGTTGGTATTCAGAATATTCAAACCGGTATACAGGGAAACGGTTTTTCCTGAACCGGTAGGTCCGGTGACCAGAATCATGCCCTGTGGCTGGTGCAGAGCTGTCATGTACATCTCTTTCTGCTCTTCTTCATAGCCCAGGGCATCAATCCCCATTTTGGCACTGGAAGGGTCAAGGATACGAAGTACGATCTTCTCTCCCCAGAGTGTAGGGAGGGTATTGACACGAAAGTCGATGGCCTTGCTTTTCGACAGTTTCATTTTTATCCGGCCATCTTGAGGCTTTCTGCGCTCGGAAATGTCCATGGCCGACATGATCTTCAGACGGGATGCAATTCTGGGCCCAAGGGTAACCGGGGGACGGTTGACTTCATGGAGGACGCCGTCGGTTCTGAAACGAACCCGGTAGGCTCTTTCATAGGGCTCAAAGTGAAGATCCGATGCACCGCCTTTAATGGCAGAAAGCAACATTTTATTGACGAACTTCACTACGGGAGTGTCACCTTCGCCACCGCCACCTGCTCCCTGAGGGTCATCAGCTGCATCATCAACAGCACTGACTTCAAGGTCTTCAAGGTCGACCAGTTCATCGTCGCCAAGGTCTGAGAAAGCTCCGCCGGTATCATCCAGGGCTGCGTCAATCATCCTCTCCAGACTGTCTGGCTCGGACAGGACAGTATGAATGGTCAGGCCGGTATTAAAGCGGATTTCATCCAGCCCCTGGAGGTTGGAAGGGTCGGAAACCGCCACAAACAGGTGTGAGCCCCGCTTGATCAGCGGCAGCACATTGTGCTTTCGGATCAGCTTTTCCTCTACAACCTCTTTCACGAGGTGCTCTTTATCATAGGCACTGAGGTCGAACACTGGCAGGCCAAACTCTTCGGCAGTGGCGAGAATCAGTGCTTTGCCGTCGACGAGCTTTTTATCCATCAGGTATCGGGCGAGGGGCTTATTGGCCTTGGCGGCGGCCGCTTCAGCTTCGTGAAGGTCGGCCTCTTCCATCGCTTGATCGGCCAGCAGGCGGGCAGCCAGCCCGGTCAGAGGTTTGTTTGCCATAACCTGTTTCTGTCCATGGGAATTGAATACGTTATTGATAAGTAATATATCAGCATAAATGCCGGATAGTTAAGGGTGGTTTTGTGCGGGGTAACCACGGAGATCACAAAGTGCACAAAGTTAAAGACTACTGGGTGACGGCACAGGTAATCGACCTTGCTCCCTCATTCTGCCGGGCATGTCTGGCCAATGCTTCCTCCAAGGTGCCTGCGATCATAGTGTCTACTAACTTCTGCAGGCATTCTCACTTGCAGGGTTTGAAAGAGAGGGGAGTCAGGTGAAAATCGATAGTTCTACACAGTAAAAATGTGCTCTGGTTGACATAGGCCAACGGCTACGCGTAAAGCCACTTGAGAGGCTGTGATTGCCGTGATATTGTTGCGAACGTACTCATTCTGTCGGATAAAAATACGTCACTGTGTAGATGATTTCCGACAGGAGAAACAGGAGGTTATACCAGTCAAATTATTTAAACCCGTTATGAGCATGACGGGCTGAAGTGTAAGACAAGACGAAGTGACGAGTCATAGCGGGGCTATGATGAGGAACTTCAACGAAGGATGGCACTTCAGACAGTCAGCGCAATAGGGATTTAGAAAATGCGACTGGTATCAGCAGGGCGGTTACAGAATCGCAGGACAGTTAAAAAGAAGAAATGGGAAGTGTCATTGGCTGGTAGTCTACCGGGTTTATCTCTTTGTCATCTTTTTCAGTCACTCTTTGCTACTCACTGTATTTTTGCAACCGTCTTGAAGAGGCCGCCGGGCTCTGCAAGTTATCTTGCCTGTTTATCTGGCTGGTAATGGCAGAGATTTCAGCGGCGCTCTTAAGATTTGTTCAGGGAACGGACGACAGCAGGTACACAAACTTCTGGTGCCTTAAGTAGGCATTGTTGCCTATAAAGGGCTTTTTTACGTTCCTGGGGGACAGGTAAGATGAAAAAACAACAGGGTTTTACTCTGATCGAATTGATGATCGCTGTAGCGATTATTGGTATTCTGGCAGCTGTGGCGATTCCGCAGTATCAGAACTATGTAGCTCGTGCTCAGGTTTCTGAAGCGGTTACTCTGCTGGGTGGTCTGAAGACCCCGGTTATCGAGTATTACTCAATGAATGGCACTTATCCTGATGTTGCGTCTGTAAATGCTACAGGCTCTGGAGAGTTTGTTTCCAGCATTACTCGATCAGGCGATACATATGTTGCTACATTTAGTGCTTCAGGCGTTAATGAGCGCCTTCAAGGCGCTAAGCTCGCCTTGGTTTTCTCAAGTTCAACTGGGCCTAATTGTACTACAACTGGTCAGAGTCCAGCTGTACCACCTGAATTCTTACCTAATACATGTAAGTAAAAGTTGTGCCTCGCTTCCACGGTTTCCGTGGAAGCGAATCAGCATTTTTAAGGCGAAAGTTTATCCTCAGTATTTGAGGGCGCCGACTGTATCCTGTGAATTTATAGAACTCCATATACTGTGCGAGCAAGTCGTTGTTTTTCACAATACCCGCCAATAGTCTGATAACTTTTTTATTATTCAGTATCTCGTTACTTTCCGCGCTCTTTTACAATGGTCGGACCATTGATTTACTGATTTTATCCTGTCTCTTTATTGCACTAATGACAGTTGTTGCTAATGCTAAAGCAGGAAGGATAATTTTGTTTTTTTTGCTGATTACTTCAATGCTGGTAGGGAATTATGCCGTTTCAGTTAATAAGGAGTGGAGCCTACTTATTATTGTCGGCTTAATAATTGGGTTTTCTGTATTCTGTGTTTTCACTGATCCAAAGTTTCACCTCCATTGGAGTCGGCTGCAATGGTGTGTCCTGAGTGTGATAGCTTCAACTAGCTGCCTTGGTGTGTTTCATTACCTAGTATCTTTTTCAAGAGTTGATGCTCAGATGTTAGATGCATAATGTTTATGCAATCACTCAGTATATCGCATTTTATCTATTGCTTTCAGTTCCGGATACACAGAGTAAATCGGCTTTGTTAGTAAAAGGCATTCTGTATTTTGTTATATTATTTGCCTTATTTGCAACCTACTCTCGAAGCGCTATAGCTGTTTGGCTTTTCTCTTTTGGTGGGGTTGTTTTTCTATCTACCATTAAGACTGTATTTTCCAAGAAAAAATTAATAATTATTGGCTTTTTGGCTTTGCTTGCGTATTTTTTGGTCTCAATTCTTCCGGATTTATGGGGAGAGCAATCCGTTGTTAGAGGCTTTCACGATCTGGGTAAATTGGGAGGTCGAACTTATATCTGGGATGTTACCTGGAGTTATATTCAGACAATGCCTTGGTTTGGCTATGGGCTAGGTACCTTTATAAATTTATATTCTGGATTGCGTTATGAGTACAGTACTTTAGGTGTGTTTGTTCATAATGATTATTTGCAATTTTTGCTCGAAGGTGGTCCTTTATTTCTTGCTTTGTTATTAGTCTATCTTGCCTTCTACGTATGGTTGGGCTTTAAGATATTATTTGAAAAAAAGGAAAGGATAGCTGCATCGAAAAATAATTATAAAGAATTGCTGGCTTGTATTGCTATTGCTGTCTCCTTATCTGCTCATGCAATAATGAACTACGTCTTTTATGTATTAAGTATTCAGATTTTGGTTGGTCTTGTATTGGCAAGAACTGTTTATTTGTCTAAGGAATTGGGTTATCTGAGAGCCTCAAAAGCGCATTATGGACGTTTGACATTAGCTGTTCCTTTAACATTGATTATATTAATATCATCTCTGACAGTAATGGCTGTTTCAAGAAAAGCATTTTTGGATATTGGTGAGGTGCCGATACCGAGTAGTTGGGTAAAGTCTAAGGTTGTTGCTGAAAAAATTCTGATCGTTGATTCTGATAATCAAGTTGCTTGGATGTTTATGTTTAATCAACTTTTTTATAGTTTGGATTCTGTAGATGAAAATCAGCAGCAGGAAATAATTAACTTGTTATTTGATATTGGGGAACGGCTGATAGATATTTATCCATATCACTCTGATTATTATTGGCGGCAGGGTGTTTTGTTGGAAAAAGCAAGCTTACTGGGGGTGCAGCTACAAACACAAGGAGATATTACGCCAGCTGATTATTTTCAGAAATCAATAAATCTGAATCCAGGGAATATGCTGGCTAATAAGAGTATGTTTAGTGTGATGTTGGCTGATGAGCGCTATGAAGAGGCGGGGATGCTGGTTGAAACTGCTCTAAAATGGGTGCGCTTACTTACTGTGGAGGAACAGGAGATCTTAACAGATATGATTGCCTCTTTGCCTCCCTCTGTATCTGTATCTGTATCTATGTTCTCAAAAGGTGATTGAGAGGTCTGGAAAGGCTGCATGACCTCGTTCCCACGTTCCGGCGTGGGAGTGTCTACCCTAACTCCCTACAAAACGCCGACTACAGAAAAGTCTGTGGACTCCCGTATGATTCCCTAAGCTTCATTTATGAAAGAAAATTTGCTCTGGCCAATCTGCTGTGAACAAGCTCTTAAAAACCCCATCGAGAAATAACTGGCCAGTGGTTATTATTGCTGGCGGCAACTTTATCGAGCTATACGACTTTACCCTCTATGGTTTCTTTGCCCCTGTCATCGCAGAACTATTTTTCCCATCAGAAAGCCAGACAATCTCTCTGCTTGCCACTTTTTCAGGATTTGCCCTCGGTTTTTTTATTCGCCCTATTGGCGCAATACTGTTTGGGCATATCGGTGATGTTTATGGTCGACGACCAGCGTTAATTCTCAGCCTTGGCCTGATGGGGTTAAGCACGCTCACGATTACCCTGCTCCCCTCTTATCAACAAATTGGCTTCCTCGCTCCCACTGTATTGCTGATGTGCAGGCTGCTGCAGGGGTTATCCATGAGTGGAGAAGTCGCTGCAACACTCACCTCTCTGGCAGAGCATGCTCACCCAAAACACCAGGGTCTGCTATCCAGTCTGGTTCATGTCAGTGGCATCAGTGGCATGATTGCAGGTTCGCTCGTCGCCACCTTAGTTCACTGGAGTCTGACGACTGAAGATATCATGTTGTGGGGGTGGCGTATTCCCTGGCTGATGGGTGCTCTTGGCTGCATCGTGCTGGCAAGCTTGCGAATAAAGTCAGGCTCCCCTGAAAACACGAAGAAACCGGAGCAAGCGCCTATCCATCAAGTGCTCCGCAAACACAAGATGGATATGCTGAGGGTCGGTGTGCTGAATGCCCTCAACGGAACCTGCTTCTTTATGGTGTTTATCTATATCAACACGTACTGGTCAGAGCACCTGTTTTTCAGCCGGACTCAGGCACTTGCCATCAATACCGGCAATATGGTGCTCATGGTACTGGCCATTCCTCTGGCCGCCAGACTGGCTGATTGGATTGGCGCCCGGAAAGTCATCATCAAGGCCGTGATAACAGGCATCATTGGTATAGTGCCCTGCTACTGGTTGATGACACAGCCTGAACCGTGGAAAGTTGTGGTCGGACAGTTAGCATTTGGCGTGTTGCTGGCAGCAATCTATGGAAGTGGTGCCATCTTATCCACCAGATTACTCCCATCCTCTGTTCGAATGACCGGTTTGGCCCTGGGATATAATACCGCCCAGGGCTTTCTTGGCAGCTTGTCGCCAATGATCGCGACCTGGCTGGTCAGCACCACTAAGATAGCCTTTTCACCGGTGCTCTACTTATTGGTTATCTACTTGACGGGAATAATACTGCTGCGAAAGCTGCCAGCAAATCTTGATAGGCCGGCTAAATAGCTGAGCCTGTTACCGGCCTAACTCGCGGTTCAGTCTTTCTACTTCAGCTCTTAAAATCATGACCTCATGCTCCAGTTCACGAATCCTGGCTTTGTCATCGGCAACCAGGTCAGCCTGATTCACGATACTCACTTCACCAGAGAATAGGTGAGCATAACGGCTTTCCCGCTTTCCCGCTTCACGAGGGAGCTGAACCACCAGCCCACGCTCCACCATTTGCTGTAAAACGCCTTCAACTTCACGAACATCCACAAACTCGGCAAGGCGACCGGTACGCCCGCGCAGTTCGCCAGGAGTCTGTGCTCCGCGGAGAAAGAGCACACAAACTATGCCTCTTTCCTGATCAGTCAGCTGCAAACTGCCAAACTCCGTATTGCAGAAACGATGCCGGTACTTACTCACACGAGCCCCCGTATCTTCACTGACAAGACGTTCTTTTAAAAGAGCATCCAGAGTCTCCTTCACTTCCGATTCTGCCAGGCTTAACACAGGCTCACGGTTACTCTTCTGATTACAGGCATTGGTCAGGGCATTAAGCGACAGAGGGTATTGATCCGGTGTCGTACTCTCTTTTTCCAGCAGGCAGCCAATCACACGGGTTTCATTCAGAGACAAAGACATATCCACGATTAAGCTCCTTATACCAATCAACCCTAGGGCCTGTTGACGCTTCGTTGTGTGCTCAGCGTATCAGGGCTCCTTACACAAGGGACTCTATTACCCGCTATTAATCGCATTGCTAATGCCGACGATCATTACGGTCATTAGAGTGTACGTTGGGTATTACCAACAAATGTTCATGGTTTGCTTATACCATAAAATCAATTTCCGTTAAGTCACCGATAGCAAAAGATGTTTAAAATAACTCCAATTATAAGTCGGTGAAAAAGCACTTCACCAAGTCAACAAACGATATAACAGGGACTCCTGATGACCCGAAACAATAACTGGAAGTGGCTCGCAGCTGGCATATCAGCACTGGTAATCAGTGCCTGCACAACAGTGAATCCTCCTGCTGAAAAAGACCAGACATACAAACTGACCGTTCTGCATACCAATGATCACCATGGTCGCTTCTGGCAGGATAGCAAGGGCCGTTATGGCATGGCGGCAAGAATGACGCTGGTTGAGTCAATTCGCAAAGAAGTAAAGGAAGAAGGCGGCCATGTTTTGCTGCTCTCTGGAGGGGACATCAACACTGGTGTACCTGAGTCCGATATGCAGGATGCCATTCCCGATTTTAAAGGGATGAACCTGCTGGGCTATGATGCCATGGCCGTGGGTAATCATGAGTTTGATAACCCAAGGGACATTCTGGCAATGCAGCAGTCTCTGGTAGAGTTTCCCTTTCTCTCAGCCAACATATTTGATGCAGGCACAGGCAAACACTTATTTGAGCCATATACCACCTTTGATCTGGATGGACTGCGCATTGCCGTTGTCGGTTTCACAACCACTGACACACCGAAGCAGACCAGCCCTGAGAATGTCAAAGGGCTGGATTTTCAATCACCGGTTGCAGTGGCCAGTAAGCTCATTCCTGAGCTAGAGAAACAGGCAGACATTATCATTGCCACTACCCATATGGGGCACTACCAGAATGGAAATCATGGTATCAATGCACCCGGAGACGTAACACTGGCCAGAAGCGTAAAAGGCATTGATCTGATTGTGGGAGGACACTCACAGGATCCCTTGTTTAAGCCGGATCTGCAAAACGGCACTTATATCGTTCAAGCCCAGGAGTGGGGTAAATATGTTGGACGCGCGGACTTTGAATACACCAACGGCCAGCTGACCCTGACCCACTACCAGCTTATCCCGGTCAATGGGTCTGAAGAAGATCAAGTGATCCCGGAAAACCAGGCCATGTTGAGTCTGCTCTCACCCTATCAGGAAAAAGGTCAGCAACTGGTTGAAGGCAAAGTCGGTGCTGTAGATCAACGACTGATGGGGGAACGCAGTGAGGTAAGGTTCCAGCCAACCAATCTGGGCACACTACTGACAGAAGCGCTGATGGAAAAATCAGGTGCAGATCTGGCCGTGATGAATGGTGGCGGAATTCGCTCCAGTATTAACAGCGGTGAGATCACTTACAAAGATGTGCTGACGGTGCTTCCTTTTGGCAACACGTTGACAACAGTTGATATGACAGGAAAGGAAATACTTGAATACCTGACTGTTGTCGCTAATAAGCCAGCCAACAGCGGGGCCTTCGCACACTTCTCCGGGGTAGAAATGCAGATCAAAGATCAGCAGCTTTATAATGTGCAAATCAATGGCAAAGCACTTGAGCCTGAAAAGGCTTACAAGATGGCTATTCTCAGCTTTTCTGCCAGTGGTGGCGACAAGTACCCCAACCTGATGGACAAGCCGGGCTTTGTGGACACAGGCTACCTGGATGCAGAAGTTCTGAAGGAGTTTATCGAGCAAAACTCACCTCTGCAGGTTGCTGACTTTCAACCGGAAGGAGTGATCAGACAATAGTGATTGAATGAATGTTCCCTCATAAATTCACGAGGGAACATCAACCTGCCTGTTTGCCTTATCAAGGCATGGCAGCGGGAAAGTCCAGACCAGTTATTTCATCCAGACCAAACATAATATTCATGTTCTGAACTGCCTGACCCGCTGCCCCTTTTACCAGGTTATCAATAACCGACAATATGACCACAGTATCCCCACCCTGTGGACGATGAACCGCTATACGACACTGATTGCATCCACGAACAGAGCGGGTCTCCGGATGACTGCCCGTAGGCATGACATCAACAAAGGGTTCACCCTCAAAGGTATTCTCATACAATTCCTGAAGGTCAATACCACGGTCTTTGACAGTGCAATATAGTGTGGAGTGGATGCCGCGGATCATGGGGGTCAAATGCGGAACAAACACCAGATCACCGGTAAATGGAGATACACCTGCACCTGCCATGCGTTCAATGCCCTGCTGAATTTCTGGCAAATGACGATGGCCAGAAACACCATAGGCCTTGAAAGACTCAGAGGCTTCACAGAGCAGGGTGCCTACATTGGCTCCACGTCCAGCGCCACTGACACCTGACTTGGCATCTACCATGATATTTCCACTGACCAGCCCAGCTCTTACCAGGGGCAATAACCCAAGCTGGGTTGCCGTTGGGTAACAGCCAGGGTTGGCGACCAGTCTGGCATCAGCAATGTCAGCACGGTTCATTTCCGGCAGGCCATACACTGCCTCTTTTAATACGTCCGGACAGGCATGTTCAACACCATACCACTGCTTCCACAGGCCGGTATCACTCAAACGAAAGTCAGCCGCCAGGTCAATTATCCGAACGCCTGCAGACAGTAATTCTGGAACAGACTCCATGGCAATACCATTAGGCGTTGCAAAGAACACCAGATCACACGACGAAAGTTGTTCGTTGTCCGGGAGTGAAAAGTTCAGGTCCAGCTTTCCTCGTAACCCGGAAAAAAGCGCACTGACCGGCTTTCCCGCTTCAGAACGAGAAGTGATCATACTCAACTCAACATCCGGATGAACCGATAGCAAGCGCAAAAGCTCTGCTCCGGTATAGCCCGTTCCACCGACAATCCCCACTTTAATCATCTGATGCTTCCGTTACTTCTGGATTATTGTTCGACCCTGCTATCTTACCAGATCTTTCCCGGATAACGTCGCTTCAGTTATTAAGAAGGCAGCGGTGCAGCCGGTGTACTCAGTGGACTTTTCCAGGAAACCATGAAAAAGCCTGATCATGAACCAGCCTTGTTCCGGGTGATAAACAGCTCAATTCAAAATGAATAATTTTTCATATTAAATGAATATATATTCAATTTATTTAGCAATCAAGGCAGGCTCATCAAAAGCAACGCTCTTCCAGCCGGAAATCATGAAAGCCCGAATGTTACCATGGCTACTCCCATTCGGTTCCTTAAGCACCTCATCACGATAAAAGCGGCCGAAGCAGGCCAGAGTCTCCTGAGGGCTCAAGTCATGGATCTGTGCGAAGGCAAAGATTTTACAGGATCCCTCATTGGTGCCAACTTCATTGATCTGGCAGAGAGAACCTCGGCCATTTACAAAACGGGTGGGGGTATAATGATAATGATCCGCTATAACGGCCATCACCGCCTCAAACTCAACCAATTCTGGCTGCTGGCGGATCTGTTCTAACAACTCACTCAATGTCACTGACTTCAGCCTTCTTCATCATGAACGGAAGGACAGTATAGCTGTCAAGACTATCGTTTCCACGAAGCAGGCATTGTTGCCATCATCGCCGGAGTCCGGTTGATCAGAAGGTTTGCATCCTGATAGGAAGCTACTCGAGCCGTATCAGACTCAGCCCAAAGGTTCAGAGACGCTATCCTGCCACTCTGTTCGCTGATAGAAAGACTGAAGCCGCCAACAATAAGCAGGCTCAATGCCTGAGTAATAAGAGAAACAAGCTTTTTCATTGTTATTGTTTACCTGTTGTTCTTATATTTTTTATTTTATCTGATCATATGGTAACAGCTTTCCAATACAAATAGTCTGAACGGCTGAATTAGGGCCTGTTGACGTTTCGTTCCGAGCTCAGCGGATCAGGCGCTCCTATGACGAGGCGCGGCATTGCAGGAATACCCTAAAGGGCATAAAGGCCAGTTGCCTTTCAAAATGCTGCAACAAAGTCATAGGAGCGCCCTGATCCGCCCGAAGGGTGGCCCAGAAAAGCGCCATCTGCTTTGTCAGACTTGCTTGATGTAGAATAACTACACTCTGCACAAATCTTTCGCGCATATGACGCTTTTCTGGGCCACTGAGCAGGCAACGAAACGTCAACAGGCCCTAGTATTTTTTCAATGGGTTGATCAGGTCATTCAACCCATTCACCTGAACCTCCAGTGTTAATGCCAGCAGTTTACCCAGCTCTCCCTCCGGAAACCCTTTTCCAGCGAACCACAGAAGGTAAGGTTCTGGCAGGTCAATCAACCTTCTGCCCTGGTACTTCCCAAAGGGCATGGTCTGGTTAGCGATTTTGATCAGGTCTTCTTTATCGAACATCAATATTTCTCTGAGAAATTTAATTACAGTAATAGGCTGATCAGCCATGGTACAAGGAGTGGCATGTAGATAGCGCACAGGCACATCCCGAGGCTGGAATAGACTCCCATGGTCAGATCCAGTTCGAAAGCTCGAGCAGTACCTCCTGCATGAGCATTAACCCCCATGGCAAAGCCAATGGCCCTTGGGTCGGTCACACCAAACATACGACACAATGCAGGCCCCACCAGCGAGCCATAAACGCCGGAAATAATGACCACTGCAGCCACCAGAGGAATAATAGCGCCGTATTGTTCGCCCATCACCAGGGCAACTGCTGTGGTTACGGCCTTGGTAGAAATTGATAACACTACCTTTCTTGAGCCTCCGGTTGCCAGCGCCATTCCCATACCAATAAAGGCAGCAAGAAACCCACCAATCAGCAATGAACACATCAGGGGCCCTGCCAACTGTCGAAGGGTATGGAGCTGCCGGGAAAGAGGAACCGCCAGTGATACGGTAAATGGCGCCAGCAACATCTTCAGCAACTCACTGTGCTTTGTGTACATGTCAGGCTGAAGTGGAGAGAAGCGAATAACCAGAAAAACCAGGAGGCTGGTGGTAAACAGTGGATGAAACCAGCCTTTGCGCCCCATACGGATAAAAAACTTTTCCGCCAGCAGGTAGGCACCCAGATTAATAAGCAGGATCGCAACCGGGTTGTTAATTTGCCGCTGCACTAATCCGTAAGAAAAACTGATAACCTCATCCATGATGGTTCTCTCCGCTCTCAGCAGCAAAACGTTTAAGCAGCCATTGCAGGAGAACAGCCGTTATTACCAGGGAAACAGGGGTCGCTACCAGCATGGCGAGAGTGATAGGCAGCCACTGCTGCAGGAGAAGGTCACTCAGGAAGAAAATACCCACACAGCCCGGGATAAACAGTACAGCCAGATAGCGGATACAGAACTGACTGACCTTATCCAGAGGCTCACTAACACCTCCAGACAACTGAAGGTAAATAACCAGAAGTATCAACCCCATGACTGAGCCCGGAACCGGAAGGCTTAATGCGTCGCTTAATACATCACCCAACACGGTGAAAAACAGCAACGTGACAATGCCCGATAATGTTCCTGATGACATCGTTTAACCTCTCCCGAAGCAGCCATGCGCTGCCCTCTAAAAACTTGTCAGGATCTATATGCTTCGCCGCTCACCCAACCCAATTGAAGATATAGCATCAACAGATCCTGGGATTAACCATCCAAAATGGCGTATTAAGACGGATCAATGGTGATTGAGAAGAAAAGTTATTGTGTTTTACCGGTAGAGAGACACAATGACAATCCGGTAAACTGCAGACTCCACCCTCCTTAAGCCGTCATTGAAAACACTTACAAACGAATACTGAAGTACATAAACCTGAAATAGTCACATTTCCACCGCTTTGTATGCAAGGAAGCAAGACAGTCAGATAACCACTTAGAAACGAGTAAACCTTACCGAAATAACCAGAACTACCACTGACCATAAAAGGAGGAAGCAAGGCTGCTCCATGTTTAAGAAACCGTCAATACAGAACTTAAGGCTGCGTCTTGCACAATCAGAAGCCCTGCCTCAACTGACCCTGATGGCACTGATTACCGGACTGCTTGCCGGAGGCTTTCTTATCGCTTTCGAGGAGCTGCTTTTTTTCTTTGGAGTTGTTTCTCAGCGTGCTTTGATCCCCGATCATGTATTTTCAACGCTGGCATCGGTTGAAAGTGGTTATGAAGCCCTCCCTCCTCTGGTTCGCTTTATCTCACCTATCGGGGGTGCCCTGGCGTTGATCCTGTTAATCAAGAGCCGCCCACCCAAAAGAAGAAGTTTTGGTATTGCTCATGTGATTGAGCGTTTAACGTTGAACAGGGGCTGGTTACCCATTACCAGTACCATTACTCAGTTTTTTGGCGTACTGATTGCGTTGGTCAGTGGATTTTCGGTGGGGCGTGAAGGCCCTGCCGTGCATATGGGAGCAGGAGCCGGCAGTTTTCTGGGACAAATACTGAAACTGCCAACCAACACTCTGGGAGTATTGGCGGGTTGTGGTACTGCTGCAGCCATCGCTGCACTGTTCAACACCCCCATGGCCGGTGTTATCTTTGCCATGGAGGTGGTTATGAAAGAATATTCGCTGGAAAGCTTTATTCCGGTAATGGCCTCTGCTGTCGTAGCATCAGTGCTGACCCAGACAGTCTACGGACCTAACCCAGCATTCCAGATCCCGATTATCCCCTCCGCAACACCCGAAGAACTGGCAGTAACGGCCATTACCGCCGTTATTATTGGCCTTCTTGCTGCGGCGTTTATTCAAATTAATATCTTTGCCATTCAAAAGCGCCAGCATAAGGTCGTCTTCCCATTGTTAATCGCGGGTCTTTTAATGGGAATCGTTGCCGTTCTGGTTCCTGCAACCATGGGTATTGGCTATGACACGATTGAAGCGCTGCTGATCGGCGACGATTTAAACCTGCCGTTTCTGTTTACCCTTCTGGCCACCAAACTGGTTATTACCGCTCTGGTCATCGGCCTTGGGGTTCCTGGTGGAATGATTGGTCCATCGTTGATGATGGGGGCTACAGCCGGTGCCTGCAGCGTTTTACTGGCTGAGCAGTTCCTAGGGATCTCTGCAAACAATATTACCTTTCATGTCATGACTGGAATGATCGCTATGATGGCTGCAATTTTTCAGGCCCCATTGACCGCGCTGATTACCGTCCTGGAACTCACCCACAGCTCACAGATTATTCTTCCGGCTATGCTGGCTATTGTCATTGCCTGCCTGACCTCCAGCCAGATCTGTAGACAACAGAGTATTTTTGCCATGCAGTTCATGGCTCGTGGACAGAGTATTCAGCTTTCTCCGATGACTCAGCTTTTAAATAGAACAGGTGTGGCCAGCTTAATGGATAGCCGTTTCATCCGCCTTTCACCTGACCTCACTGTAGATAACGCCAAAGCAGAGATATCCGAAAATATTCAATGGCTCGTTTTTAAAAAAGATGAGCAGTTATATATTCTCAGTGCAAACACGCTATCTGATAGTGAAGCTGCTTCAGCCGTCATAAAAATAGGTTCCCTAAAAGGTCTTAAAAGAGCGGGAATGATCAGTTCTCAGGCCTCCGCTGATGAAGCATTGTCCATCATGAAAAAAAATAACATCGAGTATTTGCTGGTAGTGACCGGCAACAGCGAAAGGGAGTTTTTTGATCCGGAAAGGTCCGGGATCATCAACAGAAGAATGATCGACAATCTTTATAAAGATGGCTAATTGTGAATACCCCTTGATTTCCGCTACTATCCAGAGGATTCCTAGACCTTAATAATTATTTGGGACACTCTATGCTCTGGATTAAAGCTTTCCATATTATTGCCATGACCTGCTGGTTTGCCGCCCTCTTTTACCTTCCCAGGCTTTTCGTCTACCACGCCATGAGTGAGGACCAGGTCAGTAAAGACCGCTTTGTTATCATGGAAAGAAAGCTTATGCGGGGTATTGCCACCCCATCGATGATCGTTACCCTGATTCTGGGCCTGTGGTTGCTACACTACATTCCCAGTTATATGAGTTCCCCCTGGATGCATGCAAAACTGACTCTGGTTGCTCTGACCCTAGGTTATCACCATATGTGTGCCCGCTATATGAAGCAACTGGCCGCCGGCACCAGTAGCCACAGCCACAAGTTTTTCAGAGTTTTCAATGAAATTCCCGTTATCTTCCTTGTTGGCATTGTCATTTTGGTCGTTGTTAAGCCCTTCTAGTCAAACCGTAGAGGGCATAAAGTCCCACGAGGAAAAGCTTTTCTTTTGTGAGTTTTGTGCTCTCTGTGGTCAGCAACAAAAAAGCCTCAGTCTCCTCCATGCCAGCCGATAACCTGTCTCATGACATATTTCAGGACAGGCCATCATGGATGACTCATTCTATAAGCTGATTTTCGAGGGAGAGACGCTGCCAGGCTTTAAAGAAAGACAGGTTCGAAAAAACCTGAAAGAACTCCTGAATGCAGACCGGGCAAAACTGAAACGCCTATTCTCAGGCAAGCCGATAATTATTCGAAAGAATCTGACTGCCAGCGAAATCCGTCCCTATGAAAGAGCCATGATGAAGTCCGGAGCCCACTGCCGGATTATCTCTATGACCAGTGATGAAGAACTGCCCCCTACACCGCTTGAAACCATTCTGGGGCAGGATCAGCTGGCCAGACCATCCAAATCATCCAGGAAGTTTCAATTCCTGCCCAGAATGGGAAGAGTACAGTTTATGGCTTCCCTCTGGATAATTGTGCTGCTGGGAGTCTCTGCCTGGTGGGTACCAGGGTGGTTAACTCCACTCCTGACCCCACACTACCCACCGATAGAGTCACTGCATCTGACACTTGGCTTGATCGCTATTGCCTGCCTCCTTATGCTGACCATGACTGCCAGAAGGCTTCATGATATTGACCGCAGTGGCTGGAAGAGCCTTGTGTTAATTATTCCGGGGATTAACCTTCTGTTTCTGTTATGGCTGATCTTTTCTTCAGGCACCCGAAATACCAACCGGTTTGGTTCAGCCCCCTATTCCGCTGGAACAGTCGCACAGTTTTTTGGCCTCTGGATTCCATTACTGGCCCTCATTACAGCGGGGACATATGGCTGGCTTTACCAGAATGAGCTTCAACAGCTGGCCGCCAATGTTCCGGAAATGATCGATCAGCTGGTTCTTCCTGCACTGGAGCAAAACCTCTGACATTGGTGAACAATTAACCACAGCCTTGCTACGATATACGCATCAATACGCAGTCCACTGACTCAGGTCAATGGTTATAATGTTTTTCATACCGCTTCTCTACTTTATACAAGCCGTGATCCTCCAGGAGGCTGCCCGAGAATAGACTGTCCTACTGTGGTAACAGCAAATTGGCTTGAAAATTCGTTTTTGTTCGGCAAATAGAACCACTATTCACCTCACAAAAACGACGTTTCATCCTCAATTTTCTGCCATCCTCGTTACGGACGTTATTCACGGCCAGCCTCCGTGTGATCGGTTCCGGCCGCTGCGTTTGGCGATATTCGTGACAATCCGCTTAAATTAAAAGCATTACACGGTAATTTTCGGAAACTGCACGGTCATTTTCACTGGTAATAGGTTCTATGAGCAAAGACAGCGTTCTGGTTATTAACTGTGGCAGTTCTTCCCTGAAGTTCGCAGTAATCAACCCGAAAACCGAAGAGGAAAGCATCAGCGGCATCGCCGAGCGCCTCGTGGGCAACGAAGCCTCTATCACCTGGAAACTGAACGGTGAGAAGCAAACCCTGAATCTTGGTGCTGCTGGTCACGAAGGTGCTATCGAAGCACTGGTAGGTGTTCTCCGTGAAAACAACCTGATGGACCGTATTGAAGCCATCGGTCACCGTGTTGTTCACGGTGGTGAGAAGTTCACCGAATCCACCCTGATCAACGATGAAGTGATTCAGGGCATCGAAGACTGCAACCATCTGGCACCTCTGCACAACCCTGCTCACCTGCTGGGTATCCGTGCCTGCATGAAATACTTCCCGGGTCTGCCACAGTCCGTAGTATTTGACACCGCATTCCACCAGACCATGCCTGCTGAAAGCTACCTGTACGCTGTTCCTTACAGCCTGTACAAAGAACACGGTCTGCGTCGTTACGGCATGCACGGCACCAGCTACCGCTATGTCAGCAAGACTGCTGCTGAGATGCTGGATCTGGACTACGACAACAGCGCCATTCTGGTTGCACACCTGGGTAACGGTGCCAGCGCCTGTGCCGTCAAAAACGGCAAATCCGTTGACACCACCATGGGTCTGACGCCTCTGGAAGGTCTGGTGATGGGTACCCGTTCCGGCGATATCGACCCGAACGTATTCAGCTTCCTGAACAAGCAGTGTGGCTATTCTCTGGATGAGATCACCGACATCCTGAACAAGAAGTCTGGCCTGCTGGGTCTGTCCGAAATGGATAACGACTGCCGCGTAATCGAAGATGCTGCAGCCCAGGGTAATGAGCGTGCCCAACTGACTCTGGACGTATTCTGCAATGTTCTGGCCAAGAAGTTGGCTGGCTTTGCATCTGAACTGGGTCGTATTGATGCACTGGTCTTCACCGGCGGTATCGGTGAGAACTCCAGCGTGATCCGCAAGAATGTACTTGAGCGCCTGTCCATCTTCGGCTTTGAGATCGACGAAAAAGCCAATGAAGAGACCTTCCGTGGCAAGAGCGGTGTCATCACCAAGCCAGGCTCAACCGTAGCAATGGTTGTCGCTACCAATGAAGAGCTGATGATTGCCCGTGATACTGAAGCGCTGATTGCTGGCTAAACTGGTTATCTAAATGATGTAAGCAACAGGAGGTTCCACCTCCTGTTTTTATATCAGTATTTCATGAGAAGGATTTTTCCGGATATGCGTACATTTTTCCTGGCTCCAACACGTTATGGTGTTGGCCTGACCTCCGTCACCCTGGGCCTGGTTCGAGCGCTTGATAACCTCGGTCTCAGAGTCAAATTCTTCAAGCCTATTGCCCAGCTGCACGTGGGTGATACTGGACCTGAGCGTTCGACCAAACTGGTTCAACGCATCATGGACCATGAGCCACCTACACCCATCACTTCACACCGCGCTGAAGATCTGCTGGGTGATAACAAGGGCGACGTCCTGATGGAAGAGATCGTCGCCTTGTTTGAGCAGGCTTCTCAGGACTGTGACGTGATGGTCGTAGAAGGTCTGGTACCAACCCGGGAAATGCCTTACGCCAACCGCCTGAACAGTAACATCGCCAAAACCCTTAATGCTGACATCATTCTGGTTTCCGAGCCTGGTAATGACTCTCTGGAAGACCTTGCCGACAAACTGGAGATCGCTGCAGACAGCTTTGGCGGTATCAAGAATCCGAATGTCGTGGGCTATGCCCTGAATAAACTGACTCCGGAAGTCGTTGCCCGCCTGAACAAAGAAGGACATTTCCAGAGCCTGCCGGAGTTTGCCCGTAAGCCATTCCAGCCATTGGGCTATATTCCGTTCGACACTAACCTGGCTTCACCAAGAACCATGGATATTGCCGAACACCTGAAAGCAGAAATCATCAATGCAGGTGAAATGGATACCCGCCGGGTCACTTCCTACACCCTGAGTGCCAGAACACCAACCAATATGATTCATCACCTGAAGCCAGGGAACCTGGTAATCACTCCAGGCGACCGTGATGACATCATTCTGGCTACCTGTATGGCGGCACTGAACGGTGTTCCCCTTGCAGGCCTTCTGCTGACCAGTGGTATCACACCATCCAAACCCGTGATGGAACTGTGCAGCAAGGCCATCGGCACAGGTCTTCCTGTCATGCTGACCGGAGAAGACTCCTACACCACAGCAACCATGCTGGACCGCCGCCATAACGAACTGCCTGTTGACGATACTGCCCGTGTTGAAATGGTCATGGATACAATTGCTGGCAACCTGAACACCGAGTGGCTGAAACAGCAGTGCTCTGCACTGGCTGAGCGCAGACTCTCTCCTCCTGCTTTCCGTTACCAGCTGGTTCAGAGAGCTCAGGGTGCCAATAAGCGCATCGTTCTTCCAGAAGGTGATGAGCCTCGCACCATTCAGGCTGCCGTTATCTGTCAGGAACGCGGTATCGCCCAGTGTATTCTTCTTGGACAACGCAGTGTTATTGAACAGGTTGCCAGAGATAACGGCATAACCCTGCCTGATGGTCTGGTTATTATGGAGCCTGAGAGCATCCGTGCACGTTATGTTGATCCGATGGTCGAGCTGCGAAAGAACAAAGGCCTGACAGCCCCGATGGCGGAAGCTCAGCTGGAAGATACGGTAGTACTGGGTACCATGATGCTGGCTCTTAACGAGGTAGACGGTCTGGTATCTGGTGCAGTACACACCACAGCCAACACTATCCGTCCTGCATTCCAGCTGGTCAAACCAAAGAAAGATGCTGGAGGCCTGGTTTCCTCCATCTTCTTTATGCTGCTGCCTGACCAGGTTCTTGTATACGGTGACTGTGCCGTTAATCCAAACCCTGACGCAGAACAGCTGGCCAATATCGCTATTCAGAGTGCTGACTCAGCCACCGCGTTCGGTATTGAGCCACGGATCGCTATGATCAGTTACAGCACCGGAACCTCTGGCATCGGTGCAGATGTTGAGAAAGTGCGTGAGGCTACTGAAATCGTTAAAGCCAAGCGCCCAGACCTGATTATTGATGGCCCTCTGCAGTACGATGCTGCATCTGTTGAATCTGTAGCACAGAGCAAGGCTCCCGGCAGTAACGTCGCAGGTCGTGCTACCGTGTTTATCTTCCCGGATCTCAACACAGGTAACACCACTTACAAAGCCGTACAGCGCAGCGCAGACGTAATCAGTGTCGGCCCAATGCTCCAGGGTCTCAACAAGCCAGTAAATGACCTTTCCCGCGGTGCACTGGTCGACGATATCGTTTACACCATTGCCCTGACTGCTATACAGGCTGAAAACGACTAAGCTCGTTTAATTACGCCCGTACAAAGCCGGACAGAAATGTCCGGCTTTTTTGTAACTGTCGCCAAACTGTCACACTCCCTTATTATGCTCTTTATATAACCAGCTAAAACTGGCCTGATTCATGCAACCCTTTTTATAAACAGCCAGGTAGGGTAGTTTGAAAAGGAGTGTTTTTGTGACGTATTCTGAGATAAAGACACAAAGGCACTTCAATTTTGAAAGTTAAATGTCAATAAACCAACAGGGAGGCCGATAACTCTATCCTATGCCCAAAGAGAAAAAGCAATAAACGGCACAGGAAGTGCCAGGAGAAAGAGTATGTCCACTAAAAATTATACACTAAACGCAAAGAACCTTGCATCAACGTCCATCATCACCTGCCCGGACTGTATGCATCATGCCATTGAAACCATGCCTCAGGATGCATGTGTTTATCTTTACGAATGCAGAAACTGTCAGAAACTGATCACCCCGCAGCAAGGAGATTGCTGCGTTTTCTGTTCACACGGAAACCAACCATGCCCAACATCACAGCGGGACAAAAAAGCTTACGCTGAAATGACCCCCGCCTCTGAAGAAGTGACTGAAAGTATCTCTGTTTCCGGCTTATGACCAACACTGATAGCTCAGACGCAAAACCATATCCGGTTGACGATCCCGTCACCCGGTTTTTGCAAGCCCAAGGTTTTGAAGTATCTGCTTGCTACATGGGCAGTACCTCTCTACTTCTCGGTGCCCGCTTTGAATATCAAGATGTTGAAATAGTCTATCGTGTAGAAAACGACACACTGATTATGGTCATATACCGACGCCTCAACAGCGCTGAACACGGACTCAAAAATATCTTTGAGCCCTTTATCTGGTTTTCTGAAAGATTGATTTACGACATTCCGGAAATTCGATTCATGCGGGGCAACCCTGACGCACTTCCGGCACCAGACGGCAAGAACCTGACAACCAGAAAGCTGCATCGTTTTTATCGCCATCTGATGGGAGCAGAGCCAGATCCAGAGCCAGGCTGGTATCGCTTTGAGCTGGTAAACTATAAAACCATGCGCCAGCGTCAAAAGGAGAGAAGGCTAAAAAAACCGTAATCTTTCATCAATCAATGCACCCTTCTGCCGTTATTAACAGAAGTAATTCTGAAAAAGTACCCAGTAGCAATGAAAGTCAGAAAAACCCTGATTTTTCCCCTTGAGCACCAAAATTCTGATGATTTAAACAGGCACTCGCTGCTCTATCGTGCAGCCAACTGGCTGGAAACCACCATGCGCGCTTTACAGGAACATAGAGAAGCCGAAAGAAAGAGCGAAGATGAAAAGCGAGTTCAACTGCTGTTGCCGGAGAAACCAGCTTTATCCTTCTCCAGGCACTTCCCATTCCGGAGGTGCCTGATGAGAACCCGGTTCTTTATGCCTACGAGAGGGCGCCTGCGAGTATGCACCAATCTGAAGCGCCCAGGGCCTTACCACTGGTAACCAATGCCCATTTTGATCCGGCTATCGACTTTCTGAGTCTTGTCAACAGGGTTACTGTCGTAATCCACAATCTGCGTCAGATTCCAGCTAATATGATCGGTTAACCCTATTTTTATTCCCTGATTGACATTGACAAGCGTTGTTGACTGTTTCAAACGAAAGAATGTTCTGCTGTTTGCAAAGTACTCCCAGTTATTAATAATTCGTGTTCGATAATTAAAAATCCAGGTCAAAGCATAATCCCGCTGAGACTCATTCGTCTTGTAATCTTCCCAGAGCTGGCTGATACCCCCGCTGGTTTTCAGCGCCTTTTCTGCGGTTTCCCAAAAGCGATAACCCAATGTCCCCCCCAATGATGTACGGGTTCTCAGATCCTCTTCAGAATCATATTCCTGCTCAGCTGCTCCCTGAACAAACCAGTGTTCATCCAGGTAACGGCTGTATGAGTAACCAACTTTCCACTCCGAGCTTTTTATACCGTCATCATCTTCTGCTTCGATATCCCAATAGAAGGCATTTTTATTCCACTGGTCATCAATATTGAGCTTGCCTTCAACACCAATCAGGAGCTCATCATCGTTGCCGGACTTGCTGTCCAGCGTAGCCACCAGATTACCTCCTAACTCCCAGGTATCAGCGATGGCCGGTTTTTCAATATGGATAGCGGCTACAGGCCACACAGCAGAGAATGAGCGTTTTCGGCCATTGTCATCAATGACCGTAATACCAGTATCCTGACCTTCAAACCGCCGCAGCCTGGCCTCATCTTCGCCAATCAGGCTAACCCAGAATGTTTTATCAGAATCCAAGGCGGTAACATAGCGCCAGTCCAGTTCAATAGTACCCGCATATTTGGTCTGCAAACTCAGCTTGCCAGAGTCCAGCTTAACAATGTCACCAGACAATACATCACCATTGTTCATCCAGACGGTGTCAGCCCATGTCGTGCTAATAGAAAAAAACAGACACAACATCCCCAGCACTTTGAATAAACAGCGAAGGCTCCTTGGGAGCAACATAGAACGAACTTCCCCCGGACAGGTTTTATCCACCTGTAAAATTCATAAATGCGACAGAATCCACAATATTGATTCTCAAATCAATGGTAATTACAGCTATATCTTTTCCTTTCCCATTCCATACTTTTCAAATATCCTGAAATCTATTGTTTATGATCGATTTTATCGTGGAGAGCGAACGTTGACTGCCCCCTTTACCCCTTCGGAAATATGGTACCTGCTCAGCAGGATTCCGAAAGGCTGTGTTGTAACCTATGGCCAGCTGGCTGAGATGGCTGGAGCTCCCGGTTATGCACGCGTTGTGGGTAATATTCTGAAGCAACTGCCAGCAGGGACCGACCTCCCCTGGCATCGAGTAATTAACGGCAAAGGTCAGATTTCTTTCCCTGATGGATCAAGTCGATACAACCTGCAGAAACTACGATTGGAACAGGAGGGAGTGGCGATCTCATCTGGAAAAATTAACCTGAAAGCGCACCAATGGCATGGAGAATAAGTACATGGATGGAGCACCGGAAGATATTGCCCTGGCTGTAGAAATTATTCGCCAACTTGAGAACCTGGATTACCCGGAAGAAAACATTCTCAAGGCGATGGTTCATATCTGTCAAGATACACTGAACAAGCTCCCCAATGACGGAACCCGGGAGTTTTGGCGGCAGAGACTGGTTGCAGAGCTGATGGGCTCATCAGACAGCAAGCCCACTGCCCCCCATTAAGAGGCTGTTGCAAAAGGTTAAAAGCATTGAACTACAAAGACACGAAGACACAAACGAAGCATTCCTTCTTAACTGCATAGAAAAACAACCTTTGCATCTTCGTGCCTTTGTGATTGGGGGCTCAGTCTGTGTTTCAAAAACCACTGACCGAGCTATAGCAATAGCGGTTATCCCCTTAGTGCATGTTACAGGGATAAATATTTTATACCAATCGCATTTTCTAAATCCTTAAGCTGCCGCCAACTATGCTTAGGCATCATTACCATGCATTATCTAGAACAGATGTCTCGTCGACCACAGCTACCCGAAGGTTTTAATGATGTTGATTTTC
>NZ_LUKQ02000550.1 GCF_001647025.1 Endozoicomonas atrinae
GTCCAGTGGATAATGGCGTCGGATACGCTGACATCGGTGGCACCGAGGTCATAAGCGGTGGTGTCCCAGTAGAAATTGTTAAGCGGGGTATCACTCACCGGTTGCGCCCGTTGGTAATAGATGGTGGCGGCAATGTCGCGGATATGAACATAAGCCAGGCTGGTAGGAACGTAATCCGGCTCGTAAAAGCTGCCAGCCTGTGACTGACCGTCATATCCGGCCCGTTCTGCCCAGAGTTCCACTTCCGGGTAGATATTGCCGTCTTTGTGAACCACATCCTCCCAGCGCATGGAAATATCCGTAAACCGGGTGACTTCCCACTCTTTTGTGAAAGAGTCATTGGACGTGGTTTTCTCGTAGGTGTTGTATTCACCCCGATCATTGGGGAGACGCACTCTGGCCCGTCCTTTAACCTTATCCTGTCCCCAGGCTTTGCTGTCATAGCGGTAGAGGTTCCTGACCTCCAGCCGTATATCCACTTTGGCGAAATACAAAATCCGGTTGATCTCCCACCCCGAACCGATTTGCGGGTCACCAATGCTAATGGTGTGTCGGAAGGTCTGTGCTGAATTGGTGGGACTGAGGGTTTTCTGGTAGGGGTTGGCAATCTTGTTCTCATCCCGGTAGTCGTAGGTAACGCTGCCACTGTTGAACGTACCCTCACGGTCTTCCGCTAAAAAATACAACCCCACCTCATAGCTGCCCTGGGTCATGGTCTGGCTGAGTTCGATGTCGTGGGTGGTGAACTGGTCGATGTCCACGGCCACCGTTTCCCCGTCGATCCACTCCCCCCATGGCTGCCGATACCGGAAGGTCACGTTCACCTTACGGTTCTGCCAGGTACCGCCGCTGCCGGTGGAACGCTGGCTGGCAACCCGCCCTTTCAGGGTGACCGTTTTCACCTGGTCCACACCGCCTCTGGTAAAGGTGGTGGTATTGCTGGCCCCCTGGTAAAGGGCGTTCCTGACCTCCGTCTTGCTGCCATCCGCCAGCAACAGCCGGGCGTAGGGTTTGAACACCCACGCCCCTTCGATGGAGCCGTGAGGCATGGGGGTTGAGTGGTACAGTTCCAGTCGCTGGGACTGGTCGGGGTAGTCGGCGTTGTAAACGGTAATATCGCGGGGATAGAGGTTAATGGTGGGCTGGCTTTTGAAATAGGCGGGAATCACCACGCTCTGGTTATGCCTGCCGATGCCGCTTTCTGTGCGGCGCACCTCTTTGTAACGGACGTGGCCAGAGCTGGCGGTGTAGATATAGGACTCAATCCGCCCCTCTTTCAACACCAGGTAATCGTTGCTGGCGATGCCGCCGCTGCCGGTGATCACCATTTGACCAAAACCATCGCTGCCGGTACTCAGCTCGATGGAACCCTGCCCCACCGTGAGCGCCGTGCCGTTTTGCAGTTCACCGGACTGAAGCTGGCTGATATTCACCGG
>NZ_LUKQ02000551.1 GCF_001647025.1 Endozoicomonas atrinae
GACACCCGCGCCATCTCCGACACCGTACTCACCTACATGATGAGCGCCCTCGGCGGGCGAAACCCGATGTTCCAGCTTGAAGGACTGAACCGCGATTCCCGCAAGTCCTCCATGCTCCTTGAGCGCGTCCTGCACCAGCACATGCGCCGCACCTCTGGCGAAGCACGTCTGGCGCAACTCCTGCTCGACAACATCCGTTACGGCATGTCACCAACCAAAGTCGTCTGGAATCCGCAGTCCAACACCAACTCCATCGTCAACTTCGACCCGCGCAAAGCCTTCCCCGACCCCCGTATCACCTGGGGTGACTGGGAACGCCAGCAATACATCGTCTTCACCGACTACGTGGCCACCTCCGCCCTGGTGCAAACCGGTCTCTACCCACGACTCAAGCAGGACAAAGACCTCCTGCACAAACGCACCGGCAACGCCAAACAAGGCTGGAGCGCCCACAAATGGCACAAGGAAGAGGGCAAAGGCTTTTCCATCGACCCTACCGATTCTCTGGCAAGGGACAATACCTCCAACTACTTCACCCTTGGCAATGCCCGCACCGTCGACGAATGCTGGGTCAGATTGGCGGGCTACGAAATCGGCGTCCCCGCCATCGAACAAATCTGGATGCTCGTCACCATCATTGACGAACAACACGTCATCCGTTGTCAGCTCAACCCCTACGGACGCCAGTTCCCCTGCGTCATGGGCGGTCTCTTCTTCGACAGCCACAAAACCTTTCAGCAGTCCCTCTACGACATGCTGCTGCCTATGCACGACATCGCCACCTGGCTACTGCGCTCAAGAGTCGACAACGTGCAGGCCGCCCTCAACAATCTCATCTTCGCCGACCCGACCCAGGTCTCCATCCCCGACCTGATCGACCGCAACCCCTGGGGCGTCGTGCGAACCGCGCCAGGCACCAAACCTGGCGACGGCGTATTCATCGCCAACGTGCCCGACGTCACCAAAGGTCACTGGAACGACATCATGACCATGGGCGAGATGAAACAACGGGTATCCGCCGCCTCCGACGCGCAGCAGGGCATTCCCACCGCCGACGTCAGAAGTGCCACCGAAATCCAAAGACTCACCCAGCTCGGCAGCCAGCGACTCGGCGTCCTCTCAAGAATCCTCTCCAGCACCACCATCCGGCCCATGGTCAGAATGATGGTCAGCAACTTGCAGGACGCCCTCGTCGCCCAGGGTTCCATCAAGATCGACCCCTACACCATGCCGTCCCAGTTATCCGGCATGGTCGAAGACGGCTACCTCGACTACGACATCGCGGCCCTTCAGGGCGACATCGACTACCTCGTGGTCGACGGCACACTCCCCATCGAGCCAACCCGTTCCCCCGAAACCTGGATGAACATGCTCCAGATGATGTCCCAGACCGGCCTGAACATGGAGTACAAGATGAA
>NZ_LUKQ02000552.1 GCF_001647025.1 Endozoicomonas atrinae
GATCATCCTGAGTTTTAATCTGACTGGCTATTTGATCTACCAGTTTTTCGTTGATTTCAACGCTCATTGTTATTCTCCATTTTGGAGTATTAACGACAAGCGTTTACACAATTTAAATTACATTCCCTCTCAGTACTTTCATCAAGCTCCTTCAGGATACGTTCAATGTTTTCTCTCAACTCTTCATTTTCTTTAGCTATTTCGCTCAGCTGAGGCTGAACGGATGTTGCAAATTCTTCTGGGTTGATTGTTTCTTTTGAGGCACCATTTTCTTCAGCAAGACTTAAGGATAGTTTACTCTTAAGGCTTGCCGAAGAAATAGTCGGCTTTTCTGGAGACCCATGATTGGCTATAAAGTGTGACCGTGAGGAGATCATCATGTTTCGATCTGACATCTCATATGAGTCTGAATGGTCAGTTTTTAGAGTGCTGGGAGTGTTTGTTAACCTTGGACTATCTTGGAAATGCTCACTTTCAGTATTTTGAAGTGAATTTAAAGTTAAAGAGCATTGTGGTGAGTTTTTTTCTTCAAGTTTATGACTCGTTGATTTATTTGATTGAGTAGTTCCAGTTAATAACTCTTGTTGTGTCACTCTATGTTGTAAAAAATTACTGGTTTGTCTTTCATTGAATTGTGGTTCAAGGCTTTCATCTTGAGAAGTAAGCATACTTTGCCATCGATCTGGCCTTTCTATTTCCGGATTTCTTAAATTTATTTTGGGCATGTTTCTCACTGTTTGCGGTGTAATATCCAAAGCGCTGGCTTCACATTCCATTATTTGAGGTGGGGTGGCTAATTCAATAAGTGTAGGGTGATTGAGGTCGCTAGCTAAAACTTCAGGGTGTGTTCTATCGCTTGGGCTATTCATTAGAGCAGTATTATATGCATAAAGAGCCGTTTTCCGGTAATCATAAATAGATGCTTCTTCTGGCGGGAAATCCATAAAAACTGTTGCCAGTGTTTCTTCATATGTGGATTTGAACTCCAAATCGGAGTCTGTAATTAGGCTTGTTGCTAACGAATCTTCATGAACAGGAGAAGGAAGAGGTAAAAAAGCGTTAGTTTCATGAGTGGTTACGGAGGGCAAGAATGGATCATGTGGGACTGGTTGCAAATGCTCCAAACTACCCTGCTCAGTTAAACTTTCAGCAGAAATACTTGGCTGAGGAGACATGTTTTCAGGTTTTGTAAGCAGATTTTGAGAGCCTGTAAATAATTCTGTGTAAACGCCACCAAAACTATTACTCCTTGAACCGGTCAGGAAACATAATTTCAAACCGGTTCATGGCTGCTTTCCAGTTCCTGATCGGCATGGTCCATTTCTCGGAAGCTTTTTCCATGGCCAGATAGATTACCTTCATGACTGACTCATCAGTCCGAAAAATCTTCCGGTTCTTGATCGCCTTACGAATGACGC
>NZ_LUKQ02000553.1 GCF_001647025.1 Endozoicomonas atrinae
TCCTCTCGATTGGTCATGGCGCTGCTCCCTGCTTGATACCAACAGGAAAACAATCGGCCAGAAAAGGGTTAATCGGGAGGTCAAATTAAACTGGTGTTTTGAAGACTTATTACATCGGTGATGACACATGGCGGCTTTTGCAGTTCTTCCTGATGTCTTCGAATAGCAGTTGAATCTCGTCATTACTCAGAAAGACAAGTTCTTTCTCATGGATACGAATCTTATCTACGGGCTGAAAGGGATTGCAATAGCCAATGATGGCATTCCTGCCCAGAAAGTTATAAACGGCATTGATATAGCCGAGAATATTATTCAGGGTCTTATCGCCAATGCCTTCCTCCCTCTTTTGCTTCTTGTACCTGTGCCAGTCTCTGGTAGTGACTTCTTTGGCTATGGGGTTGCCCAGAGCATCACAGAAGCGAATCAGGTTCTTCAGCGTCCGTTCATTATCCGCCAGCTCGATGCCTCTGGCTTCATACCAGATATCAATTAACTCTTTGAGTGTGCGGTCATCTCTCTCTGGTGCTTCTTTATCTTTGTCAGCAATGCACTTATCACGGTACTGGATACATTCCAGTTTTGTTTTTGCGGTATGACGAAAACGCTTGCTGCCAATCCTGAAATCAATTTTCCATTGGTTGCCTTTTTTGATGATTGCCATGATGCTTCCTTAATTCTCTTTTTTAAAATCATCTTAACTGCATTTTTTTAATAGATCGCTGATTAAAAATGGATGCTTTTTTTTAATTACGGTGGTTTTTGGTGGTTGTCGGTTATTGATGGTTGTTAGCGGGTTTACTTTTTTTGAAACGTCTACCTGAATAATTTAATCCATGAAAGAAGTAATAAAAAACAGATTTCAAACAAAATCTATTAATGTGCAAATTTTTTTTGTCCGTATATGACCCGCTATGACCACCAATGACCCGATATAGCCGACACGCTAAAAAATTAATTAAGATCAAGTGTTGCATTTCAAAAATTGATTCTGTATTTCTATTTTCTGTTGCAATCAAACAAGGAATGTTGAGCAATGAAAGAGAAATATGACGGCTATTTTTTCGTGTTGTCCATTAATGCGTTTGCTGAACGTGTTGGCGTATCACCAGAGACGGTTAGAACCTGGATCAAGGAGAACCGGATTCCCTCCCGTAAAATCGGCAAACGTCGTTTAGTGGATGTTGATAAGCTAAGGGATGACCTGGACTCTGAGGACGAGTAATTCACTGTTGCTGATACCACGGTTAGGGATAAATAATTCTAATTATAGTATTACAATAGTCCGGACAGTTTTCCGAAATAGGCAACCATGAGAGGAATCAACCAGAGTAGAGAATCCTAATAATCTATCTGTTGATACCTCCTCTCATGGAAATCATAGTTAAGTCTGCTCTGGACAGTA
>NZ_LUKQ02000554.1 GCF_001647025.1 Endozoicomonas atrinae
ATTCTGTCTCTGGCATCCAAACGCTCATCGGTCTGACTGTCGGTATTGAACAGCAAAACCGAGACATTCTTATCCTTGGGAGGCTCGGTCAGGATCAAATGACTGCCGAGATAAATGTCATTGTTATCGGTGCTGATCCCAATAAACGCCTTACGCAAGGCCACATCTCCAATGGTTCGGTCGATCCGGGAAATATCCTGAAAGAGATTATTGACGTTGCCATCAATGACCTCGTTACCAGTTACCCGACCGCCACCGTCTTCCTCATCCGTGAGGCGCTGGCTTTCGAAAAGTTTTACGTCGCTATTGGTAATAGCCATAGCAAATCCTTATGCTTGGTTGACATAAAAAGTGATTGAGTTGTTTAAGGGAGGAACTTTTATAAGAAGGCGTGGTCTTAAGCTGTAATTCAATAATTCAATAATTCAATAATTCAATAATTCAATGGATCAAAGCAATCAACTTACTTCATTTAATGATGCTTTTTCTAATCTTTATTCCAGCTCCTTAGGTTTAGTAGAGCAAGAGTATCAACCTGATAACAGCGAACAACAGCCGACATATCAAGGAATGCCTGTTCAGGTGCTGAACCCTTTTCCTATTTACAATAGCGAACCAGATACATATCAAAATAAAGCTGATCACTCTAATTCATTGAATGAATATAATATTGAATCTCTAACAAACTTCGATTTAGAAAACGCTTTCGAAACAGGTATTCAAGAGATACCACAATCCATTCTTGATGAATATATTCCTTACCAGTCTGATAACGAACCCGTTAATGATGCACTATTACCAACTACTCCCTTTCAGCAGCTAATATTGAGGGACGAGCCTGCAATTAGTGAGCAAACACCAGCGAATCATACATGCCCAGATATTCAGTTAACTAATCCCACTGCCGGAATTCATAGTTCACAAGGTTTACGGCCAGTTGCTGTCGTTAATCCGTTATTGCACCAAGCTACAAGTGATAACCAAGCAACCCAAGTAGAAGTTAAAGTTGATGGCAGTTCTTCACTTGTTGAGCGCCAAAGGGAGCGCCAAAGGGAGCGCGAAAGGGAGCGCTACCAGACAGATCCCGCTTACGCCGAGCGCAACAGGGAGCGCAAAGGGAGCGCTACCAGAAGATCCCGCTTACGCCGAGGGTCAAAGAATTTATATAAGTACTTACAATAGAATCAAAAATCAAACCTCCAACAAGGAAGTTGCTAAAGAGCAAGCTGTGATCGCAAGAGACCAGTATCTTCAGTCAGTCAATTTACCTAATAACTCAGGTGATTTACCACTGACTTCTAATTTAGCTGAAACGCCCCAGAGTTCCAGTAAAAATTTAGATGGTACTACCCCCCCCCCCGCTTTTCAGTCGTCAAACTGAAGGAATATTT
>NZ_LUKQ02000555.1 GCF_001647025.1 Endozoicomonas atrinae
GAAAATCAACATCATTAAAACCTTCGGGTAGCTGTGGTCGACGAGACATCTGTTCTAGATAATGCATGGTAATGATGCCTAAGCATAGTTGGCGGCAGCTTAAGGATTTAGAAAATGCGATTGGTATTACAGGTTCCCAAAGCGAACTGCTGGATTACGGAGTGATGGAATCGTACTTCAAACCGGAATACATCAGACTCAGGATCATAACCACTGGAACCATCATCAAGTTGGGTGCTCTCCTGCCATTCGTGTTCCATGTAGTCGAATTTATCAATATCCCTTGCCTGTATGGTCTTGTTGTAGATTGCCAGCTGGACTGCACCCGCAGAGCCGAATTTAAAGGACTGGGCACGATCATAGACACAGGAGACATCCGATACCGTAAACTCAGCCTTATCAATTCCGAAGTAGTTAGAAACCCTTCTTGATTTACAGGTCATTCTCTCTGACAGATCATTATCCGGTTTCCAGCCCTGTACATCTACCGCCAAATGAATCGCAGGATAATGGGGCTCTGCACACCGAAGTACCTTCTTGGCTATATTTGCCAGGAATTGATCCACCTTTTTCGGAGATTGGTTATCCAGGAACCACGGAGAACATTCAATTTTCAAATGAGAGCCAATGGACTCCGCCTTGGAGTGGAACATTTTGCAGAAGATAATGACTCCCAGTTGATTGTTCTGGAGCCGGTACTGGTAACCCGATGCCTTACCACTCTTGCCCAGTATCCAGTCATGGCCGACGAACCGAAAGGTTTTCTCACCAAAACTCAGAGAGTCCTCAATGTCCGTCAGGAAATCCAGATTCATGGCTCCCTTAAACAGTTGTCGTAAGGTATCAACATAGGTTCCGACAATCTGGAAGTTATCAAGGTAGAGATCCTGAACTTTCCCGAATTTGGGATGAACGAACAAAAGTCCCTTATCCTGTTGATTTGTGGTCTTACCATCCGCTGAGGGTTCATAACGTTCCAAATGTTTCATATCAAAAATCCTTTTTATAACTTTTCGTTTTTAACTACCCTTTTTTAATGACGTGTTATGACGTGCTACAAGGACATTCCCCCCGCCCGCTTGCGCTGCGCGTGCAAGTCAGGGCGTGGGAGTCAGACGGCGAGTCCGTGGGTGTGGTTGGTGAGTTGGCTATCAGCATTGAGATGGTGCTTCCTGATGGTTTGCACGCTGCGACCGCTCTGCGCAACACCATGGGCAGTGCCATCGAGTTGCGCAGAGGGTCGGCCAGCGTGTCGGTTCGAGTAAATGATCCACGTTCGTAGAACGTGGTTTTGCTTTAAGCCCCCTAAAAGGGGGCTGAGACCGCCAGCCTTCTGAGAAGGCTGGTGAGAGTTATCCCAAGATTGAAGGTTATTTCCTGAAGTCTA
>NZ_LUKQ02000556.1 GCF_001647025.1 Endozoicomonas atrinae
GATTCAAATAGCCCCAATAACTCTTTTGTTCCAAGCTGCCCGGCTTCATTGAGTGCACGCTGTAAACTATCTTCAAGATTCAGCATGTTGCCTGAATCTATAGAAACTTCAATTTGCAAAACGATGCTTTTGGTAGAGCTGGAAATAACAGAAGCGGGCATGACAGTTAACTATTATGAGTGGTGTTCCCATAGTAGCTGTGAAAATAGAGCACTATTGTTTCAATCATTCAGAGAGAGCACCCTTCTGGAAGCCGTAGCCCATGTCCTGGGAGAAGCCGCAACCGATGACATTCTCAATGCGTGGACAGAAGCCTATGGTTTCCTGGCGGACCTTTTCATTGAAGTAGAGGAAGGGATTTACCGGGAGAATGAGCAGTTAGCAGGGGGCTGGCGGGGCACTCGTGAGTTCAAAGTGGTGAACAAGGTTAAAGAGAGTGACCTGATCACATCCTTCTATTTTGAACCAGTGGATGGTTTACCGGTAGCTGACTACCAGCCCGGGCAATATATTGGCATCTACCTGCACCCGGAACAATCAGAGCATCGCTGTATTCGTCAATACAGCCTATCCGATGCCCCAAATGGCAAGAGCTATCGTATTTCAGTAAAGCGTGAAGGTGAAGGAGAAACCCAGGGCATGATCTCTCACTATCTTCACGACCATGTACAGGTAGGTGATGTTGTAGAACTATGCCCACCCAGTGGCGATTTCTATCTGAATCACCGTACAGATGTTCCTGTTGTCCTGATGAGTGGTGGTGTTGGCCAGACGCCCATGTTAAGCATGCTGAACAGCCTGACCAGCAAAAAAACCGGGCAACCGATTATTTTTGTACACGGCGCCATCAACAGCAAAGTACATGCCTTTGATCAGCACGTCAGGGATATAGCAGAGGAAAACGACAACATAGAACAGGTTCTGTTTTACGATGAGCCAACCGGTGATTGCTCTGCTCATCATTATGCAGGCAGGACGGACCTGGAACTGATCCGCGAGAAGATCGACCTGCCAGGAGCCCACTATTACTTCTGTGGTCCACTGGGGTATATGTCGATGGTGAAAGCGTCATTGCAGGGCTGGGGAGTGACTGAAGACCGACTTCACTACGAAGTGTTTGGCCCTCATAAAAACCTCTGATTCTTTTTGTGCCTCTGAGAAAAAGATAAGACTTTTTCAACCACGAAGGCGCCGGTAATTGCTCCTGCATTACCGGCACTTCCGCCATCCCTGGCGGTCGCACCAAGTTATACCAATCGCATTTTCTAAATCCTTAAGCTGCCGCCAACTATGCTTAGGCATCATTACCATGCATTATCTAGAACAGATGTCTCGTCGACCACAGCTACCCGAAGGTTTTAATGATGTTGATTTTC
>NZ_LUKQ02000557.1 GCF_001647025.1 Endozoicomonas atrinae
AGGGCGACATCGACTACCTCGTGGTCGACGGCACACTCCCCATCGAGCCAACCCGTTCCCCCGAAACCTGGATGAACATGCTCCAGATGATGTCCCAGACCGGCCTGAACATGGAGTACAAGATGAACAAGATCGCCGAGGAAGCCATACGATCCATGGGCATCAGCGATCTCGACCAGTTCCGCATCTCCGAAGAAGAGCGTCAGCAAGGCCCGACCCCATCACAACAGATGGCCATGGCAGAAAAAGCCCGTGGAGCCTCCGTCCAGCCCAACGAGCACATCCAGAACGAAGTCCAGAAGGGCAACCTCGTCCCCGCAGGAGCCAGATAATGAGCAACCACAAACTCACCAACCCGAAACTCAACGCCCTGCGAGCCAACGTCAACCCGCACACTCTGGCGTACTTCGACTCCATGTTCGAACAACAGCAAAGCGTCATCGACGAACTGATCAACACCAACCGCACCCTGCACGAACAGATCAACGAATGCCGTCTGCACATCGACAGCATCAACGCCTACCTGGACAACAACGCCGAGTACTCACTGACCAAGGCCAAGCTGGCCCGCCTGATCAAAAAACTGGAGCTTGAATAATGTCAGCCACCAAGCCCACAACCAGCCAGATTCGGTTCACCTCCCGATACACCGGCGAACACCTGCTCGACACCTACCTCGAAGCGATGGAAAAGGGCGGTCGCTCCGTCCCCGACATTCTCGACGATCTGTTCAGCGACGACGGCAACCTTATTGCCAACGTCGACATGCGCTTCAACACGCAAACCCTCTTCGTGGAATACCGTCACGGCGTCTTCGTCGACTCCGAAGCAGGCTGGCAACCCGTCGCCAAATTCAAGTTCTGGCAAAACAAAGGCGAGTACACTCCAGGCACCGCCTACGAAATACACGACATCGTGACCCATAACGAGAACTGGCTGATCTGCACTGAAGCCCACACCGGTACCGACCCCATCGTCGGCCTCTACTGGGACACCCTCTTCAACGCCGACTACATCAAGTCCGTACAAGCGGACGTCACCAGTAAACTCAACGACACCGAAACCAAGCGGGCCGAAGTCGAAGCCAATCAACAGGACGTCGCCACCCGACAGACCGACATCATCACCCGTCAGGCGGACATCACCACCAGGCAGACAACCATCACCGCCATCCAGTCTGACGTCACCGCCAAACAGACCGACGTCACTACCAAACATGGCGAAGTGGAAACCAACCGTCAGGACGTGGAGACCCGACAAACTGACATCATCGCCCGTCAATCCGACATCACCACCAAACAGACCGACATCACCACCAAACACACGCAAGTCGAAGCCGACAGAGCGGAAGTGGAAACCCGC
>NZ_LUKQ02000558.1 GCF_001647025.1 Endozoicomonas atrinae
GCGTCATTCGTAAGGCGATCAAGAACCGGAAGATTTTTCGGACTGATGAGTCAGTCATGAAGGTAATCTATCTGGCCATGGAAAAAGCTTCCGAGAAATGGACCATGCCGATCAGGAACTGGAAAGCAGCCATGAACCGGTTTGAAATTATGTTTCCTGACCGGTTCAAGGAGTAATAGTTTTGGTGGCGTTTACACAGAATTATTTACAGGCTCGCTTTGAACTTCTTTCAAAAAACTGGTCATCATCGTCAGTTTCTTCGTCAATATTATCACTGCTTGATACTGATGGGTCTAAATAA
Organism: Endozoicomonas atrinae; assembly: GCF_001647025.1. Taxonomy (GTDB): domain Bacteria; phylum Pseudomonadota; class Gammaproteobacteria; order Pseudomonadales; family Endozoicomonadaceae; genus Endozoicomonas; species Endozoicomonas atrinae. The sequence goes on from NZ_LUKQ02000558.1 coordinate 302, forward strand.
ATACGATGCTCTATGCCCCATTTATCTTTTTTCTGATTATATTTTGGATGAAGTATATTTAAGCTTTGACTAACCTTATTTACTCCCCACCTCCATCTTCCATCAGAGTTATCACCTTTTTGTGGTGTGATTTCTATATCATTATCGTTTTCTCTCGTTAAAGAACATGTGCCTGTATCTTTGTTGAAGAAAATCGGAAAATACATATTAGGTCGATCTGATCTTTTATCTGGGCCTCCTCTTTTTCTAAGATCTCGCAGGGCATATTTATTGCCGTTTTTATCTGAGTATTTATATTCCGAAATTTGCTCTTCATTGAGTGGTAAACCATAAGATTCAAATTCGCTTTTTGAATATATCACCAAATATTCATGGCAGGTTGAAATATTTGCTTTACTATTTCTACCTTTCATGTTGTTTATGACCGAAACTGTTGCCAGATGGTTGTTCTCACCAAAAACAATATCAAGTAAATTTCTTGTGTTATTTATTTCATGTTCATCAATTGAAATGAAAATCACTCCATCTTCAGATAGAAGATTTCTTGCTAGCTTCAGTCGTGGATATATCATATTCAACCAATGAGTATGATAGCGACCAGATGTTTCTGGATTGGTTTTTAATGGATACCCTTCGTCATCTATTTGTCCTGTGATTTTTTTATAATTAGAAACACTGTCTTTGAAATTATCTTTGTAGATAAAATCCTTCCCCGTATTATAAGGCGGATCAATATAAATCATCTTCACTTTTTTGTGGTAGCTCTTTTGCAGCAGCTTCAGCACTTCCAGGTTATCGCCTTCAATAAACAGGTTTTGCGTGGTGCCCCAGTCTTTTGATTCTTTTTTGCAGGGTCTCAGGGTGCCGGTAGAAGGTGTTTGCGCCAGACGACGGGCGGCGGCTTTACCATGCCAGGTGAAGTTGTAGCGTTCCTTATCGCCATCAATCACCTGATGGCCCACCAGTTCGTTCAGCACATCCACATCAATTTTTGCGCCGCTGGCGTCTTCCGTGATCAATTCCGGAAAGAGCTGTTTCAGTTTGCTGATGT
>NZ_LUKQ02000056.1 GCF_001647025.1 Endozoicomonas atrinae
GCGGCCATAACACGTTCAACAGTCGCCTTAATAAGTAAACGGCTGAAGTCGGCAAGATCATCCTGAGTTTTAATCTGACTGGCTATTTGATCTACCAGTTTTTCGTTGATTTCAACGCTCATTGTTACTCTCCATTTTGGAGTATTAACGACAAGCGTTTACACAAATTAAATTACATTCTCATGTCAGCTGAATATGGAATATTAGAAGGCATTTCAGTTGCACAAACGTTAGAGTCAGAAGTTCGTCTCTCCAGTAAACGGAGAACCCACTCCCTTGCAACTCTCTTTATGCAGTGTACTTCCTCTCATAGAGAGCAAGAGAAAAAGAGCAGTAAAGCTGATGATGGAAAGTTAGCCTCACCTTTAATGTCAAAAGATGAAATAGCACATCGAAGAATGATAATGGAAGTTATTCTACAAATGCCTGATTAGGCGACTGAAACCTCCTCCTTTTATTGACCGATTTCATTAAAATGAACATCTGATGACTTGCGCCAAATCATGATCATTCTTCATTTCTGTTGATAGCCTTGCCCCAACTGGTACTCAACCCGGAAACAACCGGCAGAAGGCGGCCAACACTCTCAGCTTCCGGCTGCTATGATTCGCCCCACTGAATTTATCAGCTAGAAAGTGCTCAACAAAACGTCTCTTCAGGTCACTTAAACGACCTCTTCCTATTGATGTAAGTCATGACTTTTTAGCCATTAAGTTTTATTGATTAAAGTCAATTAATTGAGTGGTGACTGACTTGCGTCAGGTCATCATCATACATTCCCTGCACTGATAGCCTTCTCACAACTGATACGCCGCCTGGAAATGACCTTCGTCCTCCAACTTCCGGCTGCTATTTCAGAATCAAAAGCAATCGCAGTTGCGAGGAAGTCATGAGTATCAACGATATTATTCTCTATATCATGGTGGGGTTCATGGTGCTGGGCGCCGTGGATAAAATGCTGGGTAATCGCTGGGGCTACGGCGAAAAGTTCGAAGAAGGCTTTATGGCCATGGGTGCTCTGGCACTGGCCATGATCGGTGTTATCTGTCTGGCTCCCGTACTGAACACCGTTCTGACACCGGTTCTGGCGCCCATCTATAACGCTCTGGGTGCGGACCCAGCCATGTTTGCCGGTACACTTCTGGCGAACGACATGGGTGGCTACCCACTGGCCAAAGAGATGACCACAAACCCGGACATCGCCAACTTCTCCGGCCTTATCCTCGGTGCCATGATGGGCCCAACCATCGTATTCACCATTCCCGTTGCACTGGGCATTATCGCTAAAGAAGATACCCAGTATCTGGCTCGCGGTGTATTGATCGGCTTGACTACCGTACCTGTCGGTGCGCTGGTTGGCGGCCTGATCGCTGGTCTGGGTATCGGTACCATTGTTGTTAACCTTATTCCGGTCATTATCGTTGCTGCTGCTATCGCCCTGGGTCTGAAGCTGGCTCCACAAAAAATGATCGGTGGCTTTGAAGTCTTCGGTAAGGGTGTGGTTATTCTGATCACTGCCGCCCTGGCTGCCGCTGTGATTGAAGCCCTGACCGGTTTCGTCGTTATTCCGGGTATGGCTCCATTCTCTGATGGTGTTGCTACCGTTGGCCACATTGCCATGGTTCTGGCGGGTGCCTTCCCACTGGTACACTTCATTACCACCAAGTTCAACAAACCTCTGATGGCCGTTGGCCGTTCCATGGGCATGGGTGAAACCGCTGCTGCAGGTCTGGTAGCTACTCTGGCTAACAGTATCGCCATGTTCAACATCATGAAGGACATGGACAACCGCGGCAAAATCATCAACGTTGCCTTCGCCGTCAGTGCTTCTTTTGCCCTGGGTGACCACCTGGGTTATACCGCCGCCGTCAACAGCGAAATGATCTCTGCCATGATCGTTGGCAAGCTGGTAGGTGGTGTTACTGCAGTAATCATCGCCATTCTGGTCACCAGAGATATGGCTGAAAAGCAGGGCTCACTGAAAGCCAAGCACGCTTAATCCCCATTGAGTGCTGTCGGCTCGCTGACAGCACTCTTTTTCATTTCGTCTGTTTCAGTTTTTCTATTACCTCATTTCAAGTCGTAGAAAAACTCAAGCAGATGCCTCTAAACCGGAGCAGCCATGCGCGAAGAAATTCTCAGTGCCGGCATTGATATTGGTACCTCAACCACTCAGCTGGTCTTTACCCGGATGTTCCTGGAGAACGTCTCCCCGGGCGCCATGATTCCCAAAGTGGAAATCGTCGATCGTCAGGTTATTTACCGAAGCCAGGTTCACTTCACCCCACTGCTTTCGCCAACCATGATTGATGCCGATAAAGTTCGGCAGCTGATGGAGCAGGAATTCATTAATGCTGGCGTCAATGCCGCTGATATTGATACCGGCGCAGTCATCATCACCGGTGAGACAGCCCGCAAGGAAAATGCACGACAGGTTGCTGATGCATTAAGCCTTCTTGCCGGTGATTTCGTGGTTGCTACTGCAGGCCCGGATCTTGAAAGCATTATCTCCGGTAAAGGTGCCGGTGCCGCGAAGCAGTCCTTTGAAAGAAACAGTATCGTAGCCAATCTCGATATTGGCGGGGGCACCACTAATATCGCTACCTATGATGTCGGTGAAGTTATTGATACCACCTGCCTGGACATTGGTGGCCGCCTGATAAAATTTGAGAAAGGTGGCACTGAAGTTACTTACATTTCCGAAAAATGGCAGGAAATGACCCGCCGTATGGGCATGCCGGTGAAGGTCGGCGATCAGCTGAGTCGAAACCAGATTGACCAGATCGTTCAGCGAATGGTGGAGATTCTCGAAGAGGTCATGGGTCTCAAGCCTGCAACGGGTGATCTGGCATTTCTTATCGGTCGTGGCACCAGTGACCTGCATCGTAACTACCGTCTGGATCAGATCTGCTTCTCCGGTGGCGTTGCCGTTCATATCTATGATCAGGAGCCTTCTGCTTCCGACTATCAATACGGTGATTTAGGTGTACTGCTGGGCAAAGCCATACGTCAATCGTCGTTGTTTAAACATATTTCTGTTTTTGATGCAGTGGAAACCATTCGTGCGACGGTAATTGGCGCAGGCTCTCATGCCACGGATATCAGTGGCAGCACCATCAATTTTTCCCGTGATGTCTTTCCGATTAAAAACGTTCCGGCATTGAGACTTTCCCTCAAAGATGAGGCGCTGCCAGCCAGTGAACTGGCAAAAACCATCCACGAAAAACTGTCCTGGTTTGACCTTGAAACCGGCGCGCAACACGTTGCCCTGGCACTGAAAGGGCCCAGAAATCCGGATTTCCAGTACGTTCAGGAGCTGGCTGATATCATCATCAAGGGCATGGACGTGATGATTCAATTACCCCAGCCACTGATTGTGATTGTCGAAGAAGACTTTGGCAAAGTGCTGGGACAGAGTATTGAAGCGAAGCTGAAATACAGCAAAGACGTCATTTGTATCGACAGCATCAGTGTCAAAGACGGTGACTATATCGATATTGGCAAGCCTCTGGCAGACGGCAAAGTCCTGCCCGTTATCGTGAAAACACTGGTATTTGGTTATTGAGGTTCATCTGATGTCTGAGCAGGAACACAATCGGCTGTCCAAAATTTACACGCGTACCGGCGATAAAGGCACGACCGGATTGGGAGACCAAAGACGTGTATCAAAAACCCATGAGCGTATTGAAGCGATTGGAGCCGTTGACGAACTGAACACCTGGATGGGGCTGCTGATCAGTGAGCTGAAAGAAGTTCAGCTCATGCGCCACCGGCTTCAAAAGCCATTAGAGAGCATTCAGCACCGCTTGTTTGACCTGGGTGGTGAACTGGCCATGCCAGGCTACCAGTTAATCCAGGCTTCCTTTGTTACGGATCTTGAAAAAACACTGGATGAATTTAACGACAACCTGCCACCTCTGAAGAATTTTATCTTACCCGGTGGATCCCGGCTGGCCTGCTACTGCCATATGGTCAGAACCATTTCCCGCAGGGCCGAGCGCAGAGTGATTGCTGCTAAAGAAGCGGGTGAAGCGATCAATCCTCCCCTGATGCAGTATCTGAACCGGCTTTCAGATCTGATGTTTGTACTGGCCAGAGTGGTTGCCAGGCAGTCCGGTGGCGAGGTGCTCTGGCAGCAGTCAGAGAAGCAAAAGATTTAGTCATACATTTGAAGGCCACACTGTGAAAAAGCAGTTAATCAGAGAGTCAAACCTGCAGTCATTCTGTCAGGGGGATCAGCTCTACCTACAGCCCGGTTTCATTCTGTCACCAGGAGCTTTGGATAAAGCACGGGACCTGGGCATCAAAATCGTTCGTGATAACGTTGATTGCAACAGTGATGAAATAGTCAGTCAGACCCAGCAACAAGCAGCCTCAGAAGCACCTTTGTCAGCATCACCTGCTGGCCACGAATTTATTATGCCCCGCCAGAGTCTGCTGGGCTTTGGGTGTCTAAACCAGGGCATTGAACGGCTTAAGGCGCTTAATTGTAAAAAGGTGCTGGTTGTCACCGATGCAGTACTGAATAAAACAGGTCTGGTGAGTTCGGTCACGGATCGCTTTGTTGCCCAGGGCATTGATGCTGTGATCTATGACGGTACCCTGCCTAACCCGACCACCGCCAATGTCAGCGAAGGGCTGGCCATGCTCAACCGTCATCAGTGCGATACTGTGGTGTCCCTGGGTGGTGGTTCACCACATGACTGCGCCAAAGCCATCGCCCTGCTGGCGACCAATGGTGGAGAAATCAAAGATTACGAAGGTGTGGATAAGTCCACAAATCCCTGCCTGCCCCTGGTCGCTATTAACACCACAGCAGGTACTGCTTCCGAGATGACCCGGTTCTGCATCATCACCAATGAGCAGACCCATATCAAAATGGCCATCGTTGACCAGAATGTAACGCCTGCCATTGCCATTAATGACCCGGAACTGATGCTTGGCATGCCTGCTGGTCTCACTGCCGCAACAGGGATGGATGCCCTGACCCATGCCATTGAAGCCTTCCTGTCCGCCAATGCAAGCCCTGTCACCGATGCTGTCGCCAGTAAGGCGATCAAGTTAGTTGCCCAATACCTGCCTCGTGCGGTTAAAGATGGCACTGACCGAAAAGCCAGAGAGCAAATGGCTTATGCACAATATATGGCAGGTATGGCCTTTAACAGCAGCGGTCTTGGCTATGTTCATGCCATGGCGCATCAGCTGGGGGGAAAATATGGTCTGCCTCATGGGATTTGTAATGCCATTCTTCTTCCCCATGTCATGACCTACAACCTGCCGGTATCCGCCGAGAAGCTCTCGGATGTTGCCCGCTATCTGGGTTGTGATGTCTATGGGCTTGGCGCTCAGGAAGCAGCTGTGCTCGGTATAAAAGAAGTTTGCCGTCTATTGCTGGAAGTTGGCGTACCATCCAGCCTTACAGAACAGGGCGTTAAAGCAGAAGATATTCCAGAGATGGCGATTAATGCATTGAAAGATGCTTGTGCAGCAACAAATCCCAGACAAGGCACTCAGGCAGAGATTGAGCAAATCTTCAAAAATGCCCTGTGATGCCAAAAAAGCGTAAACCTCATTCCCACGCTCTGCGTGGGAATGAGACTTTTTCATAACTTACTGATGCCAGACCGGGAGTGTAAACCGGCAAAATAGTCTGCAGCCAACTTTAACCGACTTCCTGTCCAGCAAAACATTTCACCATCAACAAGTTTGGCCCTGGCTACAACACCCAGCTCTGCAAACTCCTGACAATGCTTATCTTTAAATGGATAAGGCTCAGAAGATAAGAGCAGTAGATCCGGCTTTTCTGCTTTTAACTGCTCAATGGTCACCTCTGGGTAACGATCCAGATCCGCAAATACATTCTCCATACCACAAAGCTTCAGCATCTCATTGATAAACGTATTACCTGCTGCAACGCGATAGGGTTTTCGCCAGATAAAATAAGCCACACGAAGTGTCTTTCCCGAACTTAACCGTGACATTTTGGTTCTGATGTCACTGACGATGGCGTTGGCTTTGTCTTCTGTGTTTGTTAACTGACCCACTGAAGTAATCATGGCCAGAGCATCATCCAGATTATGAATATCACAAAGCCATGTTGGGTATTTCTGCCGGAGTTGCTCAATGCCCTCTTTGTAGTTCTCTTCCTTGTTACCGAGGATTAGATCCGGCTGCAAGGCATCAATAGCTTCAAAATCAAACGTCTTTGGGCCACCAATGACCGCTTTTTCTTTACGAGCCCGCTTCGGGTGAACACAGTAACGTGTTACGCCAACAATCCGGTCTTCCAGACCGAGATCAAACAACAGTTCTGTCATTGATGGAACCAGAGAGACAATCCTCACAGGCTTATCACTAACGTCTACTGAATACTGCATCTGATCAATGAACTTGCGGGACATTCTCATGACCTCAATATTGATGTGCCGGACTGGATATTAAAAAGCCCACTTGCCAAAGGTAAATGGGCTTTGCTGTATCACTTTAAACTGTTGTTTAAAGCAGCTTCTGGAAGAACTCTTTGGTGGGTGACGGTATCACGGTCTTGCCAATCAGCATACCGGCATCCCTGGCAGCCATCACACCAGCATCAACCGCCGCATTCACGGCAGAGAGCTCACCGGTCATCACGATAAATGACTTACCACCAATGGCCATGGCCAGACGTACTTCAATCATTTTAACGTCAGCAGCCTTGGCAGCAGCATCAGCAGCAATCACTGCAGAGGCAACACTAAAGAACTCAATAACGCCAACCGAATTTACCTGACTGATGTCGTTAGAACCACTGAGTCCTGCCAGCAGTTCATCATGGATATTGGCAATCAACAGACGATCGACAATCGTCTGGCGACCCACCTCTTCACCGGCTTCAACTGAAGCCCTGACGGCCGCTACATCACCGGAAACAATGATCAGATATTTGCCAGGGCAAATGGTTTTGGCTTCTTCCAGGCGGATATCCGCAGCCTTGGTCATGGCGTCTGCGGCTTCCATACCCTTTGCAATGCTGGTGAACTCCAGCAGACCTAATGCTTTACTCATTCTGTTTATCCCCGGGCAATAACCACCTGACGCTCATTAACATCAACGACCTGTCCATCCATGCTGGCATGAATCATCGAGCCTAACTGCCCTTCAGGTGTTGCACCGATTAACTGCCCTTTAACTACCCGATCACCAACACTCACCACAGGCTGGCTGCTGGCACCAATATGCTGACGAAGTGACACACTGACTTTCTCCATCACCACTTCACGGAAATCATGCATTGGCTGATGGTCATAGTCGTTCAAATCCAGACGTGAAATCAGTCTGGCAGGAGGCACTTTCCTGAACTCACGACCATCACGGGCAATGATGTCGCTGCCGTCGTGCTGATAGCGGATACCCTTCTCACGCAGTTTACCGGCAATGTAGAAGTTCACCTTGCGGGGAGAAATGCCCATCGGACAGGAGTACATTTCACAGACCCCACAGCCGCAGCAGAGCAGCGCTTCCTGATGGCTTTCATTAATCTCCTCGGCATACTTCACCGCTTTCATCATCTTGTGCGGGTGGAGAGGATGACCGATCAGGTATCGTGGGCACTGTTCCGTACAAAAGCCGCACTGAATGCAGGCTCTGGCACGGTTCAGGATCTGGGTTTCCGTTTCAGTCGCCCGGGTAACCAGATAATGATCTGCCGGGATAACGATCAATGCACCATCAGTTTTGGTAATGGTCATCCCCGGCAGCTGATTTTTATTGATCATACCGCCCATCATAGGGCCACCACGGATAATGCAGTAATCACTGATGGTGGTACCGCCAGCTGCCTCAAGGCAATCTTCAAAAGGTGTACCCAGAGGAACCCTGATCAGCCTGGGTTCTTTGACTTCGCCCAGAACAGAAACGTATTTATCCGTTACCGGATGCCCCTGGCTGGCTTCGAACACATTGATCATGGTCATCACATTGGAGACCACACAGCCAACATTGAGTGGAATACCGCCAGGTGGAACTGAACGACCAGTGACTTCGAATACAGTCATCTGTTCGTCACCCGCAGGATAGAAATTCTGCAGATCATGAATTTCAACGTCTGCTTCCAGGCGGGCAACGGTTTCCTTCAGACAGGCAACTTCGCGGGCGTATTTCCCCTTAACTGCGATAACTGCTTTACGTGCCTTAACCTGTGCTTTGGTCAGAAGGATACCGCCTATCAGTTCAGCGGTTCTTTCCCGCATCAGAAACTGATCGGTCTGCAGCAAAGGCTCACACTCTGCGGCATTGATTATCAGGTATTCAGCTTCAGCGTTTAATTTGACGTGGGTAGGAAAACCGGCACCACCGGCACCGACCACTCCGGCCTGTCGGACAAGTTCAACGAGATCCATGGTCTTTCCGGAATAGTGATAAAAAAGAAGGTGAGGCCGCAGAGCACGAACCTCACAAAACAGGGTTAACAAAAAGTGAACAGATAATATCGTTTGTGAGCCTGGGAGCCCCTGTGTCAGGTCAATATCAGGGCATTATCAATTATTGACCTGTATCAATAAGATAAAGAGCAATGAACTTAATAAGTGCATTATTGTCACACTGTTATGGAACTTAAGTATTACGTATTCTCATGAACACCGATGCAGCGTCTCCAAGCCCCTCCAGATCAAATAATCCAGCGGTTTCTCTGTTGAAAAATCAAGCTCAGAAGAAGTCGGGAAGCAAACAAAAACTGTCACCTTCCCTAGCTACGGGTAACTCACCAATAGCCCACCGAAAAGTATCTGCAATATCCCAACCTCCTCTAACAGAACCACAAGTAACCGTAGATAAAGATCTAGCCACACTGGGAGCAGCACTCCTTTACTTTGATAAGAAACGCCATTTCACTCAGGCAGAAAAGAAACTCAGTAACGAGGAAATAGACCGGCTTAGACAAGAAGACCCTGAGTTTTTTAAGTGCCTGGAAGAACAATATGAGCCAGAAATCCCTTTTCAGTTCAAGGCAATGATGGAACTGGAAGACCTCATCGGTAAGAGTGGTTTATCTGGAAAAGAGAAAAGAAAAGGCAAGGCTAAAGCAATGAGCCACGCCTGTAGAGAAGTTCAAAAAGTAGAAAGCAGAAACAGTAAGAAAGCCATGGACATGACTGTAGGCTTTTGCACCAGACTCTTATTAGATGAACAATGGCTCAAGCTAGTTAAGGAGAAAAACCGAAGTGGCCAACTTGAACAAGCCCTGTGCGATGTTAATGAGCTAATTCGTATCATTGGAAAACTGAAAACCCGACACTCTTTTCTCCCTGGTATTGAGTCAAAAGCGTTGAGGGAAAAGATATCTATTTCAGTAAAATTAGGGTACTGGACAGAAGTCACCTCTGGTCTGGAACTTTTGATTAGAAGATACCCCGAACAAAGCTACACAAAAGATGCTCTTTTTCTTGCGACTATATATTTATCAAGAATACTTCATGGCTCAATGGAACATGATCTGAAACCACATTTCAGCCCTGAAAAAGCATTTGCATGTATTATGGAATGCCTCCAATGCAAAAGTGAAAAATCAGAGGAATTCTATGAAGACTTCCCTGAATACAGGCACCTCCTTGATGGCTTGGTTGACTTGAAATCAAACTCAGGTAAAAGGACCCGTGAGCTGTTTAATCGCTGCAAAGAAGCTTTGGATAGCTGCAAGAATCCCAATGAAATGTTTGATTTAGTCATTCTCCCTTGCATATCCGCGCATATGCATATTCATCGTGGTAATGCCGATCTGGCAATGGATGCCATTAGGCAGATAAAGGACTTATCACCAACGCTGGCAAATTATTACCTGGCACGCTTATCGAAACTGAAAAAAGAAATGGATGCTGCCTTATGGTTTTATAAAAGCCTTGTCAGCAAAGGGGTACCCGTATACAAAGAGCTGTTGGATCTATTTATTGAACTCAAAGACTTTAAGCTTGCAGCAGCAACGGCATTTGCTGCTGAACACTTTTACAACCAGCATCACTGCGTCAGGGAAGCAGCCTACTGGGGGTTATTGGCAGAAGAGTATGACCGAGAGGAAAAAGCTGCCTCAGCAAGAAATGCTCAGAAACTTAAAGCTCAACAGCGAGATCGAGCCGAAACTCAAACACAAGAAGACGCTGAAGAGAGAATACCGACTCTCAAAGAGGCAGATGCTGCCAGCAAAGAACCGAGCCAAGTTGAAAGCAATGCACCTGTAATGCCAATGGCTGTTAAACCAAAAACAAGAAAGCCAGAGCAACCATTCCAGAGTGCAGAGGATCATTACTATCAAGCACAATCAATGATTCGAGAATATAAATATGACTCAAGATCAACGATAACTGAAAAGGATATTTCTGATAAATTTAAAGAAGCACTTTATGATTCCCCTGATGATTTATGGCTCCGGCATAGCTCCGGATGGTGGCATTTCGAGCAAAATGAACACCCAAAAGCCAAAGAAGATCTGCTTAGAGGACTTCAAATTGCGTTGGGCAGAAAACCCACTTGGAATGTGCCAAAGTCAAATCAGCAGCAAAGAACTTTAGTAAGAATGATTTTATCCATGTTTATCGAGCCATTTGAAAAGAGCAAAGCTTCAACAGACCCTGAGATTTATAAATATCAAGCTAGAGATATGGCGGCATTCCTCAGTGCCTATGCTCATATCCTCGTAGAAGAGGGTTTAACTGAAGAGGCTTCACAATTCAGAAATACAGCGGACCGGCTTGATGATAGAAGAGGCGCTAAAGCACTGGATAGGCTAAAAACATTGATTGAGCCTAAGATTAAACTGATTACTCAAGAAGCCTTTGAACAAAGCAAAAAAGCCTCACTATCATCAGTCTAGCGAGACTCTTTCAGCATCAAAGTCCTTTCACTGCTATGCCAGTATCAGGTCTTGTTTTGTTCGAAGAAAATCTTTTGCCAACGGAGTGATCAGAGCTCTTTCCTGAAGCCTGATTTTCCGATATCCCTGCTCATAACAGGCCCGAAGATCCTTTTCCCCAACAACTCGCTGCTCAAGGTTAAAAACACCCTTATCTGCAAGCTTTGGCTCAATATAGGATCTTTCTTTCGGAGCACTGACCTGGTAGACCACTTCATTAACAGAAGCTGTTTCTGGCTTTTCTGGTGTATCAACACCAGCCAGAGCATCAGACAGGCTGTCCAGTGTCACTACTGCCATACCAAAAGAGCAAAGCGTTGCTTCCTTATCCTGGAAAACCTGGTAAAAGGCAGGATTAGCCGTATCACGAAAACGACGATAGGCAATACCCTCTTCCAGAATATGAACTGTTTTACCCAGCAGCAGACTCTCAACAATCACACAGCCTTCACTGCCCCGTTCCAGACCGATCGCCAGGGCTGACAACAGACTGTTGGACAGGCTGGCCAGAATAATATGGTCATACTTTGCTGGTTCCAGACGTGCCGGTTGCGGACGTTCATCATTCTGTCGATCAGCAGTAAACGACAGTACGTATTCATTACCCAGAGCCAGCTCCAGCTGTTGTCGGTTATCGCAGTCCCCGACCACCAGCACAGACTGATGAGCTTTCCTGGCTTCTTTTGTTCCCTCTAGAGCCAGCAGCTGTTCCATCACCCGTTTGGCAATCAATTCAACCAGTGCATCGGTATTCATTACGGTTTTCCTTGCTTTATGATGCCAAAAGCTTTTCTGCTTCTAATGCGCTGATTGCAATGCCCAGTGGCGTCACCAGGAACGGATTTTCCGGCTTCCAGGTGGTTACGCCCGTCTGCTTTTCCACAATCTGCTCAAACTCCGGCAGGCAGGTTGTACCGCCTACCAAATAAATATCCTTTACGTCGTAGCCCTGAATGTGCTGATGAACAATCGAGCCCATCTTTTCAATCACCGGACGGACAATGGCCACCACATCACGATGGTTCGCAGAATCTTTTTTCTGCTCTTCTGCTTCTTCAAAGCTGGTTTTATAGTGCCCCGCCAGTACAAGTGACAGATGCGTGCCACCGGTCGCTTCGTCTGCGGTATAGATCACTTCGCCGTCTTTAAAAATAGAAAGTCCGGTTGTCCCACCACCAATATCCACCACAGCACCATTGCGGATACCCAATACCCGGTTGGCAGCCGTAGGCTCATCCAGCATATTCACCACGTCCATGCCTGCTCCCTCCACCACATATCGGTGAGTTTTGCAGACCGACTCTGGTGTATTGGAAGGCATGGCAATGGCTGCTTTTTCCAGGGAGACCTGCAGACGTGTCTCCAGATTTTCCTTGAGCTGACGGACAATATTCAGCGCACCGATGTAATCAACGACCAGACCATCCTTCAACACCTGGGCAAACTGCATTTCCGTGGCAACTGGCTCACCATGATGATCCAGTACCACCAGAACGATGTAGGCAGTACCAAGATCTACACCCACCACCAGCTTGTCAGCATCGGTAACCTGTGCAGTGTGTGTCAGGCTATTCTCCACTTTCTGGATCAGCTTGCTGACGCGCTCAGGATTAAATTCAGACATAGTCGTTTATTACCGTTAAGCTATTAACTCACCTTTTGCATTGGCCGGTAGACCAACCGCATTGGCTTCATCAAAATCAATATGCATTGCCAGAGAAAAGCTGTCTTTTACCCTGACCAGAACTCGATGGAAGGTAACCGGACGATCCGTTTCAATCCGAACATCCACTTCCTGCTTGTCCTGAACTCCCAGACGTTGGGCATCGGCAGTGGTCATGTGGATATGGTTACGGGCAACAATGACGCCCTTATCCAGCTGTACCATACCTTTGCCGGAATAAAGGAATGTTCCGGGGGTACCGGAAATATCTCCGGACTCTTTCAATACTGCATTAACACCCAACTGACGGGCATCAGTGCGGGAAATTTCAACCTGACTTTCTGGGCGGGCTGGCCCAAGTACCGCTACATTCTCAAAGGTACCCTTTGGGCCAATCACGGTGACACGTTCTTCACACAGATACTGACCAGGCTGGGAGAGTTCACGAGCGGGGGTCAACTGGTGACCAGCACCAAATAACGCTTCTACGTCTTTCTGGCACAGGTGAACATGGCGGGCAGAAGTTTCAACAGGGATTTCTTTCTTGCTGCTTTCAGCCTCTAAAGACGACAGAGTCTGTGCAGTGCATTCAACAATCACCTGATCAATAATTTCTTTCAGGAGTTGTTCGTTAACGAGGGTATTCACAGCGATGTCTCACAATCGGCATTGACCAAATAGCCAATGTTAAGCTGAAGTACAGAAGCACAAGGACTGGGAAAACCGCTTTTCTACACGTCTTTATGCTTCTGCAGTGAGTAATAGAAAATTACTCGCCTTTAGCCTGAGGCAGGATCACTTCAACTTCGCCGTGTGGACGCGGGATAACGTGTACGGAAACCAGTTCACCAACACGCTCAGCCGCCGCAGCGCCAGCATCAGTAGCCGCTTTAACAGCACCAACGTCACCACGAACCATGATGGTTACCAGACCACTACCGATGTTCTCTTTACCAACCAGAGTCACGTTCGCAGCTTTAACCATAGCGTCAGCAGCTTCGACAGCAGCAACCAGACCTTTAGTTTCAACCATGCCCAGAGCGTTAGAGATAGCCATTATTTGTTTCTCCTGATGGTCTCCCGGGGGAGACGTTTTAATACGTTAAAAAGTTATGTTTCATCTGAAAGCACTTAAAGTGCTTTCAGCTTTTCAATCACCATGCGGGTGATTGCTTCAATATCCAGTTCTGTTACTGCAGCAGGCGCCTGAGCAACTTGAGCTTCTGGCTCACAGATGCCATAGGCGACATAGCGCTTGTTAAACAGATGCAGAGGTGTCACGTTGTCTGAAGTGGCTGAACCACCCACACTGCCACAACCCAGGGTAAAGGCGGGTGGAAGACCAGTGGTTGCGCCGACAGCACCGTGAGTCGATGGTGTATTCACCACCAGTCGGGAAACCGGCTTTTTCAGGGCAAATTCACGAACCAGATCATTGTTCTGAGTGTGAATCGCCAATGAGTGACCAGCACCTTCGTAATTCAGTAACTCAAGGCAAAGTTCGCAGGCTTCATGAGCATCATTTGTCCGGTAGAAACCGAGCAGTGGCGACAGCTTTTCCCAGGAGAATGGATGTTGCTTACCAACGCACTCACGCCCCTGTTCAGCCACCAGCACACGAGTAGCAGCTGGAATTTCCAGGCCAGCCATGCGAGCGATTTCTACTGCAGGCTTACCGACGATACGAGCGTTCAGTGTGCCTCTTGGACCAACAATCACTTTCTCAACCCGAACGGTTTCTGTCTCGTTCAGGAAGTAGCAGCCCTGGGCAATCATTTCTGCCTTAACCTGATCTGCGATCACATGTTCAGTAACCACATGCTGCTCAGATGCACAGACGGTTCCGTTATCGAATGTCTTGCTCATCAGGATGTACGACACTGCTTTCTTGATATCTGCAGTTCGTTCAATAAAGGCCGGTACGTTACCCGGACCAACACCCAGAGCAGGGTTCCCAGAGCTGTAAGCAGCCTTAACCATGGCAGAACCGCCAGTGGCGAGAATGATGCCTGTGCCTTCATTCTTCATCAGCTCACTGGTGCCTTCCAGCGTTGGCTGAGTCATTACAGAGATCAGGTCAGCAGGTGCGCCCAGACTCTGAAGCGTTTCTCTCAGCAGGCGCACGGTTTCGCTGATGCACTTCAGCGCCGACGGGTGTGGGCTGATGATGACCGCATTACCTGCCTTGATAGAGATAATGGATTTATAAATCGCAGTCGACGTTGGGTTGGTCGATGGTACAAGACCAGCAACCACACCGTAAGGCACAGCGACTTCCTGCATTTTCTTTGCAGGGTCTTCAGCAATGATGCCGATGGTTCTCATGGAGCGAACAGATTCAGCAAGATGCTTACTGGCAATCATGTTCTTGGTGATCTTATCCTGAACTTTACCAAAGCCAGTTTCTTCAACCGCCATTTCAGCCAGACGGCTGGCATTGGCTTCACCGGTACGAGCCATTGCTTCGACCAGAGCGTCCACCTGAGCCTGGCTGTAATCAGCCAGTACTCTCTGGGCTTCTTTGGCCCGGCGGATCAGGTTTCTTACTTCCTGAATGGAAGCAAGGTCTTTATCGAGCAGTTCCAATTTACTTCACCCTCTGGTGATATTCGACCATCGCCTGAATCAGCGCATCCTTCTTGGCAAACTTGATTTCCTGTTTGCTCATTGGGAAGTCAGATAACTGTCTGGCCATGTTTCTCAATTCAACGGTTCTGAAAGCCTGTAATTCATCCATCGTTGGTGCAGATGAACCATTAGTCTCCATCGTCCCTTCAGTAACCACAGTTTCTGGCTGTGATTCTGCTTCTGGTTGCGAAACGACAGTAGCCGTTTTTTCGGTCGTTCCAGCCAGAAGAGCATTCAGCTCGGTGACTGGTCGGGCAATCACGTGGGTAGATACCACCTTGCCAACACGATCCGCTGCCATCGTTCCGGCTTCAATAGCCGCTTTGACGGCACCGACATCCCCCCGGATAATGATCGTAACCAAACCACCACCGGAGTTCTGCTTTGAGACCAGGCTGACATTGGCGGTTTTCAGACAGACATCCGCCGCTTCCACCGCCGGGAGGAAGCCAAATGTTTCAATAAACCCTGCTGCCTCTTGTGTTCTCATCGCCAGCCCCTCCATCGTGTACTTTTAAAGGCCAATCAGAAGTGCTTTGGGTTATCTGCAACAAACTTCACCGCATCGGCGAAAGCATCACAGGCCGCTTTACAGGCAGACTGGCTACCAGTGAGCAGAGCGCCACCAAAGTTGGTCTCTGAAGGAGGCTCAAACAGCTGGCATAACTGGACATCCGCCGCCTTCATGGCTGCATCCAGTGCGTACATGGCTTCCAGAGGCGGTGCAATCAGGTAAGCCAGCGCTTCACCTTCATTAATTTCAGCCAGACCGGACAGGAAAGAACCGGTACGTGAAATGCACTGGGCGAAATAGGCAATGCTGTCGTCTTCATTCGCGCTGTAGAATGAAAACTCATTTTCAATAAAGTCGATGGCGACATTCAGGCCACTGCGAACTTCGGCCGGACTTGGACCCGCCAGCATACCGATGACTTCACCAGCCAGCTTGCTGTTTGCGTTGGCAGCACCACCATAGAAGCTCTTGCCCATAACAACACTGACTTCAGCGTTCTTGCACGCTTCATCCAGTGCGCAGTAGGTCACGTCATCCGCGTCAGCAGTCAGGATACCCAGACTCTTCCAGCCTTTTGGCATACCCAGCTTTTCAGCCATTTTTGCATCGACGTTGGGAATCATTTTTACGGCCAGTACACTGGCACCCAGACGATCACCTTTCATTGTTCTACTCCTCTATACCCAAAGATCAGAAACGGAAACCAACACCGCTGCACTTCTGCTCAAACATCTTCTTAACGATGTTGGCAATGTGCGCACCCGCTTCAGCAGCAGGGGTTCCGCGACGATGGATATTGGAGATTACGGTACGGCCTGCTTCGGCCATGCCCACTGTGCCTTCATAGGTGATGTAGGCACCCATGGATTCACCCGTAGCCAGACCTGGACGCTCACCCACCAGCATGACCGTTACCTTGCTGTTGGTCAGATCAGTCAGATGATCCATGGCACCCACACGGCCAAACTTGATGAATACGGTGTCACCAACACTCAGGCCATAACCTTCCAGACCCTGCTTCATTGCAGGCAGGATGTTTTTCAGGTTGGCGGTAATGGCACTGGAGGACAGACCGTCAGCAATCACAATCTGAACATCCGCACCCTTGCGACACTCAGACTGAATTTTGGCCACACCCTCATCACTGATCATACGACCCAGATCAGGACGGGTGACGTACATGTCTTTGTCTTCACAGCGTGAGGAAACGGCGACCAGGCCGGCTTCAGTAACGAACTCTTCAACGACTTCGTTGAATACAGAGTCGATGGCAACGGCATGGTCAGCACGAAAACGCAACATGGTTTCCGTCTTGTAACGTGGACCAGCCTTACCAATGCCAAGACGAGCTGGAGTCTTGGCCTTGAGCTTCATGTACTCAGCCTTGTTCTCCGCATTTTCTACGGCGAAAAAGTCAGACATTTCAGTAGCGGTAATGTCATACAGCTCGCTGTCATCAACATTAGAGACAGCGGTTTCAACCTGACTGGTGACAGAGCGAACAACCTGTTCCTTGCCGGCATCAGAAAGGTCAATTTCCTTCAGGACTTTGCCAATCAGGTCTTTCAGATCATTTTCAGAAATCATGGTGAGCCCTCATTACTTCAGGAAAATAGAAGCGTCGCCTGCTTTCGCAGTCAGACGGCCATTTTCCATAATGCCCATACGCTCACACCAGGCTTCGAATTCTGGAATCGGGCGCTTATTGAATAGCTCACGCATGGTGGCCACATCGTGATAACCGCTGGTCTGGTACATCAGCATGATGTCGTCACCGGCAGGAATACCCATGAAGTAGGTACAGCCAGCAGCAGTCAGCAGTGTCATCAGGGATTCGTTATCGTTCTGGTCGGTCTTCATGTGGTTGGTATAACAAACGTCTACACCCATTGGCAGACCGTGCAGCTTGCCCATGAAGTGATCTTCAAGACCGGCACGGATAACCTGCTTACCGTCGTACAGGTACTCAGGACCGATAAAACCAACTACGGTATTGACCAGGAATGGCTTGTAGCGACGGGCAAAACCGTAGCACCGGGCTTCCATGGTGACCTGATCTGCGCCGTGGTGAGCATCAGAAGACAGTTCAGAACCCTGACCGGTTTCGAAGTACATAACGTTAGGGCCAGTACAGGTACCCTGCTTGAGCATCATGTCGTTGGCTTCTGCCAGATGACCGGCATTAAAACCAAAGGCTTCGTTACCTTTCTGAGACCCGGCTATAGACTGGAAGATCATGTCGGCAGGCGCACCGCGCTCAACCGCTTCCATCTGTGACAGTACATGGGCCAGTACGCAGTTCTGGGTCGGGATCTCAAACTTCTGCTTGATCTCTTCGAACTGGTGCAGACAGCGATAGATACTGTCAGTGGTATCATCTACTGGGTTCAGACCAATAACCGCGTCGCCAATACCGTAGGAAAGACCTTCCAGCGTAGAGATACGGATACCGTCTACGTTATCAGTGGTGTGGTTAGGCTGAAGACGGGCGGCCAGAGTGCCACGACGACCAATGGTTGTATTACAGGTGGCAAGCACATCCATCTTGCTCGCTGCGTAAATCAGGTCGCCATTGGTCATTAGCTTGGCAACGGCAGCGATCATTTCCGAGGTCAGACCACGACTGATGCGACGGATATCACTACTCTGGGCTTCATAAGAAAGCAGCCATTCGCGCAGTTCACCGACAGACCAGTTTTTAATTTCGTTGTAGATGGTTTCGTTGACATCATCCTGAATAATCCGTGTAACTTCGTCGTCTTCATAAGGAACGACCGGATTATTGCGGAGATCAGACAGCAACATTCGGGACAGGACGTCCTTAGCCGCTACCATCTCAGTAATTGATTCGGCGGCTATGCCCGCCAGTACGTCGCCAGAACGCTTTTCGTTGGCCTTGGCGAGTACTTCTTTAATGCTGGAAAAGCTGTATACCTTTCCAAACAGTTTGGTTTTAAGAAGCATGAGGAGCCTGTGCCTCGAGTTTGAATGAGTTAGCGCAGCAAGGCTACCCAAATGAGCACGAGACCGGCTTGATATGTGTCAGCGAGCACCCATCAATAAAAAGTGACGCAAATCAATAAAATCGGAGCACAGATATCCGTTTTTTGCAGCTGAAGAACATAAATGATCAGGATCAAATTCCAACAGACAAAACAGCATCAATAAATGGTAAAAAACATGACCTGCATCAAATTACAGAAGTAAAAAGTCCGAACCCGCCTGCTGGTATTTTTCTAGAGGCAGTATCTGTCCACAACGATTATGATCATCAATGTCATGTAAAGGAAAATTATGTTTGAAGAAACAATGACATCTGCACCATGTCAATAACTGCCGAAAAAAACCATACATTCATCACTGATTGCCTGACAATTTATTGCACGATAGTTTTTAATTAAGTATATATCCGACTCTCAGAACTTTACCCAAATCTCGCGATAACAATAAAGCCCAATGGAGCTTCGGAAGTATGTTTAAGCGACTATCGTCCTTTACTCGCCCACTTTTTTTATCCGCTCTGGTTTTGATAGCAGGATTCTCCGCTAACGACACCATGGCAACTACCTCACTTGAGAACTTCAAACTGACCGTTCTCACTGAAAACTACCCTCCTTTTAATATGAGCATTGCCGACAAGAACTTTGCCAGGGATGCCGAGATTGATGGTATTGCCACGGATATCGTTCGTGAAATGCTCAGCCGTGCAGATGTCGATTACACCATGACCCTGAGATTTCCATGGAGCAAAGTGTATGGACTGGCGGTGAACGGTAAAGACTTTGCCGTCTTCTCAACAGCGCGGCTGCCAGAACGTGAAGACAAGTTCAAATGGGTTGGGCCTCTCATTGAGAACAAGTACAAGGTATTTGCTCTTGCCAACAGCAAAATTTCCATCAAGAGCTTAAATGATCTCAACAAGTACAAGGTGGCGAGTGTGAAAGGCCATGCTGTTACCAGCCTGCTGAAGAAAGAAAGCATCCAGTTTGAAGAGAGCCTCAAAGAAGACGCCAATGCCCGCAAACTGGCTCGAGGCCAGATTGACCTCTGGGTTACCGGAGAATTCAGTGGTTACTATTATGCCCAGAAAGAAAGCATTCCAACCATCAAACCAGTTTTTGAAGTTGGTTCTACCAATGACTATCTGGCTCTCAACCCTTCTGTCCCAGATGAAGTAGTCAAACGTTTGCAATCCGCCCTGGATACCATGAACAGTGACGGTACCGTTGAAGAAATTTTCAGCGCTTATCGTTAATCAGAGATCCATAAGAGAGACACAGAAACACAAAGATTGAACCAAGCACGCTTTGCGTTTCTGTACTTTTTCTCTCAGGGCTATTTGTGGTTAAACCAGATACATCGATTATTGCTGCTAATTCTGCGGGATGTAGTTAACAGGTGGCGGGAATTTTTCCAGAAGACTGTTAACCGACTTTGTAATGTACTCTCTCTGCTCTTCGGGTGACATATCCGACGTCAGTCGTTGACTGGCAATACCCTGCCAGATCACATGATTATTGGCAGGGTCAATAACATTCAACGTCAGGCGTCCTACCTCATAACTGTTTACCACAACTTCAGAGGGCCAGTTGGTCATCATCCATGGGTAAGGGCCATAGTAGAAGCCATTGTTATATGAAGTACCCTCCAGTTTGGACTTTTCTGTAAAGCCCCAGCTCAGCCACATGCCTGCCTGTTGAGCGGGTACTTCCTGCAGCCCTTTTGCAGCCAGATCCTGTGAAACCTGCAAGTGAACTCGTTGAGCCATCAGGCTCATGATCCGGTTATCCTTATCCCTTCCTGGCTGGAACCATGCCCATGTTGTCATGGATGGCCAGTTAATCTGATGGTTGTAGTCCCAGCTCACTTCAGGCTTGGCGGCACAACCTGTCAGGAGAACAGTTAACAGAACAAACGGGATAAGGTACTGCCTCATTTCACGCTCCTGATAAACAACAATCTGGTATTGAATCGATGCTAGTCGACCGTTAAATGACCCTTATCGTAATAAGCGGGGTCATGCCAGTGCTTGGTGATATGCGCTTTACGTTTCTCAAGACAATGGTGCAATTTACTCAAATACTCTTGCTTATCGTGTTCTGAAAGGCCTTCATCATCTTTTGCTTCCAGCCAGGCACTTTCTGCCTCTTGAAACTCAATATCCAGCTCTTCCAGTTCTCTATACCGATATCATAACAACCCCGACTATAAATAAAAACCCACCAGCACTGAGCACTCAAATCATCAGGCACTTAATGGAGCTCGGTAAGACGCTCAAGTAACTGCTCTGAGCTCTCATGAACCAGGTCTTTATTGATGTGATCTCCCAATGGCACATGTTTCTCTACCAGAGGCAGTATTTCACCCAGTAGTTTTGGAGGCGCACAAACACGCAGGGTCTCAAACTGGTGCAGGTCATGGGCATGGTTAATTGACTTGGCCAGCATATGGGCGAAGTTGACAGACTCATTGACTTTGGGCGAGTTATCCGTGCCCACCATACGGACATTACCGCCAATGGATGATGTGACCGAATGACCGGGACCTGCCGTCACAAACTCATGCTTTTTCCATCGGCCTTCTTCATGATCAATATGGTCAACCAGATCAAGTTCTCTCTTATGTCGGTCAAAACGATAGACCTTGGCTTGGCTGTTATCAGCAACCAGTACCCAGGATGATGCCATGAGTATGCACCTCTAAACGGCTCGCGAAGTACGATAACTGTCCAAAGATAGTTCAATGGTTCAAGAATTGCCTGTTTTTACGCCAGTATTGGGTACACAAAGAGGCATCTCTCTTTTCTGACCTCCATTCTCGCAACCTCACATTTTATTGATCTGTGCCAATAAGTTTTTATGGGAAAGGTGATTTTATGAATTGCACGCTTTTTGCCTGAAGTTTTTTCCAGAAAAAGAATGCGTACTTTCGTGCGCTTCCAAAAACCATGAGCGAAGAAGCAAAGCGCTCTTCATTGCCGATGAGCTCTTTACTTCATGTTGTAAAAAGCCGTGGTGGCCGATGCCTTTCCAAACCGGAATATGCTGCCTGATCAGTACCCGTGACTCAGCATGGGCCCGTTTTCGCCTGCTTACCGGCAGTCATGAAAACAATAATTATAAGCAATTGCACACAATGCTTTTGCACAAGAAGAATGACCACTACAAATAAATAGTCTTGGAGCCTGTCGGACTGAAGCGTCCGTAGCGAGGATCGCGAAAAATTAAGGATAAAAATATCGGATTCTGAGGAGAATAGCGGGCTATTTGACGATGAAGCAGACATTTTTATACCAATTTATCGCATCCGCAGCAGGACAGTCCTTCAGTTCGACAGGCTCCTGATGCTCACCTTCTATTTGAGCCTGAGACCAATAAATAAGGGGAAGTCATGTCTGTAAAAATGACACCGTTCAAGCACCTTAAAGCGGGTATGCTTGCGGTATCCATTGCTGTATCCGGCGCATTCTTCACTGCTCCAGACAATGTGGCAAAGGCCGCAGGTACTCTGACCTTTGGTAATATGGGTGAGCCTGCTTCGCTTGATCCTCACTTTATTTCCGGCGTCTGGGAAAGTCGTATTGTTGGCAATATGTTCCTGGGGCTTACCACCGAAGCAGCGGATGGTTCAATCGTTCCCGGTGCAGCCGAAAGCTGGACAGTGTCTGACGATGGCCTTGTATATACCTTTAAACTGCGCGATCACACCTGGTCTGATGGTAAGCCGGTTACCGCTCATGACTTCTATTACGCCTTTCAACGTATCCTTGCCCCAGAAACGGCTTCTGGCTATTCCTACCTGCTGTACACCATCAAAAATGCGCAGGACGTGAACACCGGCAAAGCTGGGCCTGATGCTCTTGGCGTAAAAGTTCTGGATGACAAGACACTGCAAGTCACCCTGGAAGGTCCTGCCCCCTACTTTGTTGCTCAGCTGGTTCACTACACAGCCTATCCGGTTCCGTCCCATAAAATTAAGGAACTGGGTAAAGAGTGGGCAAAAAACAAGGGAGCTGTGAGCAATGGCGCCTACACTCTTGAAGAGTGGACACCTAATGCCCAGATTCGGCTGGTTAAAAACCCGAAATTCTACGATGCTGAAAACGTATCCATTGATGAATTGATCTTTTATCCACAGGAAGACCGTTCTGCGGTTCTTAAACGCGTTCGTGCCGGTGAAGTGGATATTCAGACAGACTTTGCATCCTCTGATTTGAAGTGGCTTGAGAAGAATATGCCAGAGTATATTCGCATCGCCCCTTATCTCGGTGTTTATTATTACCCCCTTAACACCAGCGATGAGATCCTGAAAGACCCTCGTGTCCGGAAGGCTCTGGCCATGTCCATTGACCGTGAGATCCTGACCGACAAAGTGTTAAGAACCGGTGAAGTACCTGCCTATGGTTTTGTACCTCCTGGTACTGGAACTTACGGCCAGCCATCAGAGGTTCCATGGAAAGGCCTGTCTAAAGACGAGCGCATTGCCGAAGCCCGTAAACTGATGGAGCAGGCCGGTTACAGTAAATCCAACCCGCCTACTCTGCGCCTGAGCTATAACACCTCAGAAAACCACAAGAAGGTTGCTATTGCCATAGCCGCCATGTGGAAAAAAGCCCTGGGTGTTAAAACCGAGCTGTACAATTCTGAAGTCAAGGTTCACTACGCCAGTCTTAAGACACGTGACTTTCAGGTAGCCCGGGCTGGCTGGATTGCCGACTATAACGACCCTCAGAACTTCCTGAATCTGATGGAAGCCCGCAACCTGTCCAAAAACTACAGTAACTTCAATAACGATCAGTACAACACGCTGATGAAAAAGGCGGAAATTGAGGTGGATATGGAAAAGCGTGATGAGTACATGCGCGAAGCAGAAGCCATTGCCATGGCTGAGCTGCCCAATATCCCACTCTATTACTACGTCTCCAAGAACTTGGTAAACCCAAGGGTGAAAGGCTGGATTGATAACCCTGCCGATGTTCACCACGCGCGCTATCTGACCGTGGACTAAATCGGGGGAGAGATAGAACCACGATACCCGAAGGCACAAGCTCTCAATTTACTTGTGCCTTCGTGCGACCACCATAGATATTCGAAGCGTCGATCATGCCGGAGCATTAATCGACTCTCTGTGGTTCACATCTTGTCTGCCAATTACGACAACCGCTTCAAACCTGAAACTACTGAATAAATCATGCACCAGGGTTGGCCATGATTCATAACAGGGAGGGAGTCCTTTAAGGAAAGAGCGCCGTTTTCCATGTTCACCTATATAACCAAACGTCTGCTCGCAGCCATTCCGACGCTGTTGATCATTATTACCATCGCATTCTTTATGATGCGCATTGCACCGGGTGGCCCGTTTGATGCAGAACGACAATTGCCTCCTGAAATTGAAGCCAATATTCTGAAAGCCTACGATCTTGATAAACCTCTTTATCAACAGTATTTCATATACGTAGGTAACCTCCTTCGTTTTGATTTTGGTCCCTCCTACAAGTTCCGTGATTTCAGCGTTACCGAGCTGATTCTCACCGGTTTACCGGCCAGTATGCAGATTGGCGGCATGGCCATTTTAATTGCTGCGCTTATTGGTATCAGCCTGGGAACACTGGCAGCACTCTATCAGAACCAGAAAACAGACTATGCCATCATGGGTGTTGCCATGACCGGTATTGCTATTCCGAACTTCGTTGTAGCCCCCATACTGTCCCTGATTTTTGGTGTTTACCTGTCCTGGCTGCCTGTCGCAGGTTGGGGAGACGGCTCTGCCAGAAATCTGGTGCTACCGGTAATATCTCTGGCATTGCCTCAGATCGCCTACATTGCCCGCCTGACCCGTGGTTCCATGGTCGAAGTCCTGCATTCAAACTACATTCGGACCGCCCGGGCCAAAGGACTTCGTGAGCGCCTAGTGGTCATACGCCATGCCATCAAAGGTGCTCTTCTTCCGGTTGTCTCCTACCTGGGGCCAGCGGCGGCGGCCGTCACGACAGGTTCTGTGGTTATTGAATCCATATACGACATTCCTGGTGTAGGTCGCTACTTTGTGAATGCCGCATTGAACCGCGACTACCCATTGGTGATGGGCGTCGTCATCTTTTACGCGACACTGATCATCATCATGAACCTGATTGTGGACGTGATTTATAGCTTCCTTGATCCAAAACTGAGGGTGAATGGATGAGCCTTTTAGCCAAGCCCAATGACAGAATGGCGGCGGTTCTCGACCAGCAGCAAAACGTGGACATGGAAGAAGTCGCTGGCCGTTCACTCTGGCAGGATGCCCGTATCCGACTGATGCGCAATAAGGCCGCGGTTGTCTCCATGGTAATTCTTGCCATGATTACTATGATGGCAATTTTCGCCCCCTGGCTTTCCTCTCACCCATTTGATGAGGTGTACTGGGACTTTATTCAGGTTGCTCCCAACGTTGCGGAAGGTTTCTGGTTTGGTACCGATGAAAATGGCCGGGACCTGTTCGTCCGTACCCTTTATGGCGCCAGAGTCTCCCTGATGGTCGGACTCGTCGCTACAACGGTATCACTGATTATCGGGGTCACCTATGGTGCCTTTGCCGGCTATATGGGAGGCCGGGTCGACAACCTGATGATGCGGTTTGTGGATATCCTCTACTCCCTGCCTTTCATGTTTTTTGTCATCATTCTGATGGTTATTTTTGGCCGTCATATCTTCCTGATTTTTGTCGCCCTGGGTGCCGTTGAATGGCTTACGATGGCTCGTATCGTCCGCGGGCAGACCATGGCCATCAAGAAAAAGGAGTTTATTGAGGCAGCACACGCCAGCGGTGTCTCAACGGCCAGAATCATCTTCCGTCATATTGTCCCCAACATCCTCGGCCCCGTTATCGTCTATATGACCCTGACCATTCCACAGGTCATTCTCACAGAAAGTTTTCTCTCTTTTCTCGGGCTTGGCGTTCAGGA
Organism: Endozoicomonas atrinae; assembly: GCF_001647025.1. Classification (GTDB taxonomy): domain Bacteria; phylum Pseudomonadota; class Gammaproteobacteria; order Pseudomonadales; family Endozoicomonadaceae; genus Endozoicomonas; species Endozoicomonas atrinae. The sequence goes on from NZ_LUKQ02000056.1 coordinate 25,631, forward strand.
GCCTCTGACCAGCTGGGGCGTATTGATTTCAGAAGGTGCCAAAGTCATGGAAAGCGCTCCCTGGATGCTGGCTTTTCCTGCCACGTTCCTGGCAGTCACCCTGTTCTGTTTTAACTTTATTGGCGACGGTCTGCGTGATGCACTGGACCCCAAGGATCGATAACACCATGAGCATCATTCTTGACGTACAAAACCTGAATACCCGCTTTGATACACCGGAAGGTGAAGTTTCTGCAGCGAATAACATCAACTTCACACTGAAAAAGGGGCAGAGCCTCGGAGTCGTTGGTGAGTCCGGTTCAGGAAAAACCCAGATATTCATGGCCATCATGGGGCTACTGGCAAAGAATGGCAGAACCTCCGGACAGGCCATCTTTAAAGGGCAGAACCTGCTGGAACTTCCAGTAGCAGAATTGAACAAGGTTCGAGGTGTATCACTGTCCATGATCTTTCAGGATCCGATGACTTCATTAAATCCTTACTTGAAAGTTTCACGACAAATGACTGAAGTATTGATTGAGCATCGCAGCATGGGCAAGAAAGAAGCCCTTGAACGCTCAATCCGCATGCTTGAGCTGGTGGGCATTCCCGAGGCGCGAAAGCGGGTACACATGTATCCCCATGAGTTTTCCGGAGGTATGCGCCAGCGGGTCATGATAGCCATTGCCCTGCTCTGTGAACCCGACCTGCTGATTGCGGATGAACCCACAACAGCACTGGATGTGACGATTCAGGCTCAGATTCTGGATCTGCTCCATAACCTGAAAGAAGAGATGGGCATGTCCATTGTCATGATTACCCACGACCTGGGGGTTATTGCCGGTATGTGTGACCAGGTCATTGTCATGTATGGCGGGCGGGTAGTCGAAACCGGTACTGTTCATGAAATCTTCAATGATGCCAGACACCCTTACACCCAGGGGCTGCTCCAATCCATGCCCAGGATTGATGGTGACCACAGTGAAGACCTCTATGCCATACCGGGCCAGCCGCCCAATCTTCAGGCTCTGCCCAGTGGCTGCGCTTTCCAGCCACGCTGCCAGCTTGCTAGTGACCAGTGTCGCAGAGAGCAGCCAGGCTCCATCACATTTGTCAGTGAACGCAGTGTCGCCTGCCACAGAGTGACTGAGATCATTGAGCTTAACCAGGAAGAGACTGTGAACAGGGAGGTGGCACTATGAGCGAGCCCATTCTCAAGGTAGATGATCTCAAGGTGCACTTTCCGGTTGACGTAGGCACCTTCTTCTCAAAGAAGGCAACACTGAAAGCAGTCGATGGCGTCAGTTTCGAACTGCATGAGGGAGAAACGCTGTCGGTGGTAGGAGAGTCCGGCTGTGGTAAATCCACCCTGGGTCGTGCTGTGCTGCAGCTGTTGCACAATACGGAAGGCCAGGTGGTCTGGATGGGGGAAAACATCACGGGGTACCCGGTCAAGGCCATGAGACCACTGCGCAGTGAGATGCAGATCATCTTTCAGGATCCTCTGGCCAGCCTGGATCCCCGCATGACCATTGGTGAAATTATTGCAGAGCCTCTGGTCACCCATAACCCGGAGATCCCAAAAGATCAGGTGAAAGCCCGGGTCAGAGAGATGATGGATATCGTTGGCCTTTTACCAAGAATGATCAACCGGTATCCCCATGAGTTTTCCGGTGGACAATGTCAGCGTATCGGCATTGCCCGAGCGATGATCCTACGACCAAAAGTCATTGTCTGTGATGAGCCTGTATCCGCTCTTGATGTCTCCATTCAGGCACAGATCATCAACCTGCTGGGCGAGCTACAGGAGACGTTTGGTCTTTCTCTGTTGTTCATCAGCCATGACCTTTCGATCGTGAGACATATCAGCCATCGGGTCATGGTTCTCTACCTTGGCAATGTCATGGAGCTGGCTGAGAAAGACGCGCTTTATAACGCTCCCCGCCACCCTTATACCCAGGCGCTGATTTCGGCAGTGCCAGTGCCTGACCCAGACAAGGAAGCCCATAAAAAACGGATTGTACTTAAGGGTGATCTACCGTCGCCTATCAATCCGCCGTCTGGCTGTGTCTTCAGAACGCGCTGCTTGTATGCGGACCATCAGTGTGAGCAGGAAAAGCCACCATTAACAACACTGAATGAACCAACAGCAAAGGGTAACCATCAGGTAGCCTGCCATAAGCAGGCTGAGATTAACTCTCTCGATTGATGACTTTGAACCACAGAGACAGACAAGCGCTACGTTTCAACTCTTTATCAAACAGTGCCGACGGTCTCTGGGGGAAATAACAAGCTGGAGTGATCCGGCAATATTACATTTACAGGTGTCATTCATGCACATTTCATTTACTGACCCGACCATCCCTGCCAGTGGAACCGTTGCAGCAGGTATTTATGCCGGGGGAGAACTGTCCTCGGCAGCAAAGGAGCTGGATAGACTCAGCAATGGATCCATCAGCCGAGCTCTGAAAGCCGATCGTTTCAACGGAGACGCAGAACAGTTGCTGAATATGATCGCACCAGCCAACACAGAGCTGGAGCGTATCATCCTGTTTGGTCTGGGCGATAAAAATAACCCATCACTTCTTGCCACTGAAAATGCGGGCGGCCTTTTTGCGGTGAAAGCGGCCAACCTCTCCATCAATGCAGCGACCATTCTGCTGGATAGTGATAAGCAAGCAGCCCACTTTGCTTATGGTGCGATGCTGGGAGGATACCGCTTTGACAAGTATCGAACCAAAGAGCAATCACCTTCTGCTCTCACCGAAATGATCATGGGGTCAGAGAAGCCGGAACAGGCTGAAAAATGTTTCCGCCCTCTGCTTGCTGTTGCCGAAGGCGTTTACATTACCCGGGATCTGATCTGGGAGCCCGCAAATGTTATGGACCCGGAATCCTACGCTCATTTTTGCAGGTCTCTGACCTCCGAAGGGCTCGAGGTGGAGATACTCGGTGAAGAAGCCATGAGGGAACTGGGCATGGGTGCCCTTCTGGGTGTTGGTCAGGGATCCGATAAAGAGAGCCAGCTGGTGATCCTGAAACATAACGGTGCCGGTAGCCGTGAAGCACCTATTGCCTTTATCGGTAAAGGTGTCACCTTTGATACCGGTGGCCTGTCCCTGAAAGCCTCCGCGACCATGGAAACCATGAAGCAGGATATGGGTGGTGCAGCGACCGTTACCGGTTTGATGATTGCTCTGGCCAAGCGCAAAGCCAAGGTCAATGCAGTGGGTGTTCTAGGTCTGGTAGAAAATATGCCGGACAGCAAGGCTCAACGCCCAAGCGATGTCGTAAAAACCATGTCTGGGCAGACGGTAGAAGTCATGAACACCGATGCGGAAGGTCGTCTGGTATTGTGTGATGCCCTTACTTATACCCAGCGCCATCTAAAACCAAAAGCCATGATTGACCTCGCTACCTTAACCAGTGCCATTGCCATCGCCCTGGGTGAAGAAATTGCGGGTGTCTTTTCCAACAATGATGAGCTGGTTGCGAAGGTAGCCGCGGCTGGAGATGAGGTATCAGAACCTGTCTGGCGAATGCCCATGGGCAGTTACTTCAGTAAACGACTGAGCAGTGATATTGCCGATATGCGCAATAACGGCAATAAACCGAGACTGGGAGGCTCAGGTGTTGCTGCACAGTTTCTACACAACTTTATTGAGAATGATACGCCATGGGTTCATATGGATATTGCCGGTACCGCATGGACAGATGAAGCATTTCCAACCAAGCCCAAAGGCGCCACTGCATTTGGTGTGAGGTTGCTGGATCGGATGGTTCAGGATTATTTTGAGAAATAATTGCTTAGCAATTCATAATATAAATACGCTCCATATCGGGGCGTATTTTCATTTCAAGGTAGATCAATATATTTTATTAGCTCTACCCGGGAATGTAATTTAAATTGTGTAAACGCTTGTCGTTAATACTCCAAAATGGAGAATAACAATGAGCGTTGAAATCAACGAAAAACTGGTAGATCAAATAGCCAGTCAGATTAAAACTCAGGATGATC
>NZ_LUKQ02000559.1 GCF_001647025.1 Endozoicomonas atrinae
TTGTCCTGTTCCTGTTGAGAGACAGGGGCTTGCGGTTCCATACCCATCAGCCTGGCGTATTCGGCATCAGCTTCCTGATCCAGTTTGTCGGCGTCTATCGCCATCTTCACTCTCCCTGTGGGGCACTGGGGCTTGTCCACAAAGTTGATTGACCTGCCGTCCGGGGCTCTCGGCTTGTCCTTTTGGCAGGAATTCACCGGTAACCGCTCCATGCGTTACCGCCATACCGCCCATCCCTGGGCATAAAAAAACCGCCAGTGCAGGCGGTTCGTGGTAAAAGCTGGTTAATTTTTCAACATCCGGGGTATCTAAGTTATCCACACCACCGGATTTTCATATTATCCTTTATCAGACAACCACTTAACCAATCCCCAGATACCCCGTGGTTTGGGGTTGAGATACCCTGGGGTTTGGAGGGTTATCCACAATTCACAGGCATTCACCGGGAATTGCTCCCGCATTCCAGCCATACCGCCCATCCCTGGGCATAAAAAACCGCCAGTTAAGGCGGTTCGGTGTTCTTGTTGTTCCTGTTTCTTATCCGTTCGGGTTCACTACCCGTTCAGCCCGATTGGGCAGACAGAGCAGGTCATCCAGTTCGTTGATACGGCCCTGCAACTGGCGAATGTCCGCCACCTCCGATGCGCTGGCCAGCTTGTCCAGCAGAAGGGTTCTGCGCCGGACGAGATACACCTTCATTTCCTGGTAGCTGGCCTGATGGTCCAGGGCGCGGATCGCCTCCGCTTCCTCCCGGCTCAAGTGCATCAGGTTGTGCATAGAGTTCTTCCTCCGGTCGCAGTGCCTTGTCGGTATCAATGTCCAGTGACTTCATGTATTCATCAAGCAGGTAGCGGTGATCGGTCATCGGCCCCAGTAGCGGGTTCATGGTCACGTTCAGGGCGTTCATCACCCGTTCGCTGTGAATCTCTTTCGCCATCAGTGCCGAGCTGCCCATGGGTACCACGTCCAGATCGCCCCGCTTGTCGTCAATCTCTGCCCACTGCATGGCAAAGTTGAACAGGCTCTCGATCAGGGGGATGGTGCCGTAGTCGTCAATGTTCTTGACCACGCTTTTCAGGGCCACATTGGCGGCGGTCATCAGCATACTCATGCCGCTGGCGGTCTTGTTCAGGTTCTGGGTCTGCTCGCCGTGGGTGTAGCTCGGCAGTGAGGTTTCCTCGTCGGCAAAGCGGCGGAACAGTTCAAAGATGCCGGACAGGTCACCCTGATTACTCTGGACGTTGATCGCGTCGATCATCGGCCCTTCACCGGCCTGACCGTCATAAAACCAGAGCCGATAGGGGTAAATCTTCTTGGCGTCCTCCAGGCTCATGCCTTCCGGCAGCT
>NZ_LUKQ02000560.1 GCF_001647025.1 Endozoicomonas atrinae
CGCTGCCGGTGATCACCATTTGACCAAAACCATCGCTGCCGGTACTCAGCTCGATGGAACCCTGCCCCACCGTGAGCGCCGTGCCGTTTTGCAGTTCACCGGACTGAAGCTGGCTGATATTCACCGGCCCGTTGACGGCCAGATAGCCGTTAAAAACCAGCACATACTCCGGTGATTCTTCCGTGCCGATATTGCGCACCGAAAACGGCTGCTCCGACAGCTCCGGGCTTTCCAGCATCAGGTCGGCCAGATTGATAATGGCCGTCCCTTGTCCTGCGGTTCCGGCCAGTGCATGAAAGCCCCCCACCTGCCCGGCACTGTTGACGTGGCGCACCCAGTAATAGTGGAGCGTGGTGTTGCCGGTGACATCCGTATAGCGGCTGCCGTTGGCTTCGTGAACCAGTGACGCCTGCGCACGGTCATCCAACTGTGCTCGCCATACCTCGCTATGGTTATGACCGTCATAGGCCGGAGCTTCCCACTCCAGAATCACGGCACCAAAGATGCCATTGGAGGACAGGCCAGCAGCCGGAGTTGGCGCGTCCGGTGCGGTAGTTCCTCCACCATCACCGCTTACCGTTATTTCTGGCAGCACCGGCTCCAGGGTATCGGTGATAGAACCCACGGCAGAGGCAGGCAGGCTCAATCGCTGACCTTTCTCCTTGGCCAGTCCCAGCTCTGCCAGCTCACTGTGCAGCACCGCCTTGTCTCCGGCATTGCCGCTGCGACCGGCGAGGCGGTTCAGGAACTCACGCACGTAGCGGTCTACCGTTGCAGGCAGTGCGGGAAATTTAGCCATAAGAGGGAGTCTGTTCTTAAAGTTCAGCCATGGAGCTGGCAACAATTACGGCAGTCACGGTGTCGGTGCCTTCCAGCTCAAACTGCCAGCGGCTGCCACGGCCTGCTGGGAGCCTGAAGCCTCTGTCCGAAGTGACCGGCAGTTCCAGCACCTGCTGCTCATCACGGAATACCCGAAACACCAGGTCGGTGTAGCTGTCCGCCATGATCCGTGCCGAACTGAACAGGGCAGGCTTTCCTTGAAAGACTTTGCTGCGCCACCGGTAGGGCATCAGCTCAGAGCCTTTGTCCCACGCTTTAATGGTGTTGCCGATGGCCAGGTAAAGGCTGTCGTCCTGAAGGTCGCGGTAACAGGCATCGGCGTAAGTGCCGAGTTCGGTAAAGGTACCGCTGTCAGGACTGAATATGAAACCACCGCCGTCAACACTGTCGCCATAGAAGCCAAAGTACCGGCCATCGTGGAAACAGCCGTGGATGGTGTCCGGCTGGAACCGTTCCCGCCAGTCCTCCGGGTTGATGATGTTGCGGGTCATCAGGTCCGC
>NZ_LUKQ02000561.1 GCF_001647025.1 Endozoicomonas atrinae
GTGACTGGATGTCGTACTCCACCGCCAGCCGATAGGCCGCTGGCCAAGCGTACAAGTGATAGGGTTCGCTGAACATCAATTCTTTGCCGGAAAAGCCCACCGCCACGCCACCGGGCAGTACCACCATGCCTTGCAGGTCATTGGGTGGTGCGATCCAGCCGATGGTTTTCAGGATGCCGCCCCGCTGATCCATCGGGGTTTGATCCACCACACTGGTGACGCCCACCGGGGTATCGGTTGCCACCGTTCCAGCATTGTTGATCTGGGTGCAGAGCTGATACACGCCCACCTGCGTACTGGTGTAAATCCGGTAATGGGTGATATTCAGGTCCACCGCACCGGGGCCGGCACCCACGGTAATGTCCACGGTTTCACCGGGCAGTACGCTGATCTCACCAGAGGGCAGCGATGGTGGCCCTTCCCGTCCGTTCTCATCCACCCAGGTGTAGGTATAGAAGCGGGTTTCGGCGTCCACTGCCTGAGCATCTTCCAGCGGTGTGCCACTGAGGGTCACCACGGGTGCCATGTCCGGCTCCGGCATACCGATCTGATGGTCATTAACCGGGTAGTCACTGCCACCACTGAGGGCAAGGCCGTTATCGGTGTAGCGGGGACCTTTCACGGTGCCTGTGTAATAGACCCGGTTATTGGGATCGTCCGCCACGGGAGAACGGATCACGTCCACGTCCGTAGTCCAGTCGAACCAGTACCGTTCGCCTTCGTTGCGATAGAGATAGATGGTTTGCGGAGTATCGGTCAGAGTCTTTTCATCAGCAGGTGTGTAGTAGGCTCGCAGGCTGCCATTGGTTAAACGACAGTCAATGGCCGCCTCCGCCTGGGTGTCTTCCAGTAGGTGGCTGTCCAGCCAGGGGACTTCGCCGGTAAAGGAGGTGATATCGAGTTTCATGGTGGGTTATTTTTTCAGGCCGTACACCGAAACCGTGCCCACCAGTTTGTTCTGGTTCATGGCTTCCGCGTAGAACTTGATGCCCGTGATCGAGCCACTCACCGGTGCCGACAGGGTTGCCGTGATGTACTGGTCACCGTTGCCACTGTCCAGATGCGCGGTGAAGGAACCTTTACCATTGGGGTTCACGGAGACCGTCATTGTCCCAGACAGAAATACCGACTCCATCTCACCATTCACCAGGGCATAGCCGGAGTATTGGCCACCCGACAGCGTATACCCGTCACTCTTGATCACTGAGGTATTGGCCCAGCCGTACCCCGTTACCCAGGAGCCATCGGACTGCTTAAAGGCCATGCCCAGTTTTTTCTCCCGGTAGTCACCGTTGTCATCAATCCCGAGGTTATTAATGACCAGCTGATACCCGCC